>JBBAEW010000071.1:0-10137 GCA_041655695.1 Saccharofermentanales bacterium
GGATTTGCCATCGCTGATAGTTGCATTCGAAGCAAGTTCTTACGCCCTGAAGGCCGATGTTCTAGCTGGAAACATAAAGAAGAGGCTGTCCCTCATCACTTTACAGTGTTTTGAGACAGCCCCTTTTTCTTTAGTAACTCCCGGGCCTACAGGCCATCCTGTTCTCATGTTTAATGGGAATGAGAGTTGAACCGGAAATAATCTATTCAATATCCATGGAGGGCCCTATGAATCGAAGAATCAGTTATAAAAAAATGGCTCCGGCCGCCTTTGAGGCCATAATAAAAAGCGAAGAATCCATGAAAGACAGCCCCCTTGATCCCATGCTTTTGGAGCTCATCAAAATCAGGGTTTCCCAGATCAACGGCTGCGCCTTCTGCCTTAATATGCACACCAAAGATGCAAGGGAGCGTGGCGAAAGTGAGGAGAGAATCTACCTCCTCAATGCCTGGAGGGATTCAAAGATCTTCTCAGACAGGGAAAGAGCAGCCTTGGAGTTTGCGGAGGCCTTGACCCACATTTCGATCCATCCTGTATCCGATGAGCATTTTGAAAGGATGAAAGCGCTCTTTTCTGATAAAGAAATCGTTGACCTGGTTTTCGCTGTCAATAACATCAACAGCTGGAACAGGCTGAATATCACCCTTTCCTAGCTGAAAAATATCGTTTTGGTGTCTGACACCGGGCGGCAATTCGAACCCGGCCCTGGCTTATCGTGCGATTCTATCTGTTTCGGCGCAAGATTAAATGAATGAAGGATATAAGGGTCCGCTCCTCCGGGAACGGACCTTTTATTGCAAGAAACGCAACCGTCCGGCTTGTAAGTCCGTCTTAAGGCGACATCATGATTGAAAACTCAAAAGTTTTGTACCTGGCACAGCTTGATGCATGGTCTAAAACAAAAACAGTCATCTGTTTCAGTTACTGACTGATATGTGTGGAGAAAAATGATTCTATTCAGTTACAAACTGAAATTTATGGATTTGTTTTATATCCCGTTGACGCTTATGACACGAGAGGCAAAAGACTCTTTTCGAGCAAACGCCGCTACTATGTGGTAGACAGCGGACTTCGAAAGGCAGCCGTATCCCCTTTATCAATAAATACCGGCAGATTGCTCGAAAACACAGAATTTTTGGAATTGAGACGCCCAAGGCAGCAGGGCCCAAATATCAGTGATTTCAAAAGAGGGCGCGACCAGTACCGGGCTTATGGTTGCCTCGCTTGTCCAATCCAATATTTATAAACTTAGACTATGGTACAATCTCTGAAACTGATTGGCCTGAGTTGAAAAGGATAAGAAGATGAGAAAAAGAAAACGAATACCAGCTATGATTTGCCTGCTGCTCGGCCTTCTGCTTGTGTCAGCCTGTGGCGGCATCAGAGATCCAGGCGGGCCCTCTCCCGGAAGCAAAGCTTCCGATCCAGCAGGCAGCCAGCCTGCCCAAGAGGAGAGTCCCCCTGCAGACTGGGAGCGTGTGACGCCGCGTGACGCCGAGGCCTATTTGAAAACAAATTCCCGCATCCTGTCGATCAGATCCGCCAAAGATTCGCAAACCGTCTTTACCGAAAAGGACATCCAAGAGAGTCTTGACGAGTGGGGCCTGGGCGACTATCCAATCACCTGGAATTATTCGATGGAGGGTCAGTATTCGGAAGAGACCGGAGTCAAAGACTCTTCCCCGGCCAAGCATCCGACCTACAGCACTTACTATATCAGCGAAGACGATGAATACTGGACGATTTTCGTTGTAGACGGTTTTGTCATGGCCATCCCTGTGACCTATAACCTTTTGTCGGAGCGCACGGCCCAGGTGATTCTGTCTGAATCCGACACAATCATGAGTTATGACAGTGTCAGCAACCGATTCTTTGAGACCCTGCCGGATGGATCTCAGATTATGGTCAAAAAGGTTGACCGGATTGACGCTGAAACACTTGAAAAGTTGACCAGGGAGGCCATAGACGATTTATGAAGAGTAAAAAAATGAGCCGAAAAAACAAAACAAGCCTGACCATTCTTTGGCTTCTGGGGATCTTTTTAAGCTGTCTTCCTCTCAAAGTCAAGGTTCAGGCGCTGGCGGACTACACCCCCCCGCAAGTCATTGTTTCCCTGGGAGATTCCTTTTCATCGGGGGAGGGCATTGAACCCTTTTATGGCCAAGACAAGCAAGTATCGGAGAAGGTGAGATATCACGACTGGCTGGCACACAGGTCGGAGAACAGCTGGCCCGGAATGCTGACCCTGCCTTTCTTAAAGGACAAGATGTCCTTTTACAAGGACAAGAAGACACACTGGTTTTTCGCGGCATCTTCCGGTGCGGAGACCCAACACCTGAAGTCTGAGCAGGAAAAGGAATACAACAAGAAAACGGGTGTTTTTGGGAAAATCTCTGGCAAGAAAATGCTGCCCCCTCAGCTGGCAGTTTTCGACCAGGTGAGAAAAGAGGGTCTGCAAGCGGATTATGTCACCTTGACACTTGGCGGCAATGACGCCGGATTCGGGAAGGTTCTTCATTCGGTAATACTTGGCAGCATCAATTTGGATATCAACAGTGTTGCTGAAAGAATCAATCATATCTGGAAGGCCTTCGAGGCCAAGGGCGGTATCAAAGACAGCCTCCGCCAGGCCTACCAGGACATTTGGGAGGCAGCAGGTCCGCAAGCCCAAATCATTGTGGCCGGGTACCCGCAACTCCTTGACAAGGCAAACAAAGGCATCTCTTTGAGTGAGATGGAGATCGACACCGTCAATAATGCGGTCACCTTGTTTAACAATGAGATCAAGAAACTGGTGACTGAATCTTCTGCCGCGGGAATAAACATTCATTTCGTTGATGTTGAGCCAGCCTTCAAAGGGCACGGCGCTTACGCCACCATACCCTTCCTGAATGCATTAATGCCGATGCCGCATGGAGAAGATATCAACCGGTGGGTGTTCCCCAGCATGTACTCCTTCCATCCCAATCGAATGGGCGCGGCCGCCTATGCCTCCTGTGTTCAGCAAAAGATTGATGAGCTGGAACATGCACGGTTTCAGACCTTTTTGGAGGGAAGTATATGGCGGCGTGAGGCCGATTTCCGGCGGGGCTTCATAGATTACCTGGAATTCATGCCGGGCGGACAGGTGCGCTACAGTACACCCGATCACCGGGAATACCCCCACGCTGATAGTGAGTATTACGAGGTCTTGGGCACCTATACGTTTAATGATTTGGACGACGGCTTGGCCATTCTGTTTGATGGCGGGACCTATGACAATGGCGATCCCTGGCTTTGGCGGCTGGTCATAAAACGTACGGATGACGGCCAGTATATTATCTATGATCCTGGAAGCCCCGCCTATGAAGAAGAGGATAATTATATTACAGATTTTTTTCCGGTCGAAGAGAGGGATCTGACCCCGTCCGATCGATGAAAGGTGCGGACGGTTTGGCCGGTTTGTCTCTTTAAGGGGTTTTCAGCCAGTAAGTCTCCGGCAGTACAGGGACGGAAGGTGAAGATGGCTTCTTTGCTTGTATTCTTGCGGGCTCTCGTGCTTAAATTGCGGTAGGAGTTAAATGGCTGGTAAAGGGAATCGCTGTGACGGACGATGAAAAACTCTATGGTGCCTACCTGGAAGGCAATGAAGACGGCTTGGTTGAGCTGATCGAACGTTATGGAACGCGCTTGACCCTCTACATCCACCGCTATATCCACGATCTTCATGAAGCCGAAGACCTCATGATCGAGGTCTTCGCTTATCTTTCTGTCAAAAAGCCCTCTATCCGCCAAGGCGCTTTCAAAGCCTATATCTATAAGTCGGCCTGGCATGCGTCCCTGCGCTTTCTTGCCCGCAATAAGCTGCGCAGGTGCCTGAGCCTGGACGAAATCGAGCATGAGCCGAAAAGCCAGGCTATGGCGGATGACCTGGCTATGGCCAATGAACGCAGCGATCTTTTGAACATCTGCATGGAGCGCTTAAACCCCGATTACCGCCAGGCCCTTTATCTGGTCTATTTTGAGCATATGCGCCACGCTGAAGCGGCTGAAGTCATGGGAAAGAGTGAGAAGCAAATAGCGGATCTGGTTTACCGGGGTAAAAAATCCCTGCGTAAACGCCTGGAGGAGGAAGGTGTTGTCCATGCGGAGTACTGAGGAAAGGCTGGCCGCGGTCAAGGACAAGGCTCTGGAAATCAAGGCGG
Source organism: Saccharofermentanales bacterium (assembly GCA_041655695.1). Taxonomy (GTDB): domain Bacteria; phylum Bacillota; class Clostridia; order Saccharofermentanales; family DTU023; genus UBA4923. The sequence goes on from JBBAEW010000071.1 coordinate 4,185, forward strand.
CAAGAAGTAAAAGAAAAAACAGGCTCATCCTTGCCTCCGCCTGTGCCGCCAGCTTGCTGATCCTTGTGGGCCTGTCCTTTTTTATTCCTTCCGTGCTGAGCAGAACGCCCGCTCCTGAGCCTGTGCAGCCGGGGGCAACGGCCAGCATCTTTGATGTCAGCGGCACCCTGGGCTACATTCTGATCGGCTTCTTCGCCTTCGCGCTCGGAGCAGCCATGACGATTCTCTTCTATCGCATCCAGCTGAAGAACAAAAAAGAGCAGGGCGGCAAGCATGATCGAGCTGCTTGACAACCTGACGCAATCGGCGGTCACCCTGACGGCTTTTATTGCTGCCGGCATCTTCTATTACCGAAGCCGCCAGCAGGCTTTTTATCTCCTGGCCTGCTTTTTGGGCTGTTTCATGCTGGGCACCTTTCATTGGACCCTTTATATTTTGCTCTTTGACACGACGCCCCAGGTCTTCTACGTATCGGAACTGGCCTGGAACGCGAGCTATCTTTTTCTTTTGACTATGACTTATACTCTGGCCTCAGAAGAGGAGAAAAAGTTCCGGCACCCGGCCATGCTCCTGGTGCCCCTCTTCTGTCTTCCTCAGCTGGCCCTTTATCTGACTTTCGGGGAGATCATGGGCAATCTCATCATGGTCGGCCTGACCATGACAGCCGCCCTCTTTGCCATGCGCGGTTTTCTTTTCGCCAGAAGGCAAAGCGGCCCGGCCCGACAGAAGCAGTACTTCCACGGCGCCGTCCTGGTGACAGTCTTCCTGGAGTATGGCCTTTGGACCTCTTCCTGTTTCTGGATCAGCGATACCCTGACCAATCCCTACTTCTGGTTTGATTTTCTCCTGTCAGCGGCTTTATTAGCCCTGGTCCCTGCTTTGAAAAAGGCGGTGACCGCATGACTTATGTAGAGAATATCTTCGTCTGTGTCGCCGCCCCCCTCCTGGTCTCCATGTTTTTCATGGGGAAGAAGTACTACCGTTTTTTCTTTTTTGCCTTCATCGGCATGGGCGCCTGTCTGCTCTCCGCCTACATCAATACTTTCTTTGCCCAGCTCTACCAGGCGGACCTAATGAACGCCTCGACCCAGATCGCCCCGGTGGTGGAAGAAGTCATGAAACTTCTGCCCCTGCTCTTCTATCTTTTAATTTTCGATCCTGAATCTGAGAAGATCTCCAGCTCCGTGCTGACCATCGCTGTCAGTTTCGCTACTTTTGAAAATATTGTCTATCTGACGCAAAGCGGGGCAGGAAACCTGGTCCACTTGCTAATACGCGGCTTCGGTACGGGCGCCATGCATATCGTCTGCGGAGCCATCATCTGTTACGGCCTGGTTTATGTCTGGCAGCGGGACTGGCTGAAGATTGCCGGTACAGCCGGTTTGCTGGGGGCCTCCATCACCTTTCACGCCACCTACAACCTCCTGATCGCCCATGGCGGCGCTACCCAGTACATTGCCTACGCCCTGCCCCTGGTCAGCCTTCTTCTGGCAGGAGTCGTCAAGCAAGTGACCTCCCGGATGCCGCGCCCCAGCCAAGCGGAAGAAGCCGGTGCAGACTCGTCACAGCAATAGCGGCGCCCTCCCTCGCTTTACAATTCCTCAGGGCCGGGGTGCGTAGTTTCCCCTTTTTCTGTACCTGAGTAATTAGAAGACCTTTGAAAGGTTTTCGAGGCAGGTCTCGAAAAGCGGAGGCACTCCATGTATGACACAGCGGAAAGACTCAGGCAGGTCAAAGTGCGGGCGGAAGTTTTGCGCCAAAAGAGGGAACGAAGATCACTGCGGGCGCTCTCCCTCCTCTGCCTGACCCTTTCATTTGCACTTATCCATACATTCACACAGGTGGTCAGAGGTCAGCGCGGGGCTTCCGTTCAACAAATGCTGGGGGCTACCCTCATGTTCGAAGATGCGGGTGCCTATGTTCTGGTCGGCGTAATCTCCTTCTCCGCTGCTGTATTGATCACGGTTCTTTGTTTGCGCCGCAGGTTTAAAAACCGATAAGAAGGATCAGGTAACGGCGTCTACTTGGACTGATCCGGGACCGCCTTAGTCTTTCCCGTCAGGTTCCCAAATGAAAAACAAGCAGAATAGCCTTATAATGAGCTTGTCGAATAACTCATGGGAACCGCAGTATCACGCACATGATGCTGCCAAGAAGCAAGAGACAACCACCCCAGTCAAGAAGAGCATAAAAGGACAGACAAGAAACAAGGAGGAATCTCCATGAAACACTTTCTTTCCATACTGCTGGCAGCCTCCCTCATGGTATGCCTGGCCCTGGCGGCGGGCTGCGCCGCCAAGACTCCTGTCCACCCAGGCGGTGAAAGGGATTTGTCGCGTTTCGTCACCAACTTGTTTTCGGCAGTCGACCAGGTGAAATCCTTCCAAGTTCCGGAGGGTTTGGCAATCAATGACGGCGTTTCTGAGTACATCGCGGGGAAAATGGAAGAGCGAAAAATTACCTATGAGGCCACCGGCAGTGAATTAGAGGATTATGGGATCCAGGTCACGCTGACAGGGGCAGAAGAGCTGGGTACTGACCTAAAATCCAGGCGCTTCTCAGTTACCGTCTCCTTCCATTACAAGAATCTGGAGTCGGTCGATTCCGGCTATGGCCGTGAAGTCGAACTGCTTTACAGGACAGACCAGGAAGGCGGTGTCACCGTCGTAGGGGTCCGTGTTTTGGGCATTCTGGACGGTTACGATGCTTACCTGTATGAGAATCTGGATACAGAAGGAGCCATCGAGCTCACCGACGCTCAATGGGTTCGGGATAGAGCCGGCCAATATATAAGCGAGGCGGCTGCTTCCGCCGGCAAATAGGATGAATTCTTAGATTTAAGAAAGGACCTGCTCCCTTCATTTTCTGAAGGGTGCAGGTCCTCTTAAATGTTATGCTCAGACTGTTTCCGGCTAAAGGACCGCTTTTGGCGGTATACCAAACCGTCCCTTAGGCTAAACGAACATTCGTTGCTCTCAGCTTGTTGTTCTTCGGATCATTTTCGATGTCGAATGTGACCTTCTGTCCGTCAGCAAGTGTTTTGTAGCCTTCAGCTGCGATCGCTGAGAAATGTACAAACAGATCATCCCCGCCGTCATCATTGGCGATGAATCCGTAACCCTTCTCATGGTTGAACCATTTGACTGTTCCACTATTCATGCAGGTGCCCCCTTCAATTAATAATCTGTATCCACTATGAAAAGAAATAGACTTGCTAACAATGATCAACATTCAATGATTCGCATAACACGGAAACAAAAGCAATTCTATTGAATACCAACTAAGTAGACTGCAAACAGGGGCTTTTGTCAAGTATGGCCTTCAAAAATGAGCTTGTGGGCTCAGGATATCCCGAAAAGGCGACAATCGGTAACATTTATTCCAAATAGCCCTGATTTTGGGGCAGCCGCTCCAAGGGGACTCAGTCCTGTTTCATCAGTCTGATTTGCATAATGTATCGATTCATTTGCCGCCTGCCCCCGGTCGGGGCCTCATGAGCCATCATCAGGCGATCAGCCGAGCGGTGCTATACTGCGGTCATGAGAGGGTGTTGCTGTTTCATAGACATCCATGTTTCATGCCTGCCGCGTGTTTCAAAGGAGGTCAAGGCCATGACAAAGACTTGGATGATCGTCCCCATGACGACGAAAGAAGAGATGGACGGCAAGGGCTATGTCCACTGGAAATCCTGGCAGGAAACCTATGCCGGCCTGATGCCTCAGGAATTTGTTGAGGCGATTGCGCTTGAACAGACGGTATCCTGGGCTCACAGCTGGCCTGAGAATACTCTGGTCTTGAAAACAGATGGCCGGGTCATCGGCTTTTCCTGCTATGGCGACAGTCCTGACCTCGACCAAGCAGGTGAAGTATTCGCCATCTATCTGCTGGCGGACTATCAGGGGCAGGGCCTGGGTCTTGTTCTTATGGAAGATACCATGGAAGAGCTGGCTCACAAGCCGCAAGTGATTCTATGGGTCCTCAAAGGCAATGAAAAGGCCATCCGTTTCTATCAGCGCTATGGTTTTGCCTTTGACGGGGCAGAGCGAAGCAAGGCTTATGGAACCGAGCTTCGGATGATTTGGAAAGGGTGAAGATCTCTTATCCTGTAAGAGACCCCTGACTAAAGGGCGATCCTGTAAGCAGTCTCGATATCTTCGCGGCTGATGGTCTTGGTCATTTGAAGGGCTTCTTCGATCTCCAGGGCACTCAGGCGGCCCTGCTGATAGGAGATCACGTGTCCGTACTGGCCCGCTGCCAGGCTCTTGATGGCCAGGACGCCCATCTGACTTGCCATCATACGGTCCCGGATGGAGGGGCTGCCGCCGCGCTGTACATGGCCCAGGATGGTGACCCGGGACTCGATGCCGGTCTGCTCTTCGATGCAGCGGCTGATTTCAACCGTGTCGCCGGCGCCTTCGGCCACAATGACGATGTAGTGGCGCTTGCCCTGATTGTGACATTCCAGCAAACGGCGGACCACATCTTTATCGAAATCCATCTTTACTTCAGGGATCAGGATCACTTCTGCCCCGCAGGACAGACCCACATTAAGGGCTATGTAGCCGGCTTCCCTTCCCATGACTTCGATGCAGCTGCAGCGTTCGTGGGATGAGGCAGTGTCGCGCAGTTTGTCAATGGCGCCCATGGCTGTGTTCATAGCCGTGTCATAGCCGATGGAATACTCGGAAGAGCCGATATCATTGTCAATGGTGCTGGGGATGCCGATGACCGGCAGGCCCAGTCGGGCCAGGTCCAGGGCTCCGCGCAGGGAACCGTCGCCGCCGATGACGACCAGGGCATCGATATCGAAGACCTTGCACATATCAAAGGCTTTCTTGACTCCCTCAGGTGTGTTGAAGGATTGGCTGCGGGCAGTCATGAGGAAAGTACCGCCCTGCTGCAGGCGCCCCGAAACGGAGCGGCCATCCAGCTCAACGATGTCGCCCCGCCAGAGGCCATGGAAACCCCGGCGGCAGCCCAGCATCCGGTAGCCCTCCTGCAGACCCGCCCGCACAACGGCGCGGATGGCTGCGTTCATGCCGGGAGCGTCGCCCCCGCTGGTGAGCACACAGACTGTCCGGATACTTCCGTTTTCCGTCCAGGGTGCCAAGCTGTGTTTTGCTGTCTCCGTCATTTTTACCCCCTGTGTCAGGCCGTGAATCTTTCCTTTGACCGGATACATCTATTATTGTATCCCTGGACCTCCCAGGCAATGGGCGGACTTCATAAATAAATGTTTCATTCCGGCTGGCGGCTTCGTGGTTTGGATTATTCCCGCGGCAAAAGCGGCTCCGAGTATAGAACGGGAGGCAGGCAAGGGGAGTCTTGTCTGCCCTGGATTTGCCTGGTATCGGAGGCTCAGTCGGTTTGATCCGTAAAGGGACTGCCCCATTGACGGTTCAGGTCCATGAAGAAAGCGTAGATGGCGTCAGCTGCCCGGTAATCCAGGAAGGAGGAGGAATTGTCGTAGGCACGAATTCTTTCTCCGGAGGTATAGTCAACCAGCAGGCGGGCGCCGAAGAATTCAGGCAAGCCATTGACCTGCCGGTCGATGCCGTTGTAGCGGGCCAGATCGTGCTGATCGGCCAGGGCCTGCAAGTCCAGGAGAAGGGACAGGGGTACCTGGAATTCCTGCTCAGCGGCCCTCCGGATGTCATCCTGGCAAATGATCCGGCAATTGGCCTTGTCGTTCTCCCTTTGGAGTATGAAAACGAAGTAAAAGAACCCCTCTTCATTGGTCAGATTGGTGCGGTACTCACATTCGAAACGGGTAATCTCTTTTGACTTGATGGTCTTGGGAGCGTCTTCCCAGGTCCGGTCCCGGAGGCCGCCTGGCATATCTTCTTCTTTTATCATTTCTTTCTTGGCGCAGGACCAAAGAAGTGCCAGAACCAGCAAAAGTCCGACTGTCAGGATCCAGAGCTTTTTTGTCTTCATCCTCCACCCCTCCTAT
>JBBAEW010000072.1:0-9819 GCA_041655695.1 Saccharofermentanales bacterium
GAGGCTGCTCCTGAAGGTCTCAAGGCCCTTGCCCGTCTTTCAGGAGAGGAGCGGACTCTCAAGGCCCGCGATATCGCCTTTTTCGTGGCACCCCGCCTGAATGCCGCCGGCCGTATGGGGGATGTCCGCCTGGCTCTGGATCTGCTCATGGAGGAGGATCCCGTCAGGGCAGACCGCCTGGCCCTCAAGCTGGATGAACTCAACAGCCAGCGCCGCCAGGTGGAACAGGAGGTCTTTGATCAGGCTCTGGATTCGCTGACCCAGTCTCTTTCCTTTCCCCTGTCGGTCGTCATCGCCGTAGGCCAGGGCTGGCACGCGGGGGTTATGGGCATCGTCAGTTCGCGTCTGGTCGAGCGTTTCCGGGTGCCGGCCATCACCCTCAATGATGAGGACGGCCTCCTGACCGGCTCAGCCCGGTCTTTTGGCAGGATCGACCTGATTGAAGCCATCCACTCCGCCGCTCCTCTGCTGGACAAGTACGGCGGCCATCAGGGAGCAGCAGGCCTGACTCTCAAGGCGGAGAACCAGGAAGCCTTCCGCCGTCAGATAACCATGCATATGGAGGCCATCCCCCAAAAGGACCGGCAAAAGCCTTTCCGGGCGGATATCGTCCTGACCGGTGATCAGCTGGACGCGGCGCTTATCCGGTCTTTCGATCTTCTGGAACCGACGGGCAGCGGCTTTGAACGGCCGGTCATCCGCATGGAGAATCTGCTGGTTGAGGGCGTCAGCCGGATGGGGGAGGGACGCCATCTCAAGCTGTCCCTGCGGACCTCCGATCCCTCCATGAGACTTCTGGAGGCCCTCCTGTTTGGGAGGGGAAATGAGGGCGACTTCTACCGTCAGGGAGACCGCCTGGATGTCCTTGCGACTCCCGAACTTAATGTCTGGCGCGACCGGGAAACGGTCCAGTTGCGGCTGGTTGACCTCTGCCCCGCGGACCAGGATCATCTGAACGGGGAGGCCGTCCTGGCTTACCGTCAATGGATGTCAGGAGAGGACAAGGCAGGGCCCCGAGGGATTTCTCTATCCCAGGGCCTTTTTACTGGACTCTGGCAGCTGATGGAGGAACTCTTCGGCTCCCGGCCCGGTCCGGTTACTTTTGTGCCCCTGCGCCTGGCATGGCTCCTCTCCCACCGCTATAATGAAGAAGCCGACCCACTGGGGCTTTTGCTGGGACTGGCAGTCTTTGATGAAAGCGGTCTCCTCCGGCTGACCGATAACCTGGACGGAAGCTTCACCTGCGTCAAAGGTGATCCCGGCAAGAAGAGACCGGCCCTGTCCGACTCTCACCTGTGGGCGGAATTGAAGGCATCGGGGGTACTTGTCCCATGACCCAGGAGGTCGCCTATACGGCAGAACAGCTTGAAACTCTAGCCAAAACGGATGCAGCCATGGATCAGTTCATTTCCATCTGGAAGAAGGCTGCCCACAACGATGACGCCAGCCTACTCGCGGCCGCTTACAAGCTTGCCAAAGATGCTCACGAAAGCCAGTTCCGGGCGACGGGCGAACCCTACATCATTCATCCGGTTGCCGCCATGCGGATCCTCTTTGACCTGGGACTGGTCGATGACCATACCCTGGCGGCTGCTCTGGTCCACGACACGGTTGAAGATACCGAGGTGACCCTGGAAGAGATCCGTGAGGAACTGGGCCAGGATGTGGCCGAGCTGGTTGATGGTGTCACCAAGCTGTCCCGGATCTCTTATTCCTCCAAGGAGGATATGCAGGCCCAGAATTTCCGCAAGATGTTCCTGGCCATGGCCAAGGATATCCGGGTGGTCCTGATCAAGCTGGCCGACCGCCTCCACAATATGCGGACCATGAAGTTCAAGGAAGCGGACAAGCAGATCGCGACGGCCCGCGAGACTCTGGATATCTACGCGCCCCTGGCGGCCCGCCTGGGCATCCACCGGATCAAGTGGGAGCTGGAGGATCTGAGCCTGCGCTATCTGGATCCCGACGCCTACTATGAACTGGTCGGCATGCTGTCCCAGCGCCGGTCGGACCGGGAGGAATACCTCAAGGAGATCACCGAGGAGCTGACGGTCAAGATCGCGGCCATGGGGATCGCGGCAGATATTGAGGGCAGGCCCAAGCACTTCTACAGCATCTACCGCAAGATGAAGACACAGGTCAAACAGCTGGACGAGATCTACGACCTCTTTGCCACCCGGATCATTGTCCCCACCGTCAGCGAATGTTATGCCGTCCTGGGCCTGGTCCACGAGCTCTACAAGCCCATCCCGGGCCGTTTCCGCGATTACATCGCCATGCCCAAAGGCAATGGTTACCAGTCACTCCATACAACAGTCATCGGCCGCCGGGGCATTCCCTTTGAAGTCCAGATCCGGACCGAGGAGATGCACAGGACCGCTGAATACGGAATTGCTGCCCACTGGCGCTACAAGGAGGGGTCGACCGAGAAGAAGCAGGATGTCTTCGAGGTCCGCCTGTCCTGGCTCCGCCAGCTCCTGGAATGGCAAAGCGACATGAGCGACGCCGGCGACTACATGGACGCCTTGAAGGAGGGCCTGATCCCGGAAGAAGTCTTCGTCTTCACCCCCATGGGCAAGGTCATCTCCCTGCCGGCGGGCGCTGTCCCGGTGGACTTCGCCTACCATATCCACAGCGATATCGGCAATTCCATGTACGGGGCCCGGGTCAATGGCCGCATGGTTTCCCTGACCTATGAACTCAATAACGGGGATATCGTCGAGATTCTGACATCGGACAAGGTCCGCGGGCCCTCCCGCGACTGGCTCAACATCGTCAAAAGCGGGACTGCCCGAAGCAAGATCGCCTCCTGGTTCAAGCGGGAGCGGCGGGATGAGAATATCGTCCGGGGCCGCGAATTATTGGACCGGGAGATCCACAAGCTGGGCTTCCAGCTGTCGGATCTTCTGAAGAAGGAGTACTACACCCCCATCCTCAAGCGTTACTCCATTCAGTCCCTGGACGATCTGCTGGCCGGTGTCGGCTACGGAGGTCTGCCTGCCGGCCGGGTCGTCCCCAAGCTGCGGGACGCCTATATCCTCTCCCTGCCCGAGAACGAACGGGTCAAGCTGGGTTACCGGGTCTCCAAGTCGGGACAGGTCATCCATAATCCGCCCAATATGCTGGTCAGCGAAGCCCTGATTCTGGAAAAGACAAGCCCCCGGATCAGCAAAAAGAAACCGGGCAAAACCCCGGACATACCCGTCACGGTCAAGGGGCTGGACAACGCCCTGGTCAAGATATCCCGCTGCTGCAATCCCGTTCCAGGAGACCAGATCATCGGCTATGTGACCCGGGGCATGGGGGTGGCCGTCCATCGGATCGACTGCCCCAATATCCGCCATATCCTGGACGCCTTCGACCGGTCACCGGAGGACGCTGAACGGGCCTCGCGCCTGATTGACGTGGCCTGGACCGATCAGTCCCTGGGGGCCCATCGCCTCTACCCGGTCGATATCCGTATCATTGCCCGGGACCGGACCAATCTTCTGGCTGAGATTTCGGCTACCATTGCCGATGAGCAGGTCCCTGTCCAGGCGGCCCGCATTTCATCGGCCCGCGATATCAGCGCCAATCTGCTCCTGACGGTCGAAATTGAGAATCAGGAACAATACGACCGCCTGGTGGGCAGGATCAAGGCCATCGACAGTGTGGTCAGTGTCTCGCGCGGCCACAACTGATCTTAGATGGCCGTAACGGCCACCATGATGACAGGTCTCCTGCGGGTGTATTCAAAGAGGGTCTTCTGAATCTGGTCGCTGACACCATCGGAGGTCATGTGAACAGCCAGGGGCTTTTTCTTATTCCAGAGATCTTCAGCGATCTCCGTGACACGCTTCTGGCAGAGCTCAACGATGTGATTCATCTCACTTTCATAAATGAAGCCCCTGGCCTGGATGACCGGGCTCCCGTAGAGGCGGTTGGCCTGGGCGTCGATGACGATATGGACGGAAACGACTCCCTCATCCGCCAGCCGCAGCCGGTCCCGGAGGACGTACTCGTCTACGTCACCCATGCCGGACCCATCGATCAGGATGCCGGCTCCTTCCGTGTAACCTGCGAAATCCAGCTGGCCGTCCCTGGAGAACTCCAGGATGTCGCCATTTTTGGTCAGGATGATCCGGTCGTTAGGAATCCCCATCTGGCTGGCCAGCTCCGCGTGACGATAGAGCATGCGAAACTCCCCGTGGGAGGGGATGAAGTAGCGGGGTTTGGTCAGGGTCAGAATCTGCTTGAGTTCATCTCTAAAGGCGTGGCCCGAGGCATGGACATCGGCCAGGGATTCGTAGATGACCTGAGCCCCCTTCATGAAGAGCTCGTTGACCACCCGGAAGATGGCCTCTTCATTGCCGGGGATCATGCTGGACGAGAGGATGACCGTGTCACCTTCCACGATTTCCGTGCTCCGGTGTTCCGAATAGGCCAGGCGGGACAGGGCCGACATGGGCTCGCCCTGGCTTCCGGTGGCCAGGATGACCACCTCCTCGGGCCTCAGGCTGTCGATACTCTGGATATCGACAATGGTTGAAGGTTCATAGGTCAGGTAATCCAGGCTCCTGGCGGCCTCGAAGACATTGAGCATGCTGCGGCCCAGGATCAGGACCTTGCGGTTATTGGCCTCGGCTGTTGTGATGACCTGCTGGAGGCGGAAGACGTTGGAGGAGAAGGTGGCCACGATGATGCGGCCGGGCGCTTCTGCGAAGATCTCCCGGAAGGCCTTGCCGACCTCACGCTCGGACAGGGAATGGCCGGGCCGCTCGGCGTTGGTGCTCTCCGAAACGAGAGCCAGGACTCCCTGGTTGCCGATTTCCGCGATCTTGCCCAGGTCAATGGGGTCGACGGTCATGGGCGTGTAGTCGATTTTAAAATCCCCTGTATAGAAGATGGTTCCGACCGGGCTGGTTACGGCGAAAGAGACCGCATCGGCGATGGAGTGGTTGACGTGGATGAAGTCGACGTCGAAAGCTCCGATGGTCAGGCGCTCGCCGGCGCGGACCACCTGGAGTTTCTTGGATGAGACCTTGGGACGGGCATTGTCCAGCTTGATCTCAATCAGCTTCATGGTCATGGGTGTGGCATAGACCGGTACGTCAAATTCCTTGAGCAGCCAGGGCAGGGCACCGATATGATCCTCATGGCCGTGGGTGATGAGGATTCCCCGCAATTTATCGCGGTTTTCCCGTAAATAGGTGAAATCCGGGATAATGACATCGACGCCCGGCATGCGGGTATCGGGGAAGGCCATGCCGCAGTCAATGACGATCAGGTCATCGCCGTATTCGAAGGCGGTCATGTTTTTGCCGATCTCCCGCATTCCTCCCAGGGGGATCAGGCGCAGTTTCGTTTCAGGTTTGGTTTTTGTGGAAGCCTTTTTGGCTTCAGCTTTCTTAGGACTCATTTTTTCTCCTCTAATATAAAGGCGCCGCTTGTCCGGCCGCCATAAGGTTCTAACTAGTTATGATAACATGAGGCACTGGAGAGCAAGGGGGGCAAGTCATTATGGTACACAAAGGAACTGTCAGGCTGGAGACCGGCCGCCTGATCCTTCGCCGCCTGACGCTTGAGGACGCCCCCGCCATGTTCCGGAACTGGGCCCGGGATCCCCGGGTAACCAAATATCTGTCCTGGCCGCCCCATGCGGATGTGGATGTGTCCCGCGCTGTCCTGGGTGACTGGGAAGGCCATTACCCCAAGGAGGATTACTACCACTGGGGCATGGAGCTCAAGGAGGGCGGGATCCTGATCGGAACTATAGGAGCCGTAGATCAGAATGATAACATCTCCATGGTCCATGTAGGCTACTGCATCGGCTACGACTGGTGGCATCAGGGCTACACCTCCGAGGCCCTGTCGGAGTTGATCCGTTTCTTCTTTGAAGATGTGGGCCTCAACCGCATCGAATCCTGCCATGAGCCGGCCAATGTCCATTCGGGTCTTGTCATGGAGAAGTGCGGCCTTCGTTACGAAGGGCTTCTGCGGCAGACCATCCGCAAAGGCGACCAACTGGCGGATGCCCGTCTCTACGCTATCCTGAAAGAGGACTTCAAAGCTGGCCCCTGAAGGCAGGCCGGGTATCTTTTCGACTTGCGCCCCAAGGGCCGCCCGTGTTAGAATACGCCTTGTTCATCAATGAACAAGCAAGGCAGGAGGGAAAAAGCGTGCCTAATATTAAATCATCCATGAAGCGTGTCCGGTCGTCAGAGGCCAAGGCTGCTGCCAATAAGAGCAGAAAGAGCGAGATCCGTACCCTGGTCAAGAAGGCCATTGCCGCCAAAGAGCAGGGGCTGCCCCAGGCAGAGGAACTGGCCCGTACGGCTCAGGCCAAACTGGACCGCGCGGTCTCCGACGGCATCATGGCCAAGAATACAGCTGCCAGAAGAAAAGCGCGAATCGCCCGCATCCAGCAGCAAGACGCCTGAATCAAGGTCTTCAGCCTTTGACTGGAACGGCAGCGATCCTGCCGTTTTTTCAGGTTCATGAGATATAATTGAAAAGTGGAAGAAAACAATAAAAAACCAACTCTCCTGCTGTCCTCCATCGCCGGCCTGCTTGCGGGCATGGTTCTTGCGACAGCGGCCTTCGCCTTCGGCTATCTCCATTATGTGATCGGTCTGCGCGATTACGATCCCATCAAGGATCCCATTGCCATCGAAAAGGATCTTTCAGGCCTGGATGTTCCTTCTAACATGAAGGCAGGGATGGGTATTCCCGTCCTCCAGGACAAGGAGATCACCAATATTCTCATCATCGGGTCCGATACCCGGGATCCAAATGCCAATGGCCGCTCGGATGCCATGATGCTTCTGACCATCAACAAAAAGACCCGTTCCTTCCATCTGACCTCCCTCATGCGCGCCATCTATGTCAGCATCCCCAATGATCCCGATCCTGCCTACAGCAAGAACTGGCAGGCCAACTACATGCTGAATGCCGCCCATACCTGGGGAGGGCCCCGCCTTCTGATGAAGACGGTCCAGCGCAATTTCAGGGTGGAGGTCTCACGCTACGTTGCCACGGATTTCTCTGGATTTGAGAAGGCCATCGACGCCATCGGCGGCGTCACTATTGATCTGACGGCGGCCGAAGCCAAGTATCTGAATTCCCTGGAGGGCCGTTCCCTGAAGGCGGGCCCCCAGCTTCTCATGGGCAAGACGGCCCTCAACTACTCCCGTATCAGGAAGATCGACTCAGACTTCAAGCGCATGGAGAGGCAGCGCAAGGTCATTAAGGCCCTCTTTGATAAACTGCTGGCCAGCGATCCCGGCACCCTGACCAAGACGGTCGAATCCATCATGCCCATGATCAAAACCAACCTGACCGACGGGGAGATGATGGCCATGGTCATGAACGTGGGCTCTTACCGCAACTATTCTTTCGATCAGCTTATGCTGCCTCTGGAAACCTATAAGGCCATGAAAACCATCAAAAAGATGGAGATGTATGACATCGACTGGACGGAGAACATCAACCGTCTGCACGCCTTCATGAAGAGCTGACAGGGACCGGATCAGGGAGGAGGCGCCGTGATTATTCTGGGAATCGACCCGGGTTATGCCATTACGGGCTTTGGCCTCATCCAGGTTGAAAAACAAAAATTGACCGCCCTGGACTACGGGGTCATCCGGACTGACGCGGAGGTTCCCTTCCCGGAACGGCTGCTGGCCATTGATCAGGCTCTGGATGAACTCAGGGCCCGCTACAAGCCGGATTGCTTCGCCGTCGAAGAGCTCTTCTTCAGCCGCAATACCACCACGGCCATGGGCACGGCCCAGGCCAGGGGAGTTGCCATTGTGGCCGCTGCCCGGGCAGGCCTCCTGGTCTACGAATACACGCCTGTCCAGGTCAAGGCGGCCGTAACCGGCTACGGCAGGGCGGACAAGAAACAGATGCAGGAGATGGTCCGGGTCCTTCTGAAACTCAGGCAGATACCCAGGCCCGATGACGCGGCCGATGCCCTGGCGGTCGCCATCTGTCACGCACACTCAGGAAACCGCGACGGCCGCCTGGCTGTCGGCGGCTATCAATAGGAGAGGAGCCGGCCATGATCGCCAGTCTTTCAGGAAAAATCACGCGGAAGGCAGAGGAGTTCATCATCCTTGAACAGGGAGGGATGGGCTTTCAGATCGACATGGCCCCCGTCAAGATAGCGGGGCTCCCGCCCCTGGGCCAGAATGTAACCCTCCTGACCCACCTGCATGTACGGGAAAACGAGATGAGTCTTTTCGGGTTTACCAGCGAAGAAGAGAAAAACCTCTTTCTGCTGGTCCAGACCGTCAGCGGGGTCGGGCCCCGGCTGGCCTTGCAGATCGTGGGTTCCCTGACGCCTGACGCCTTTGCCCTGGCTATTTTGCAGGAGGACACGGACCAGCTGACCCAAGTCAAGGGCATCGGAAAAAAGGGAGCCGCCCGCATGATCCTGGAGCTGACCGACAAGCTCAGGAAGACAGGGGTCAGCCTGACACCCGCGGCACAGGAAGCGGGGACTCTTGCCGCCGCTCCCGCGGCCGGTTTGGGAGGAGAGACATTGGCAGCCCTCATGGTGCTGGGCTACAGCCGGGAAGAGGCTGTCAATGCTCTGCGCCTGGCAGGCTCCCGGGAAGATGACAAAGTGGAGGATCTCCTCCGCCGGGCACTGTCCCAGATGACTGTCCGTTAAGCGGTCCTTGTTTTTGGTATTCTGGATGGGAGGCAGGTAGAATCCATGTTTGAATTTCACAGTTCCATGCAGGATATAGAGGACGATTGCTTTGATCAGGAGCGGGTCCTGTCCAGAAAGGCTCTGAGCGGGGAATCCGACGAGCCCCAGCTCCGCCCCCGCCGCTGGGCCGAATACTTCGGCCAGGAGAAGGTCAAGGCCAACCTGACCATCGCCATAGAGGCAGCTAGAGGGCGCAGGGAAGCCCTGGACCATATTCTGCTTTACGGACCTCCGGGTCTTGGCAAAACGACCCTGGCTGGCATCATCGCCCATGAGATGGGCGTTGAGATGCGCATCACCTCCGGCCCTGCCATTGAGCGTCAGGGAGATCTGGCCGCCATCCTGACCAACCTCCAGGAAAACGACGTCCTCTTTATCGATGAGATTCACCGCCTCAACCGGACCGTGGAGGAGATACTCTACCCGGCCATGGAGGACTATGCCCTGGATATCCTGATCGGCAAAGGTCCTTCGGCCCGGTCCATCCGCCTGGATCTGCCCCGCTTCACCCTGATCGGGGCCACCACGCGGGCGGGCCTTCTGACATCGCCCCTGCGTGACCGCTTCGGCATGATCCAGCGCCTGGACCTCTACGCTCCCTCCGAGATCTCTCTTATCCTCTGCCGCTACGCCTCCCTCTTGGGGGTGGGCATCGACCAGGACGGCCTGGATGAATTGTCGACCCGCTGCAGGGGAACGCCCCGGGTGGCTATCCGCCTGCTCCGCCGCATGCGCGACTATGCCCAGGTACACGGCAATAATCTGGTCAACCGGGCCATCTGCGACATGGGCCTCTCGGCCTTGGAGATCGACCCCATCGGCCTGGACGGCAATGACCGCCTGATCATGCGGGTCATGGCCGAGATGTACGACGGCGGTCCGGTGGGCCTGGATACCCTGGCGGCCTCAACCGGAGAAGATCCGGTGACCATCGAAGATATTTACGAGCCCTATCTCATGCAAATCGGCTTTATTGCCAAGACCCCCCGCGGCAGGATTCTGACCCGGGGTGGTTTTTCACACCTGGGCCTGCCCTTTGTGGATGCCAGAACCAAAAAAGCCGGTGATCCGGGCCAGGTCTCTCTCCAGGAGATCCTGGAAGCCGACGGCTCCTCTTAGGG
>JBBAEW010000073.1:0-9776 GCA_041655695.1 Saccharofermentanales bacterium
TGTCAGCGACTTGATGCGGATGGAGGAAGGAAGCCTGGTGACGGCAGAAACCTTGGCCGCGGCAGGCGTCATTTCCCTGCCCAAGGTGAATGACGGTGTGAAGATTCTCGGCAACGGGGAACTGACTATAAAACTTGAAGTGAAGGTGAATGCTTTTACGGCGGCGGCCAAAGAGAAAATCGAGGCGGCCGGAGGAACGTGTGAGGTAATCTGACATGGGCAGTATGTTTCAGACCCTGGCCAATGCCTGGAAGATCCCGGACCTGAAGAAGAAGATTCTCTTCACTCTTTTTGCCATCCTGGTCTTCCGTCTAGGCACGGCTGTTCCGACGCCTATGATTGACAGTGTCGCTTTCGCGGCCCTGATCGAGCGTTTCGGCCAGCTGGGACAGTTCCTGGATATCATCTCGGGCGGAGCCTTCAAGTCGGTCTCTGTCCTGGCGCTGGGGATTTCGCCCTACATCAACGCGTCGATCATCATGCAGCTTCTGACCTTTGCCATCCCTGCCCTTGAGCGTCTGCAAAAGGAAGGTGAGGAAGGCCAGAAGAAGATCCAGAAGATCACGCGGATGGTGACCCTGGGCCTGTCCTTTGTCATGGCGACCTCCTATGCTCTGCTGACACGCGGAGCGACCACACCGGGGGTCCCCGAATGGCTGAGCCTGGCTGTTGTTATCCTGAGCTTTGCCGCAGGCGCCTCCTTCATCATGTGGCTGGGAGAACAGATCGATGCCAAGGGTGTCGGAAACGGCATCTCCCTGATCATCTTCATCGGGATCGCCAGCCGCCTGCCGGACTATGCCAAGCAGCTTTTTGTCTACTTCCAGGCCCTGACCGTGACAAGGAATATCTTCCTTGCCCTGGGGCTGGTTATCGCGACGGCTTTGGTCTTCGTCGGCATCATCGCCCTGGTTGTCTTCATCCAGAGCGCCGAACGCAGAATCCCCGTCCAGTACACCAAGCGGGTAGTGGGCCGCAAGATTTACGGCGGCCAGAGCACTTACCTGCCCATCAAGGTCAACCAGTCGGGTGTTCTGCCGGTCATTTTCGCCATGTCCGTCCTCATGGTCCCTTCGACCATTGCCTCCTTTACGGGGAGTACGGGCAAGGTGGCGGTCTGGCTGATGAACTTCAATACCAACCCGCTCTATTATGTGATCTATTCGATTCTGATCATTGCCTTTACCTTCTTCTATTCAATGATCAGCTACAACCCGGTCGATATAGCCAACAATCTGCAGAAGAATGGCGGCTATATTCTGGGCATCCGCCCCGGCCGGCCGACAGCGGAATTTGTCGGTAAGACCGCCCGCCGCCTCAATTGGTTCGAGTCCGTCTTCCTGGTCATTCTGGTTCTGATGCCGTCATTGCTTGGAGCTGTGACCGGCGCCCACGGAATCTGGTTTGGCGGAACGGCTGTTTTGATTCTGGTCGGTGTTGCCATGGATATCGTGTCGCAGCTGGAAGCCCAGATGCTCATGCGCCACTACAAGGGCTTCCTTGATTGATGTCATGATCAAGCGGATTGTACTCACGGGCGCGCCGGGCAGCGGCAAGGGGACCTGGTCCAAGATTCTGTCGGACCGCTTCCTCCTGCCCCACATTTCCTCGGGAGATCTCTTCCGGGCTGAAATGGCCGCCCAAAGCCCCCTGGGGCAGGAAATCCGCTCCTATGTTGACAGCGGATCCCTGGTCCCCGATGACCTGACCATCCAGCTGATCAAAGAGGTCATCGTGGAAGGCGCGGGCAGCCAGGGATTTATCCTGGACGGCTTTCCACGCACCCTGGCTCAGGCCCGGGCCCTGGATCAGATCCTGGAGGACTGCGGCCAGAAACTGGACCTGGTCATCGACATTGATGTGGAGGAGCCGGTTCTTATCCAGCGGGCCCTTTCCCGGTTCATCTGCCAGGATTGCGGCCAGCCCTACAATACGACGACCATGCAGCCGGCTACGCCGGATGTATGTGACCGTTGCGGCGGAAAGGTTGTCCGCCGGGGAGACGATACAGAAGAGACCCTCAAGCGGAGATTCGCGGCCTACCAGGAGGAGACAGCGCCTCTTGCCGGCTACTACGACCTGCAGGGCAAACGGGTGGTCTTCGCCAACAGCGGGCCGCCGGACCAGGCAGCTCAAGAGGAACTCCTGGAACTGATGGAGGCGAAAGTTCTCCCGGCGTGAGCCGGCGGACTCCTGCCCCCTGGAACTTGACATACGATTTGTGAGAAGCCAGTGATCAGAATCAAGTCAAAGGAAGCCATTGACCGTATGCGCCTTTCCGGCGCTGTGGTTGCCGCTGTCTTTGATGCCGTCGCCCCCCTTATGCGGCCGGGCGTAACGACAGAGGAGATCGACCGGAAGGCGCACCAGGTTATCCTGGATGCCGGCGCCATCCCGTCTTTTCTGGGCTACGACGGCCAGGGGCCGACCCCCTTTCCGGCGGCGACCTGCATCTCCATCGACGACGAGGTGGTGCACGGCTTCCCCAGTCCGGACCGGGTTTTGGAAGACGGCATGATCGTCTCCCTTGACGTCGGAGCCTACCTGGGCGGTTACCACGGTGATGCGGCGCGGACCTACCTGATTGGTCAGGTTCCCGACCGGATCCGCCAGCTGGTCCAGGTGACGGAAGAGGCCTTCTGGAAAGGCCTGGAGGAGGCGGTGCCGGGCAAGCGGCTGGGTGATATCTCGGCGGCTGTCCAGGCCCACTGTGAGGCGCACGGTTTCGGTGTCATCCGGGATCTGACCGGACACGGCATCGGCAGTGACCTGCACGAGCCTCCCAACCTCCCCAATGTGGGAGTCCGGGGGCGGGGCATCCGGCTCATGGCCGGCATGACGCTGGCCCTGGAACCCATGGTCACCCTGGGTTCTCCCGGGGTCTACATCGGGGACAATGATTGGACCTTCCTGACCCGGGACGGCCAGGTGGCGGCTCATTACGAAAACACCTTTGCCATTACGGAGTCAGGGCCCAGGGTTCTGACCCTGTCGCCCCTGGAGGGCGCGGCTCACGAAAGAGGAAGGTAGCCCATGCAGGAAGAGCTGCCGCCACAATTCAGTCCGGGCATGATCGTTGTCTCTCTCAAGGGGCATGACCAGGGAAGGCTCTATCTGGTCCTGGCGCAGAAGGGGGAGACCCGCCTGCTTCTGGCAGATGGGCTCAGGCACGGCTACGTCGATGCCAAGCTGAAAAACACCAAGCACGTCCAGAAACTGGGCAGGGCGCTTGATGAGAAAGATCTGGAAGAGATCATAAGCAGTGAGCAGTGTGAGAGCGAATGCAATGCGGCCATCAGAAAGATGATCGCTGCCTGGTCCAGTAAGAGACAAGCGGACACACAGGCGATCGGAGGAGTAGATGCCGAAAGAAGAAGCAATTGAGGTAAAAGGAGTCGTCGTCGACACCATGCCGAATGCGGTATTCCGGGTTCGCCTGGAAAACGGATTCGAGGTGATCGCGCACATCTCCGGCAAGTTGCGTCAGAACTACATCAAGATCCTCAATGGTGACCATGTCACGGTTGAGTTGTCACCTTACGATCTGACACGGGGCCGGATCACCTGGAGATCAAAGTAGCTTCTTGATTTTCAGGCCCTCAGGGGTTAAAATAATTAGCTGTGCGTCCATGTGCGACAGCAAGAAGGAGAAGAACCATGAAAGTTAGACCTTCGGTCAAGCCAATCTGCGAGAAATGCCGCGTGATCAAGCGCCGCGGGCGTGTCATGGTCATCTGCAGCGATCCCAAGCACAAGCAGAGACAAGGCTGAATGACAGACTTATTTGGAATAGATAAAGAAGATAACAAGGGATCCGGCCTGGCAGCAGGTGCCCGGGATCTGCTTGATATCATAAGCATGCGAGCATAAGTGGAGGTAGCGCATGGCACGTATTGCCGGGGTTGATTTGCCCAATGACAAACGCGTAGAGATCGGACTGACGGCCATATTCGGTATCGGCCGGACCAGTGCAATCGAAATTCTGAAAGCGGCGGAGGTCGATCCTGACACACGCGTCCGCGATTTGACGGATGACGAAATCTCTCGCATCCGCGAACGAATTGAGAATCATCACACGGTTGAGGGAGACCTTCGCCGTGAGACAGCCATGAATATCAAGAGGCTGGGGGAGATCGGTTGTTACCGGGGCCGCCGGCATCGGACGGGGCTGCCGGTCCGCGGTCAGCGGACACGGACCAACGCGCGTACGCGCAAGGGCCCCAAGCGCACCATGGCTAAGAAAAAGAGATAAGGGGGACGAACCATGGCTACGAAAAAAGGTCGTCCGGTTGCCCGCACCAGAAGGCGGGACCGCAAGAACATTGAACGCGGAGCGGCTCATATCCATTCGTCCTTCAACAATACGATTGTGACCATAACCGACCCTGCAGGGAACGTCATTTCCTGGTCAAGCGCCGGGGCTCAGGGCATGAAGGGCTCCCGTAAGGGAACACCTTTCGCGGCCCAGCTGGCCGCCGAGCAGGCTGCCCGCAAGGCGGTTGAGCACGGGATGAAAACAGTCGAAGTCTTTGTCCGCGGACCCGGTTCAGGCCGTGAGTCAGCAATCCGGGCACTGGCGACGGGCGGTCTTGAAATCATCATGATCAAAGACGTGACCCCCATCCCCCACAACGGCTGCCGCCCGCCCAAGCGCAGAAGAGTCTAAGAGGAGATCAGACAGTATGGCTAAAGACAGGTCACCCATTCTGAAACGCAGCCGGTCCTTGGAAGTGGCGCCTCAGATGCTGGGTATCAATAAAAAATCCAAACGCAACCCCAAACAGTCGCGCCGCAAGGAAGGCGAGTATGGCCGACAGCTGCGCGCCAAACAATCGGTTAAATTCGTATACGGCGTTCTGGAGAAGCAGTTCCGCAACACCTATGACCGGGCCAGCAAAATGGCCGGCAAGAGCGGTGAAAACCTGCTCAAGCTCCTGGAACTCCGCCTGGACAACGTAGTCTACCGGCTGGGTTTCACCGCGACCAGGGCGCAGGCGCGTCAGCTGGTCAACCACGGTCACTTCAATATCAACGGCCGCCGCGCCAGCATTCCGTCCATGAATGTGGCGCCGGGTGATGAGATTTCCGTCCGCGAGAATTCGCGTCACGTGAAAGTCTTCGACGAGCTGCCCAACACGCTGGTACCCGCCTGGCTGTCTTTTGACCCGGATCACCTGAAGGGGACGGTTCTCCGTCTGCCCGAACGGGATGAAATCGATCTGGACGTCGAGGAGACGCTCATCGTCGAGCTCTACTCCAAGTAATGGACTTGAAGTGATCCTTGCCCGAATAGGAGGGTGCCATGAACGATTTTCAGAACACGAGCATTGAGTATAAAGTTCATTCAGAGGACAAGACCTATGGGCTGTTTGTTGCGGAACCGCTGGAGCGCGGCTATGGAACGACGCTGGGCAATGCCCTGCGCCGCGTCCTGCTCTCGTCCCTGCCCGGCTGCGCCGCCACTTCCGTCAGGATTGAAGGAATCTTCCAGGAGTATTCCACTATCCCGGGCGTCATTGAAGACGTCACCGAACTTCTTTTGAATGTCAAGGATATCCGGGCCAGACTGCACGTCAACGGACCCAAAACGGTTTTCATCAATAAGGAAGCCGGCTACAAGGGACCTGTCCGGGCCGGGGAATTCAATCAGAGCGATGAACTTGAAATCATCAATCCCGATCTGGTCATCGCCCACATGAACGGCGACGGCCCCCTCTTCATGGGCCTGACCTTTAACACGGGTGTCGGCTATCAGAGCGCTGAACAGAACAAAGAGCTGAACGCGCCCATTGGTGTCATTCCGCTGGATTCCATCTTCACACCGGTCCGCAAGGTCAATTTCCAGGTGGAGGATACGCGTGTCGGCCAGGTTACGGACTATGACAAGCTGACCCTGGAGATCTGGACCGATGGGACCATTACGGCTGAGGAAGCCCTGGTCAAGTCGGCCGGGATCCTGATTGATCACCTGAATCTCTTCCTGTCCATGACCCACGACAAGACGGTGGGTGAGGACGCGCCCTTCCAGGTGGAAGAGAAGGAGAAGAGCATCTATGACGCCCCCATCGAGGATTTGAAGTTCTCAACCCGGATCTTCAACTCCCTCAAGCGGGCCGATATTCATACCGTCGCAGACCTTGTCGCCCGTTCGCGCGAAGACCTCATGAAGGTGCGCAACCTGGGTGCGACATCCCTGGACGAGTTGGTTGAGAAACTGGAAGCCCATGGCCTGACCTTGGCCGGGTCTGACGAGTGATAGAGATAAATTGAGCAGGAGGAGTGCATAGCCATGCCCGGATATAGAAGACTTGGACGCGAGACGGCGGCAAGAAAGTCGATTCTGAGAAATCTTGTCACCACCTTGATCGTTGAGGGTAAGGTGACGACAACCGAGACGCGTGCCAAAGAAGCAGCGCGGATCGCCGAGAAGATGATTGCCCTGGCCGTCAAGGAACAGAGCAACTTTACGACCAAAACGGTGACGGTTTCAGCTGCCAAGCTGGACGACAAGGGCCGCAAGATCCTGCGTACGGCGACATCCAAGAATGGCCGCAAGTACGACGTCGTCGAGCGCGAAATGAAGAAGAAGACCATCCAGGTCGACCAGCCCTCACGGCTGGCTGCCCGCCGGCGGATCATGACCCAGCTGGTTGAGACGCGTGATCAGGACGGCAAGAAAGTCAATACCGTCAATCACCTCTTCAATACAGTTGCTCCGCGGTTTACCAACCGCCAGGGCGGCTACACGCGGATCGTCAAGATTGGCCCCCGCCGGGGAGATGCCGCGCCCATGGCTATTTTGGAACTGGTTGACTGAGCGCGCTTGCAGGCACTGTTATCTGAATGGACGAAGGGCTTCCCGGATTGATTGAGATCTTAGGAAGTCCTTTTTACTTTGTCGGCGTGAGACGGGATGTGGGACACCGTGATTGAATTTCAAGCTGTATCTTTCGCCTACGGCGCCATGCAGGGACAAAGGCCGGTCCAGGCCGTCCGGCAGGTCTCTTTTTCTATTGAAAAGGGTGCCCATGTAGTCCTTCTGGGCCGCAATGGATCCGGCAAATCCACCCTGGCCCGCCTCATGAACGGCCTCCTTGTACCGGATGAAGGCCAGGTCCTTGTGGACGGCAAATCCACGGCCGACGATGATTCCGTTTACGAGATCAGGCGCAAGTGCGGCATGGTTTTCCAGAATCCCGACAATCAGATTATCGGCACCACTGTCAAAGATGACATCGCCTTCGGTCCTTCAAACCTGGGCGTCCCGGCCGGGGAGATCCTGGAACGCATTGACCGGGTTCTGGCCATGACCGGCCTTGAAGGCCTCAAAGACCGGGCCCCTCACGAATTGTCAGGCGGTCAGAAGCAGAAGCTGGCCATTGCCTCGGTTTTGGCCATGGAGCCGGACTGCCTGATTCTGGACGAGGCCACGGCCATGCTGGACCCCGTCGCCCGCCGCGATATTCTGGAGCTTGTG
This sequence comes from Saccharofermentanales bacterium, assembly GCA_041655695.1. Taxonomy (GTDB): domain Bacteria; phylum Bacillota; class Clostridia; order Saccharofermentanales; family DTU023; genus UBA4923. Next base: position 7,478 of record JBBAEW010000073.1, read on the forward strand.
CAAAAACTCAAGAGGGAGCGCGGCCTGACAGTCGTACAGATCACCCATCACATGGAAGAGGCTCTCCTGGCCGATTACGTCTACGTCATCGGCATGGGATCCATCGCCTTCCAGGGGACGCCTGCCCAGGTATTCGACCAGATGGACCGGGTCAAGGCGGAAGGACTTTCTGTTCCCGCACACCTTGAAATCGCCCGCCTGGTAGCCGCCAAAACGGGTAGACCCTACGAACGGGATGAGATCATTTCCTTTGACGGGGCAGTCGCCTCCGTGCGGCGGGCGCTCAAAGATCTGCCCCAGGGAACCGTTCGCTCCTGCGCCAGGGCTCCGGCCGGGCAGGAAGTCGAGATGGTTCTGGATGTCAGGGATCTTTCCTATTCCTATGATTCACCCGCAGGTGCCCCCATCGCCGCTCTTCATTCGGTTTCCCTGTCCGTCCGGCGGGGCGAGATCCTGGGGATTGCCGGCCACACGGGGTCGGGGAAATCGACCCTGATCCAGCATTTCAACGGCTTGATCCCCGCGGAGCAGGGCAAGATCATACTTTTGGGCAGCGACCTGTCCAACCGGCGGGTCATCCGGGAGATCCGCCGCCAGGTGGGCCTGCTCTTCCAATACCCGGAAGACCAGCTTTTTGAGGAAACGGTGGCCCTGGACATCGCCTTCGCGCCGAAACAGCAGAAGAAGAGCCCTCAGCAAGTGGAAGAAGCCGTCCTGCGGGCAGCCAAACGCCTGGGCATTGAATCCATTCTGGACCGGTCGCCCTTTGAACTGTCGGGCGGTCAGCGAAGAAGAGTGGCCATAGCAGGTGTTCTTGCTGCCGAGCCCGAAATTGTCATTCTGGACGAACCGGCAGCCGGCCTGGATCCGGCCGGCCGCGATGATCTCTTCCGGGATCTTCTGACCCTTCAATCCGAAGGGGCCACCCTGATCGTTGTCTCCCATGACATGGAACTGATGACCCGTTTCGCCGACCGCATCCTGGTCTTGAAGGAGGGGGCGGTGGCGGGTATCGGTACCCCTTCGGAGATTGTCGCTTCCGAGGGCTTCCTGGAAGACGCCCACCTGGATATGCCGGCTCCCAAGCGCTTCCTGGACGCCCTGCGCGAGGAGTACAGGGACCTGGATACATCCTGCTTCACCATCACCGACGCGGTGGATGCCCTGCTTGCGGCAGGCGGGAGGTGAGCTGTGGGTAAGCGGAGTATGTTGGGCCGGTCCGTTCCCGGCAATTCAATCCTCCACAGGCTGGATGCCCGCATCAAGTTCCTGGCGGCCATTCTCATCATGGTGGCTACCCTGTCCATACGGGATGTGCGGGTCATGGGACTCTTCATCCTCTGGACCCTGGTTCTCATGGCTCTGTCCGGCATCCGGGTCTCCATCATCCTGCGCAGCGTCCGGCCCATTGTGGTCATCATCCTCTTTGCCGTCATTCTCCACATCCTGACGGTCGACGGCCATATCCTCTTTGCCATCGGTCCGGTCCGGGTTTCTCAGGAAGGGCTCCTGGCCGGCCTTATGACGGCTCTTCGCCTGTCTCTCATGATCATCAATTCCTCGCTCTTCCTGACCCTGACCACGACTCCTCTGGCCGTGGCGGATGCCCTGGAAAGTCTCCTGTCGCCTCTGCGCTTCCTGCGCTTCCCCGTCCACGAATTTGCCATGATGATGTCCATCGCCCTCCGCTTTGTCCCCACACTCATGGATGAGGCCGTCAAGATCATGAAGGCCCAATCCTCGCGCGGAGCCAACTACGACACGGGCGGTATTCTCAAGAGGGCGGGCGGTCTGGTCAGCATCCTGGTCCCCCTCTTTGTCTCCAGCTTCCGGCGGGCCGATGATCTGGCGGTCGCCATGGACGCCCGCTGCTATCAGGGGGAGAAGGGCAGGACCCGCCTTTACACGGCCAGGCTCAAGTTCCCTGATCTGGCCTTTTTGGCGCTGGTCATCTTTCTTCTTTCCTTCTCACTGGTCTCCAGCAGGATTCTGCCTGCCCTGACCGGTGTCCTGGGGGCAGCAGGCGGCTAGCATGGCAGACGGTCACCTGCACTACTATGCCGTCCTGACCGAATACGACGGCCAGGCCTTCAGCGGCTGGCAGCGCCAGGCCAACGCCCCTTCTGTGCAAGCCTGTCTGGAAGATGCCTGGCATAAGCTGACGGGTGAGAAGATCCGCCTGACGGGCGGCAGCCGGACTGATGCCGGTGTTTCTGCCAGGGGCCATGTATCCGCCTTCAAGACTTCCATAAAAATCCCCCGCGAGCGCCTGGCCCTTGCCTGGAATACGGCTCTGCCG
>JBBAEW010000074.1:0-9710 GCA_041655695.1 Saccharofermentanales bacterium
AGATAAATGACAAAGTAAGCTGGACAGTGAGTCAAAGCAAATGTCCAGCTTAATCTGGCAAAGGGACTGTCCCGTTTAATCTGGCAAGAGCAGCCGTCCTTCCCCTCACAACATTTATACTATTCCAAGAGAAGAACCGTGCTCGGGTGGGCCTCCCTCAAGGGAGGTTTCTATCATGAGTAAGTACCAACACCTGACCCTGGAAGACAGGGTCCAAATAAAAGTGAAACTCGACGCCGCCTGCTCTTTTCGGAAAATCGCAAAAGACCTGGGCAAATCCCCTACCACCATCTCGCAAGAGATCCAAAAGCATCGCAGCCGTATCGAGAAACATGCCTTCAATACCCTCTACAACCCTTGTAAGCACCGACGCAACTGCCCGGCCCGCCTCCTGTGCGGCAAGCTCTACTGCAAGAAGCCTTCCTGTTCATCCTGTAAGGAAGGCTGCTCCAGTCTTTGCCCGCATTACGAAGAAGAACGCTGCGCCCTCCTGCAAAAGGCACCCTTTGTCTGCAATGGCTGTAAACAAAAGAACCGCTGCGGGCTGACCCACTACGAGTACATGCCCACCGTCGCCCAAAAAGAATACAAAGAACTTTTGTCGGATGCTCGGCTTGGCCGATCCTATTCGTCCGAGGAGATCCAGTACATCAGCAAGACCGTCAAGGCCGATCTCAAACGGGGCTTATCGCCTTACACCATCTGGACCAACCACCAAAACGAGCTGCCCTGTTCGCACAGGACCATCTATCGACTGGTGCAAGACAGGGCCTTAGGCGATGTCACGGCCTTCGACCTGCCCTACAAGATTCGTTACCGGCCACGAAAGAAGAGAAAAGAGCACAAGATCGATACAGCGTGCCGCAAGGGGCGTACCTACCAGGATTACCTGACCTTCATGGCAGACGATCCCTGGCCGGTGGTCGAGATGGACTCTGTTATTGGAACCATCGGCGGCAAGGTCCTCTTATCCCTCTACTTCCAGGAATCTTCCATGCTCCTCTTGTTTCTAAGGGAGCGAAATACAGCCCAGTCGGCCATCGATCTCTTCAACCGTCTCTACGATGACCTTGGCCGGGAAACCTTTTGCCGGCTCTTCCCCGTCCTTTTGACCGACAACGGGTCCGAGTTCTCCAATCCCAAGGCGATTGAATTCGATGGGAAAGGTCAAAGGCGGACCCGGATCTACTACTGTGACCCGGGGACACCCAACCAGAAACCTGGGGTGGAAGGGGCTCACAAGCATTTAAGGCGTATTTTACCCAAGGGGACTTCTTTCAATGACCTGACCCAGGATGATCTGAACCTGATCATGGGCCATGTCAACGGTTTCCCCAGAAAAAAGCTGAATGACCGGACCCCACTCCAGTCATTCAGCGCCACATTCGGGGAGGACATCCTGGAATGCTTGAATGTTCCAGCCATTGATCCTTCCCAGGTAACTTTACGGCCCAGCGTCTTAGATAAATAAGGCGCTGATTCTATAAAAGGCCCGCCCTGAGATTGGGTTCTTCTCTTAACCTTCCAGGCCATCCAGCTTAAAGTGTCGTGAACGACAAATGGCTCGATTGGCTTGTTTGGCGCGCGCTTCTTTTCGGCCGACATGCTCATTCTAGCATTTTTCTTCGTTTTTCGGGGTCTTTCAAAGCACAGCAATACCCCTGCCACGATTTTATTTCAAGATTTCTTGGATTCCATCTCTTCTGTCCTGCTTACCTTGTCATTTATCGGTCAAAGAGCCCTTACCAGATTACGGAAATAATCGCCTCTCTCATCAAAATTCCTATAGCGGTCGTAGCTGGTTCCAGCCGGTGAAAGCACGACGGCATCGCCGGGTTCAGCAAGCTCACGGGCAATCCTGACGGCTTCGTCATGACTTGCGGCCCAGGAGATATTCAGCTGGTCATAGGTGACTCCCGCCTCCTGACACTCCTCCTGGATGATCTTATGGATAAGCTCCGCGTTCTGTCCGCAGAGGATGATCCTGCGGCTTGTGGAAGCAATGGCTTTGCCAAGGCCTCTGTAATCACTGTTCTTATCCTGGCCGCCGGTGATGAGGACCAGGGAGTCGCCCCTTTGCCGGAATGCTTCCAGTGTCTTTTTGGTCCGGTCGGGGGAGCTGTCCACTGAACTGTTGTACCAGCGGACGCCGTCCAGTTCCCTGAGCCATTCGATCCGGTTGGCTACTCCCTTGAAGCTGGTGGCCACCTGATGGATGGCCTGGACGGGGCAGTCATCCCAGATCAGGCTGGCGGCTGCCAGGATATTCTCCAGATTGAACTCGCCGGGCAAAATGACCTGGTCCTCGCTGACCAGGAACGTGGCCTCTCCCTGCCGGCCTTCCTGGATCCATAGGGAGCCGTCCTGCCTCCAGGCAGAGATCTGGTTGGCGGCGGGTTTCTTGTTGAAGAGACGGGTCTGGCCGGGAGCCAGGGTTTGAAAGGCTGATGAAACAGGATCAAGGGCATTCAGGACCAGAATGTCCAGAACACCCTGGGCACGGAAGATATTCTTCTTGGCCTCCTGATACTCCAGAAAGTCCTTGTGAAAATCAAGGTGATTGGGGATGATATTGGTAATGACCGCCCGGTTGACCAGGGGCAGCATATCCATGAGCTGAAAACTGGAAAGTTCCAGGACAACACGGTCTGTAGGCTTGATGGAAGCGATCCGGTCGATCAGGGGCAGGCCGATGTTGCCGCCCACGTGGACGGTATGGCCTCCGGCTTCCAGCATGAGGCCGATCAGGGTAGTGGTGGTGGTCTTGCCGTCGCTGCCGGTCACAGCGTAGAGAGGAGCCGGACAAAGCTCAGCAAAGAGGGCAATCTCAGATGTAATGACAGCCCCTCTTTCTCTCTCGCGAATCAACTGAGGCAGATCGGTCTTCATTTTGGGGGTTCTGACAATGACATCAAAGCCGGCCAGCTTGTCAAGATAACCCGGCCCCGTATGCCAAATAGCCTCAATGCCCTGTAATGACATCCTTTCTTTGACGGAAAGCAGGTCAGGATCATGGGAATCCATCTGATCGAAGATGGTCAGATCGGCTCCCAGGCCGTGCAGCCAGGCGATGAGGGGCCGGTTGCTGATGCCGGCTCCAATGACGGCAATGCGCTTGCCTTTGATAAACTCAATCCAGTCTTCCAATTTCGTTTTCATTGGAACTCCCCGGGTAAAAGACCTGGCTTTTTCGTCTTGGATACCCGATTGGAATTATAGGGGATGACTCCTGATTCCGCAAACCCCAGAGAGTCTTAAAGGTGTGAAAGAGGCTGATATCTTTGGATTTGCGTCACAATCGCTCCCGGTGCCTGTGATAAAATACAAACTATGAAATCTGAGATTAGCGTCTATGGCGCACGTGAACATAACCTGAAAGACATTGAGGTCCATATTCCGCGCAACCAGCTGGTTGTCCTGACTGGAATTTCCGGCTCCGGCAAGTCTTCGCTTGCATTCGACACCATTTACGCCGAAGGTCAGCGCCGCTACGTTGAATCCTTATCCTCTTACGCCCGCCAGTTTTTGGGTCAGGCGCAAAAACCGGATGTAGACAGGATCGACGGCCTGTCTCCGGCTATTGCCATTGACCAGAAGACGACCAGCCGCAACCCCCGGTCGACGGTCGGAACGGTGACCGAGATCTATGACTACCTGCGGCTGCTCTACGCCCGGGTGGGGACACCCCACTGTCCGGTCTGCGGCAAGGAAATTGAACGGCAGACGGTCGATCAGATCAGCGAGGCCATCATGTCGAGGCCGGACGGGACACGCCTGACCCTGCTGGCGCCTCTGGTACGCAACCGCAAGGGAGAGCATACCCGCCTGTTGGAAAGACTCCAGGCCCAGGGTTTTGTCCGGATACGTGTCGATGGACAGATGGCCGAAATTCAGGATGAGCTGACTTTGGATCCAAAGAAGAAGCACACCATCGAAGTGGTGGTTGACCGCCTGGTCCGCAAGGACGGTATTGAAAACAGGCTGGCTGATTCATTGGAGACCGCCCTCCAGCTGGCAGATGACCTGGTCATTGTCCGTTTCGAGGAAGCGGCGGATGAGGAGGGCAAGACCCCCCAGGCCAGAGAACAGATCTTCTCGCAAAAGCTTGCCTGCACGGAGTGTGAGATCAGCCTGGGCGAATTGTCGCCCCGCATGTTCAGCTTCAATAACCCATACGGGGCCTGTCCCGAGTGTACAGGCCTGGGTGAGCGCACCCATTTTGCGCCGGAATTCATGATTGCGGACGAGTCCCTTTCTATCCATGGCGGAGCCATTGAAGTCAACGGTTTTCATTTCACCGACGAGACCAGCTGGTCCTACTGCCATGTGGAGGCTCTGGCTGAAAAATACGGTTTCTCCCTGAAGACCCCCTGGAAGGACCTGGATCAAAAGGCCAAAGACCTCATGCTCTACGGCAACCAGGGCCAGGAGCTGGTCGTGGATACCAGCCGGACGCGCTACAACAAGGGACGGCCCTACCATACCAGCTGGGAGGGGATTATCCCCATCATGGAGCGCCGTTACAATGAAACCTCCTCGCCGGAGATGAAGGAGTATTACCACCGCTACATGTTGGTGACGCCCTGCCCCGTCTGCCAGGGGGCCCGCCTGAAGCCTGAGGTGCTGGCGGTCACCGTCGGCGATCTCAATATCCATCAGCTGACCCACCTTTCTATTTCGGGGGCCCGCGACTTTCTGCAGGGGCTGGTATTCTCAAAAGCCAAGGACAACATCGCCCGGCCCATCATGAGCGAGCTTCTGGCCCGGCTCCACTTCCTTCTGGACGTGGGTCTGGATTACCTGACCCTGGCCCGCTCGTCCGGCAGCCTTTCGGGAGGGGAATCCCAACGCATCCGTCTGGCCACACAGATCGGTGCCGGCCTGACGGGCGTTCTCTATGTCCTGGACGAACCCAGTATCGGTCTCCATCAGCGGGATAACATCCGCCTCCTGGATACCCTGAAAAACTTGCGGGATCTGGGCAATACGGTTCTGGTCGTTGAACATGATGAGGAAACCATCTGGGAGGCTGACCATGTCATCGATATCGGACCTGGCGCCGGCGTACATGGCGGCCACATCGTGGCCCAGGGCAGGCCGGACGACATCGCTGAGGATCCGGACTCCATCACCGGTCTTTACCTGTCCGGCCGCAGGCGCATCCCCTTGCCTGACTGCAGACGGCCGGCCGACCAGGGCTTTCTGTCGGTCCGGGGAGCCCGGGAAAACAACCTGAAAAATATCGACCTGAAGATTCCTCTGGGGATTATGACCTGTGTGACCGGAGTGTCCGGTTCCGGTAAGAGCTCCCTGGTCAACAATATACTGCTCAAAAAACTGGAGACGGAGCTCAACCGTTCCCGGCGCGTTGTGGGCAAAGTGGACGCCGTGGAGGGAATCGATCAGCTGGACAAGGTCATTGCCATCGATCAGACGCCCATCGGTCGTACCCCCCGCTCCAACCCCGCGACCTATACATCGACCTTCGATTTGATCCGTTCCCTCTTTGCCGAGACGCAGACGGCCAAACAGCGCGGCTACAAACCGGGCCGCTTCAGTTTCAATGTCCGGGGAGGCCGCTGTGAAGCCTGCTCCGGCAACGGGGTCAACCGCATCGAGATGCATTTCCTGCCTGATGTCTACGTGACCTGCGATGTCTGCCACGGTAAACGGTACAACAAGGAGACTTTGGAGGTCCTCTACAAGGGCAGCAACATCAGTGACGTGCTCCAGATGACTGTCAGCGAAGCCCTGGTTTTCTTTGAGAATATCCCGGCCATCACCCGCAAACTTCAGACCCTGGATGATGTCGGTTTAGGCTACATCAAGCTGGGTCAATCCTCCACGGAGCTTTCGGGCGGGGAAGCCCAGCGGGTCAAACTGGCCTTTGAGCTGTCCAAACGGAGCACGGGCAAGACCCTGATTATTCTGGATGAGCCGACAACGGGCCTTCACGCTGCCGACGTCCACAGGCTGACCGGTATTCTCCAAAGACTGGCCTCAGCCGGCAACACCGTCATTGTCATCGAGCACAATCTGGATGTCATCAAGACGGCCGATCACATTATTGATCTGGGTCCGGAAGGCGGGGATGGGGGTGGCCGGGTCATCGCCCAGGGAACACCTGAGCAGGTGGCAGCCTGTCCGGACTCCTTTACCGGTCATTATCTGGCATCCATCCTCAACCGGGAGCTGGTCTTCCAGGGAGCGGCCAGTAGCCCTGGTTCTTGTGAGGATCATGCCTGACCTTTATCATGAGAGACGAGAGGTTTTTACAGGAATAGAAAAATGAGTAAATGTACGATTTGCAATAAGAATGAAGCGGCGATCTTTACCACCCGCTACGATGACGGACAAGCCCGCATGGATGGGATCTGCCTTAAGTGCGCCTATGAGTCTGACCTGCCTGGCCTGGACCAGCTCTTCTCCAAGGCTGGGATCACGGAGGACAACATCGACGAGATCACGGTCCGCATGAATGAAGTCCTGGCCGGCATTTCGGCAAAGAATCCTGAGGACCTGCTCAAAGGCCTGCTGTCAGCTGATTTTGCTGACTTGTCCTCCCTTGCCGACCTCTCTTTGGTCGATGACTCCGACAGCGGGTCTGAGGAGGAGGGGACTTCGGCAGGCAAAGAGGCCGATGACCGCCTCTCCCTGCGGCCCCGCGCATCGATCGGGGAGCTGATGCCGGCCAGTATCGGCGAACCGGACGAGCGCTCCGGCTACCGCCAGACGGGCGCAGACAGAAAGGCCAGAGACAAGAAGGAACGAAAGAGAAAGTTTCTGGACCAATTCGCCATCAATTTGACTGAAGAGGCAGCTGCCGGCCGGATAGACCGGATTATCGGCAGGGACGAGGAATTGGCCCGGACGGTTCAGATCCTCAACCGCAGATCCAAAAATAATCCTGCCCTGATCGGAGAGGCCGGTGTCGGCAAGACTGCCATTGCGGAAGGCCTTGCGGTCCGCATTGCCCAGGGCCAGGTTCCGGCCAAGCTGCTGGATCAGGAGCTCTTTTTGCTGGATATGACCGCCATGGTTGCCGGAACTCAGTTCCGGGGCCAGTTCGAAAGCCGGATGAAAGGCGTGGTCGACGACGCCCGCCGTTCGGGAAATGTCATCCTGGTCATCGACGAGCTTCATAATATTATGGGCGCGGGCGATGCCGAGGGGGCCATGAACGCCGCCAATATCCTCAAGCCAGCCCTGGCCAGGGGCGAAATCAGGGTGATCGGCTCAACCACCCTGGATGAATACCGCCGCTTTATCGAGAAAGATTCAGCGCTGGAGAGGCGCTTTCAGAAGGTCATGGTGGACGAACCGTCCGAGGCCATGACCCTGGAGATCCTCCGCGGCGTCAAGGATTATTACGAGAAGCATCACCATGTCATCTTCCCGGCTCCTGTACTGGAGGCCGCGGTCAAGCTTTCAAACCGCTACATCATGGACCGTTACCAACCTGACAAGGCCATCGATCTGATCGATGAGGCAGGGTCCAGGCAGAACCTGGACTCGGAGTGTCTGACGGTCCTCAAGCACCTGGGTGACCGGCATGAGGAGCTGCTGGAACTCTGTCAGGCGAAAGAGGCCGAGGTCACGGAGCAGGCTCAGACGGATGATTCCCTGCGCCATTACGAAATCCTCCAGGACCTGCGCTCCGAGCTTATTCGCCTGGAAGCCGAGATCGCCGAAGTCAGGAAAACCTGCCAGCCTGTCCTTATGACCGAAGAGGATATTGCCGGCGTGGTGGAAATGTGGACGGGGATTCCTGTTTCCAAGCTGACCCAAAGGGAGTCCGACCGCCTGCTGAACCTGGAAGAACAGCTGCATAAGCGGGTGATCGGCCAGGATCAGGCAATCAACGCCCTGGCCCGGGCGGTCCGAAGAACCCGGGCGGGCTTTGCCCCCAAGCGCAAACCGGCTTCCTTCCTCTTTGTCGGTCCCACAGGCGTCGGCAAGACGGAGCTGGTTAAAAGTTTGGCTGAAACCATGTTCGATACCGAGGACAGTCTGGTCCGCCTGGATATGTCCGAATTCATGGAGCCGCACACGGTCAGCAAGCTGATCGGTTCGCCGCCCGGCTATGTCGGCTACGATGACGGCGGCCAGCTGACGGAGAAGATCAGGAGAAAACCATACAGTGTCGTCCTCTTTGATGAAATTGAAAAGGCTCACGCGGACGTTTACAACATGCTCCTTCAGATTCTGGATGACGGGCGGCTGACGGACAGCCACGGCCGTGTAGTCAATTTCGAAAACACCATTCTGGTTATGACCTCCAATGCGGGCACAACCCTGAAATCCCACGGAATCGGCTTCGGGTCACAGGGTCATCAGGCCATGGAGGAGAGGGTGGATACCGTTCTCAAGGAACTTTTCCGGCCTGAATTTCTCAACAGAATTGACGAAGTCGTTGTCTTTCATGAGCTTTCAAAGGATGAGATCCGCCGGATTGTCGACCTCATGCTGAAAGAGCCTGAAAAGACACTCAGGGACCGGGGCATCCAGCTGGTCGTTGAAGCTGCCGCCCGTGAATCCCTGGCCAAGGAGGGCTATGACCCCAAGTTCGGAGCCAGGCCTCTGCGGCGGACCATCCAGAGGCGTATTGAAGATACCCTGGCCGACCTCTGGCTTAACCGGGCCATCGACTCAGCCCAAACCGTACGCGTGGATTTGGCTCCCCCGGACAGCGCGGCCTACCAAAGGGAAGCCGATTCCGCTACCGACGGGAGCGGCTGCTACCTGTTCAGCTGGGATCAAGGCCAGCGGACGGTCTGCCATGAAGAGGACCAAGGAGACGACCCCGGCCATGATGACCAGGCTATTGCTGAAGACTAAGGCCCGCAGACAATTGGCCGGTAAGTACGGGGACGCCCTGGGCGTCGCGGTGCTTACCTCCCTTGTAGCAGGAGCCCTTTCTATCCTGCTTATGCTGCTGGGCGATACCATCCTGCCTGCCTTTCAGCTGCCCGCCCTGGAGGACCTGACGGACATCAGCAGCAACCTGCCTTCCATGGACAGGCTCTTGGACTGGTTTGGCGGCTATATCAGCCGGATCAGCCAGAACCTGTGGTTCCTGGCCCTGAGCGGTCTCTTGATCTCACTGGCCCGTGGCCTTTACCGGCTTCTGGTCGGCAATGTTGCCGCCGTCGGCCGGGAGCGCTGGTATGTCCGGGCCGCCCAGGCTGACGTAGCGCCCCCTCTTTCCGTCGCTTTCTCCCTCTTTCGCAAGGGCCAGTACGGCAAGACAGTCCTTTCCATGCTCTGGACCTCCTTGTGGCTTCTGATCTGGTCCAGTCTGCCCTCACTTGTTCTTCTGGCCGGGCTCTTTCCCCAGCAGCTTGTGGTCTATCATGCCCTGACGGGAGGCAGTGCTCTGACGGAAGGCCTGGTTATCCGGGTATCCAGGCTTTACGGCCTGCCGATTTTCTTCTTCAGCCCGGCCATGGTGCTGATCAGCCTGGCTCTGGGGCTGGCCCTTTTCATTGTTTACATCCGCAAGTCTTACAGCTACCGCCTGGTACCCTACCTGCTGGCTGACAATCCTTCACTGGGCGCCCGTCAGACTCTGCGCTTGTCCAGATCCATGACCCGGGGCTCCATCGGCCGCCTCTTCATGCTGGACCTCTCCTTCCTGGGTTGGGTACTGCTCTGCCTGCTCTGCATCTGCATGCCCTGGGTAACCCTCCATCTTTTGGCGCCTATTACTT
>JBBAEW010000075.1:0-9674 GCA_041655695.1 Saccharofermentanales bacterium
AAGTTAATAATTTATCAAATGGTTTAGATTATGATGGTAATGGAACTAATATAGAATGGAATTCAAAACAAAAAATATATTGGTTTAAAAATGCACAAATTAGTTCTACAAATAGTGGTAAAAGATACATTACATATAATATTACATATTAAAATTTAATATATAATAAAAAATACAATTATTAATAATGTTGAATAAAGGAATTTATATAAATGAGTCAGCATATACCACAGGGTTTCAATCATTAGAAAGTGCAATTGATAATATAGATGTTAGTAATCAACTAGATGGTGTATTAACATCATTAGAATTGGAGACTAGTAACAGGATAAGTGTTGATGAATCTTTAGAAAGTGCAATTAGAATTAAAAATTATGTGATTGTTGATACAATAGAAGACAGAAATAATATTCCAGAAAATGAAAGATTAATTGGTCAGTTAGTTTATGTAAATGAGGATTCCACTGAATATAGGTTAATAGGAACATTATCGAATGAAAGTTGGGTTGCTAGTAGTTCAGATGAATCAGAATCAAGTGCAAGAATAAGTGCGGATAATTCATTAGAGAGTGCAATAAATAATATAGATATAACTGATCAATTAGATGTAGTTTTATCGTCATTAGAAATAGAAACAACATCAAGAATTTCTGGGGATGATTCATTAGAATCTGAAATAAATACAATTAATGTTCAGATACCAGAATTTATAAAAGGTAGTGGTGTTACAAATAAGATTGTTATATGGTCTGATGGTAAAGAAGTTACATATGATAACAATTTAGATTGGGATGGTTCTAAATTAACAACAAACGTCCAACTATCTGATGATATTAATAATGCCAGTTCATCTAATGAGGGTACACTTAGATATAGAAAAGATGTAAATAATTCATATGTAGATATATGTATGCAAACTGATACTGATACATATGAATGGGTTAATATAGTACAATACAATTGGTAAAAATTAATAATATAATATGTCAAATAAAAAATATGTAGCAGATATAATTCAAGTTAATAATGATTCAAATGGTATAAAATTTGTTAAAGAAGATGGTACTACTATTTTATTTAATATAAATACAGAAAATCAAACAATACAAGGTGTATCAGCATTATATAACCCTACTAATATAAACGGTGATGAAGTTGTTTATGTTGGTCAAGATGGTAAATTCTATATACAATCAGATATTATTGTTAGTGGTGAAACATATATAGTTCATGCGGAAGAAATTAAAACAACTAAAGATCTAATTGTTACTAGAAGTGAATCTAATAGTGGTATATTATCAGGTGATATATCTGGTATTCAAGTATCTAAATATAATGGCACCGATGATTTATTGTTTGGTACAGATAGTGATGGTTATTTTAAAGTTGGTAAAATTGGAAGTTTACAAATATTATCAACTAGACAAGATTCCCCTATAAGTAGTGGAATAACATATTGGAATAATACAGATAAGAGATTTGATACACATTCTAATTTAACTTATAATCCGACAACTAGTACATTAAGTGTTACAAATATTAATGCTACATTAAGTGGAACAGCAACAAGTGTATCTCAATCACTTACTGCTGGTAATGGTTTAACATCAAGTGATACATATGATGGTAGCGTAGCTAGAACATTTTCAGTTCAATCTCAAACAGGTACATCAGGAACAATAGGTACTGTAAATGTAACTAGTAACGGAATAGGTGTTAACTTAGGAACTACTTCAATAACAGCATTTAGGGGAGATCACGGAAATACAGCCTATAATCACGCAGTAACAACTTCAGGTTCAGTTCATGGTTCGACAACTGTTGGTATAAATTTATTTAGATTAACTAATCCAAGTGCAATAAGATTTATAAGAATAAATGATGATAATACTGTAGATGCTTTAACTGACTCACAATTTAGAACTGCAATTGGTGCTGGGACAAGTTCGACAACAGGAACTGTAACTTCTGTTGCAAATGGAAACGGTATGAATTTTACATCTTTTACAACATCTGGAACTATAACACTTGGTACACCTTCAAGTGTCACATTATCTTCAACTAATTCAGTAACAACAAGTTCACATACGCATAATTTTGCACCAGGTGGAACATCATCACAATATATAAGAGGAGATGGAACCTTAGCCACAACTCCAGTAAATACAAATTATTATTTAACAGGTGTATCAGGAAGCGGAAATGGTACAGTTACATTTACTGTAAATGGTGCGACAAATCCTACATGGGATGCTTCCCATACACATAGTTATTTATCTAATTCAACATCATCAACACAAACTGGATCATTTGGTGAACTATATTCAAGAACTAGATTAAGATTATATTATTCATCATATTATTTTACGTTTGATGCGATTTCATCAACTGATTTAAGACTAAGATATAATAGCACAAGTAGTAGTGTTTTTAGATTTTTATCAAATGGTACATTTGAGGCAGCATCTAATATAATTGGGTATTCGACTTCTGTATCTGATTCTAGATTAAAAGAAAATGTTAATAATTTAAAATCATCATTAGATAAAGTCTTAATGTTAAGAGGGGTAAACTATGAGTGGATAGGAGAAAATAAAGACGGTACACATGTTGGATATATTGCACAAGAGGTTGAAGAAATTATACCAGAAGTAGTAGTTGAGAATGATCTAATGAAATTTGGTGGTGTCTATAAAACAATTCGATATGAAGAAATTATACCTTATCTTTCTGAAGCTATAAAAGAACAACAAAATACGATAAATGAACTAAAAGAAGAGATATATAATTTAAAAACAAATAATATGTTTTTATATAATAAAAAATAAATTAAAATAAAATGGCACTAATATTAAACAAGGAATTACTAAATGAATCAGGTAATACTATTAATAATAATTATGAAGATTTATATGGAAATATACATGAAAACCCTTATTTGTGTATATCTGAAATTACTATAAATAAACTAAGTAAATATATAAAAATAACATATTTAATATTTAAAGACAAACAATCTAAAATAGATAAGAAATATGGAGTATTATCTGATTATAAAATGATATCACATGATGACGAATTATATAACCAGTATTTTTCTGTTGAAAATATGGAAAATGATAATATTTTTAGATCTGCTTATAAATATATAAATGAACAAATTTATACCGATTGGATATCGGATGAAAATTAAAAATATTACACATGCCAACTGCAATGTCATACTTTCCGTTAACAAATGAACCAATATCAATATATGATATATATAGAGTTATGCCAAATCCACCAATACCATCAGACTTAAATAATAATGATGATTTACAGTCTAGATTAAATGAATTCCAAAGAGATAAATCTAGTATATATACAGGAATAGATATTTTTAGAGGGGGGTTTATCGCTATCACAACTATAACAAGTTCGTTATCATTTACATCATCTTCATCATCTCAATATATATTTATATCAGAGTCGATTAATTTTGATAGAAAAGAGGAATTGGGATATATAACTAATGATTTCGACTCGTATACTAATTCTTCTTGGATAACTTTATTAAATGATTACAATTTTTCTAGAATAAGGGTAACTGTATCTAGTAACTCATCATCATCAAGAAGTGGAACTGTTAGAGTATACCACCCAAATAATAGGATATTTAATTATGTAACAATATCAATATCTCAATCAGCAGCATCTGCATCATTAACTATAAGTCCAACTACAATGACCTTTATGCTATTAGGTGGTAGTGGTAATATTACCATTACATCAAATACATCTTGGTCAATTGCAATATCCGAATGGTGGATATCAGTTAATAAATCAAGTGGTTCCGGTAATGATTCAATAACCGTATCTGTAGAACCACAACCAAGTCCATCATTAGATAGAACTGGAAGTGTTACAGTTGTTTGGTCGGGAACTAATAGGGTATGTACTATAAATCAATCCGGTAGCGGTGGAGGTATAAGAGATGATTTTTCGACTATACCTATGCTATAAATAAATTAATAAACAAATGAGAAAAATTACATTTATAATTCCATTTCTAAATGAAGGAGAAGAACCAATAAATACAATTAATAGTCTCTATGAAACATCAGATAAAAATTTATATAATATAATTTTAATTAATGATGGATCAAATGATATTGAATATTCAAATATATTTGATAAATACGATAATGTATTATACATCAAAAACGAGAATCGTAAAGGAATAGGATATTCAATAAATATGTCATTAGATTATATAGAAACACCTTATATGATGATTTTGGATGCACATATGAGGTTTCTGAATGATGGATGGTTAGATAGAATTATTAATGAATTAGAAAAAAATGATAAATTATTATTATGTACAAATTCAATCGCATTGAATAATAATAATAAAGATAATTGGGATATAAATAAACCATTGAGTCAATTAGTAACTGAATACCACAACACAACTTTATTTTTATATTATATTATTTCAAATGAAATATTTTTATTTGATACTAGATGGAATAAAATCGAAAATGATGATAATAATATCGTTGATACACATTGTGTAATGGGAGCATGTTATGCAATGTCAACAAATTGGGCAAAACATATAAAATCAACTAAAGGATTATTAATGTGGGGGAGTATAGAGGAATCATTAAGTTTAAAAACCTGGTTATCTGGAGGGTGTGTTAAATTATTAAAGACGGTTGGAATTGGACATGTATATAGACTTAAAGATGAACCAAAATATGAACCAAAACCGGATCACGTATATTATAATAAATTATTATTATTATACACTTTATTTGATGATGATATAATATATAATATTTTTAAATATATTAAAAATGACGAAAGATATAAAAACGCCATTATAATGTTAAATGAAAATATTATAGAATTAAAGAAAGATAAAGAGTATTATAAAAATATATTCAAAAGAGACATTAATTTTTTAGAAAAAATAAATATGAATACTGATATATATCATATACAAAACCAAAATGAATATTTAGAAGAAATCGAATCAATAAAAGAGGAAATAATAATTTCAAAAAATACAGTAAATGATTACATTACTCAGATCAATGATATTGAATTAAACGAAAAATTAACAATAGAACAAAAAAAATCATTAAAAAATTTAATAGAGAATAGAGATATACCTAAATTGAAAAAGATAATATGTGAAAAAAAACAGAGAATAAATAAATTAAATAATATAATTTTTAAAAATAATCCAACTATCGGTAATGCATAAACAAAATAACTTAATAAAATGGGTAACAATTGATCCTAATGTATATTGTAATGCCAAATGTTGGTTTTGTATTAACAAGTATATAGAATCCAAAAGTTCTATATTAAGTATAGAAAAATTTGAAATAATTATTAATAAAATATTAAAAGAAAGGGGTAATTTATTAGATCCAGATTTTGAGAATATTATATTTAACCATAATTTTAACGAAATTTTATTATATCCTTATTTTGAAAATATGTTAGAATTATATAGAAAATATAATTTAAAAACTATAATTTTTACAAATGGTACTAATTTAACACCTGAAAAAATTGATTTGATTATGAACTACAGTGATGTGTGTGATCACATTATATTAAATATACCATCGATAGATAAAGACACTTGGATAAGTTATACATCATTAAAGGATTATGATTTTAATAAATTAATAAATAATTTAAACTATTTACACTCTGTCATAAATAACAATATAAAAATATCTAATATT
This sequence comes from Saccharofermentanales bacterium, assembly GCA_041655695.1. Classification (GTDB taxonomy): domain Bacteria; phylum Bacillota; class Clostridia; order Saccharofermentanales; family DTU023; genus UBA4923. Next base: position 5,751 of record JBBAEW010000075.1, read on the forward strand.
ATAAATGGACTAAACGATATGTCATTATTAGAAAATGGTGGTAATATGTCAAAAATGATAAAATTTCCAAAATTTGTTAAATTAGATGTAAATGAACAAAAAATAAAATTTAAAGAAAAATATCCAAAAATAATAACAAATATTAGAAATCAATTAACAGATTGGTCAAATTTTTTAGAAGAAAAAGAAATATACTCTTTGTCATTAGGTAATATATTAAATATAAAAAGAGATAATAAAAAAATAATTGGTTGTTCATGTAGATCTAGAATACATAATCACTTAGAAATAACTTCAAATGGTGACGTTTTTATGTGTATAAATGGAATATTTGGAGATAATAGTAGATATGGTAATATACTTGAACAAGATTTATTTGATATATGGAATTCTGAAGAAAGAAAAAAAATAATAGAATATTCTACAACGAAAGGTATTTGTACTAGATGTAATGCTGCAATATGGGGAAAATAAAATGTTATAAAATATGATTAATGACAATTATAAAAAGTTAATTAAATTATTGTATTATAATTTTAAAGAATATTTTGAATCTGGTGATATTATATTTACAGGATCAATAGTTTATTATAAATTAGGATTAATAGATAAAAATAATTTTAGTGATATTGATATATCTATAATAGAAGGTAAATATGGTGATATGATAGTAAATAAAATTAAATATTATTTTGAAAATAATAATTTTGATTTTAATGTCAATTATATAGAAAGAAATTGGGATAATTTAAAAGGTATTTGTATAACCGATTATGGACTAATAGACATTTTAAGAGGCAAAAAAGGAGATGATAAATCAATTTTAGATATTAATCTATTTGATGATATTAAAACTAAGTATTATGGATTAGAATTTGAAATAAACAATATAATAAATTGTTTATTATATAATATTAATAAAGATAATGAAAATAGAAAAAACCAATATGATAAATTTTACAATTTATTATCAAAAATATATAGTGATAAAAAACATTTAATTAAAGATACTGAATTATTAATTAAGTTAAAATGGATATTTAATGAATCAAAATTGACTACTGATGAAATTAATATATTATTAAGTATAAAACCAGATTATGATTATATTATTAGATTCATTTATAATAATTTTAAAGAATATTTTGATTCTGGAGATATTATATTTACTGGATCAATAATCTATAATAAATTAGGAATTATAAACCACAATAATTATAATGATATAGATATATCTATAATATCTGGTGAAAAAGGTGATAAAATATTATATAAATTAATAAAATTCTTTGATGAACACGGACAAATTATGTTTTCTAAATTTTTAAATAACAATTGGTATAACAAGATTGGCAATTTCTATACTAAAAAAGGGATGATTGATGTTTTTAGAGATGATCATAATAATAAAAATAATGAATCTGTTATTCAATTATCAGATAATATATCTACTAAATTTTATGGATATGGTTGGATTTATAATATCATTAATAATAATATTATTTATTTGGAAAATGATTTATTAGATAATAAATATAATCAAGATATTATAAATTTTAAAAATAACCAAATATATAAATTTAAAAATACATTAAAAATTATCGAAAAATATATGTAAAAATTTTTAATTTAAAATGAAATATATTATTATGACAAATAAAGGAATTTATATAAACAAATCAATGTATTCTGAATATTCACAGGATATAAAATCAAAAACATTAAGTTATAATGAAGATGGGACATTAAATACTATCACATATAATGACGGTAAAACAATAACATATACTTATGATGTAGATGGTAATTTAATAAGTTGGACAGATGGTAATAAGACATGGACAGTTAATCGAGATGTAAATGATAGAATAGAAAGTATAATTGTGACAGACTAAAAATATAATTAAAATATTATGAGACAGATAATTAAAACGGACAATCCAGATATAATAATTGAAAGAAGTGTTATTGATAAAGAAATATCTATTAATGAACTAAATAAACAAATATATTTTAATAATCATATAATAAATGAATTAAATGATAAATTAAATGATTTAAAAAGTACCCAAATAGATAGTGTTATATTAAAAGATATTGTAGATAAAGAAATAATAGAATTAACTCACTCAATAGAATATCACCAAAATCTTATTAATCAGTATAATGATATTTTAAAAAATATAAATGAATAAATGGCAATAACTGTATATAAACCAATTTCAGAAGTATCGGGTATTATATACCAGTTAGTAAGTGGTGGTGATTTAGAACCAAATACAACATACTATTTTATTGTTATTGCATATGATAATACTCGTTTTTCGCCTGTAGATAATAGAAGAGGTGATGGTTTTCATTCAGATATAAGTGAAGAAGTATCATTTACCACAACTACAACTGAAAGAAGTGTACAAATTAATTGGGTTAATCCACCAGAACATACTTTAAATACAAGGTATCAAATATTAATAACTAAAACAAGTGGTGATTATACTAATAGTGGTGGTTATGGTACTACGATTGAAACAGTTGGTGATTTGATGAAAGATGGTAATGTGGGTTTTTTACTAACTTATGAAAGTGAAGAAATATATATGATACATAGTATTCAATCAACTAATACACAAACAATATCAAACCATTTAGGTATTATATGTGTAGATATTGATGGTGGTGTTTATACCAATCCATTAAAAAATATAATTGATGAAATAATTAATACTGGTTTTGGTGATTATATAAATTATGAATATGATTACCATTTAACAATTAAAGGTTGGATAAGAACAACTGGTACAGGTACTGGTAGTGCAACATTTTATGGAAAAACAATAAATTTTTATAGAGGTGGGTTGTTTATTAATAACCCAAATTTTAGTATGATTTTTGGTTTATGGTTAGATGATATAAATAAGGCTGATTATACACAAGGGTGTTCATTAGATTTTGTCAATTCTCGTGCAGTTATTAGTGCTAGTTATCAAAATACATTGTTTATAAACGGATGTAAAATAACATCTGATAAGTCAAGAAATAAAACAAACAGTGAGAATAAAGATATTACTTATTATTTTGGAACATATTCACAAATTATAAACAGATGGATAGATGGTATTAAAGATAGTATAATTGGTACAGATTTTAGAACAACGTATGGTGATACAAAAGACCTAAAAATAAGATATTTGAATAACTGGTCAGATTATAATAATTATAGATTGGATATTATGAGAAATGCTACTTTATCATATAGTAATATGGTTAGATGGTATGATTGTAGATTACTTGATAATTCAAGTAGTGGAAAACATTTAAAAATTTACCAACCAACAAATGGAAACATTTATAGAACATATTTTTATAATTGTTATTATCCATATTATGAAGATAATATACCGGTATTTTCTTATAATTTAACTATACCACAGAGTAGTGGATACACCCAACAACATTATGGGTTGAATATAAAAGTAAGTGATGAAAATGGTAATCCTTTAAGTGGTGTAACTATTTCATTAAAAGATAAAAATAATGATGATGGTGTGTTTATTGAGTATGAACAAACAATAGATAAAGATGTAACAGGTAATGAATTTACTGGTAGTGTATTAACTGATGTAAATGGTGAAATTAGTTACTATTTAAAAAGTTATAAGGTTATTTTAAATACTGAAAATGAAGAAATTGGTAATAATATAACAAACATAATTAAGATAGATTATTACCCATATTACATTACAATTGAAAAAGATGGTTATGAAACACATACAACAACTTTATTAACACATCTAAGAGAAACCAATTTTGATGTAACATTAAAAAAACAAGTACCATTAATGGTTGATAATACAGGTAAGGTACATATTAAATTGAACCCAAAAAACACAGGAAATAACAGAGAATTTTTAATTTAAAATGAAA
>JBBAEW010000076.1:0-9428 GCA_041655695.1 Saccharofermentanales bacterium
ATTACATAATTTTATAACAAATATACAATTTAGGAAATTAAAAATAAATAAATTATATGAAAATATCAAGGAAGATATAGTAAGGGCTAATAATAAATTCATGAATATGTCAAAGGATGAAAGACAAAATTTAAGAAAAAGTCATAATTATGTTGATATATTTAATATTATTCAGAATATGAAAGGAAAAAGTAACATTGAAAAAAATTACAATAAATTAAAAAGTAAATTTAAAAAAGGTGATATTGTTGTATGTACGTCCATAGAAGGAATTATTGGTGATATTGATATAGAAGTAGGTAAAAAATATAAAATATCAAACATTAGTACGATAAATAATACATATGGTAATAGTAATATATCATATGTTTATTTAGAAAACTCAAATAGTATTTATTTAGATAAATATTTTCAATCATTAGAAGAAAATAGAATTGAAAAGATAAACAGATTAAAAGAAAAAACTAAATCAAAATCTAATATTTTTAAAAAAATTTTTAAAAAATGGAAAATGATATAATAGTTAATTATATTTGTTCTAAATATAATATTGATTTAAATGAATATGAAATATACAATGAAGATGGATTTATTTTTGATAAAAGATTTAAACTAGATAGAATATACACCATTGATTTATATCCATATAAAAGGAGAATAAGATTCGTATCACATAAAGAGGACGAAATAACATATTTTAGAACAACTATAAAAATATCAAATATTTTAAAAACGACAATAAACGAAAAAAAAGTTTATTCCATAGACAAAACCCATCATGTAAATATTACCGAGATACAAAGATCATTTAAATTAAATAAAATAAAAAACAAAATACAAATATAAAAATATAATATTTATGTTTAAATACGATTATTTATTAAAAAAATATGACATAGAAAACATATATGATAAAGAAAAAAATATGATTTTTGCTCATAATGTTATTTTATATCTATATAATGATGTGAAAATTGGATTTTTTGTTATGGAAAATGATATATCAAAAGTCTTTAATGAAATTGATAATAAATTAATAGAAGTATTTATTAGTTTAAGAAATGAAAAAATTAATAAAATTAGGTGTATTACAAAAAATTAATACAAGAATTCATAAGAGAAGAAAATCATAAATATAGTGTAAAGTATTTGTGGTATATTAATATTGAAAATGATATAATATTTGAAATAGAAATCAAATTTAAAGATGGTCACAAAATAATATTTAATCCTAATAATAAAAATAATTATGAATCAGTAATCAATAATAAAATACTAAAATATTATTCGGATAAAAGAATAAATAAAATTAAGAAATTAAAAAATGGAATTCTTATTAAAGAAATATGATATTAAATCAGTAATGACTATATCCGAACATACAATGTCACCATCATTGATTATTAAATTTAATAACGGCGAAGAATCAAGAATTCAATTAATTACATCAGAATTATATGATAATATAAATAATAGTGATTTTTTTTGAAAATATAATATCGGAAGAATATATCAAAAATAAAACAAATTAAAGAAAATTTAAGATTAAAAAAATAATTAACAGATTTAATGAAACATTATGATTATACATTATCAGAACAATATTTTAGAGATTACCATTTAAATAATTACCATATTAATAATTTAATATCTAAATGGAAGGATAATTTGGAAAGATATAATATACCAAAAGAATATTGGAAAGATGTATCGGTGTATTTAGAAAAAAATTTTAATGATAATTTAATTGAACAAAAATTTGGAGATTTTACAGAAATGGTATTTAAGATAACTATGGAAATATTTAAAAATATTGATCTATCTAAAGTAAAATTTACAAACAAAAAGACAGAAAAAGTTCAATTTTCATTCAATTTACCACACAATATATCATCATTAGAAAGTAATATAGATACTAAAAGAATATTATTTGAAACTATAATAAATGAATATATTAAATATATTATAAAAATAATAAATGAAACATCGGAAATATTAATACACACTTTAATCGATTATTTATACATAGATTATAATAATATATCTTTTTATGGTAAAAAATATTATATTTTAGGATATTTTGAGGGAGTTAATTCAAGATTAGCAAAAATTAAAAACATTAAAAAAAGATTAAATGAGAGAATATGATATTGAAAATAGTTTAATTATACAAAATGAAAAAGAAATTAATAGAATTTAATAAAATAAAAAATGGAATATATTACGATGTTATGTTAACTAATATTTCACATATAGTAAAAAATATACAACTTTATCAAGATGGGATAGTTGGTGATATACAAATTTTAGATACACAAAATGGCAAAATATTAAAAGAACTAGTTAATAATGGATTCAAAATAAATTATTCTGCAAGATATAATGGTAATGTCGATAGTAACGGTAAAATTATTGATGCTAAAATATTATCATTTGATGCCATGCAAGTTCCATATGATATATTAGAAATAAGAAATCAAAAAATTAAAAAAATTAAAAAATTGATTAATGAAAAAAGATTTAATTGATAAAATAAATAAAGCATCTAACCTAATAAACCAAAAACAACGATATGGACGAGGTAATTATATGATAGTTAGTCCAATAATAGCGGAACAAATTAAAAATATTAATTTGTTAGAAGAAAGAAAAAATAAAATTCAACAAATTTTTAAACGAATTAAAAATAATATATAAACTAAAAATAAGTAATAAAAATGGACAAAATAATAAATTTAAAATCACCGACTGATTTTTCTGGATTTTATGTAATATATAAAGGTTCAGTTATGAATGAAGAACAAAAAAATTTTGGAATATCACACTTAATGGAACATTTGATGTGTAAATCATTTGAAAAATTATATGATGATTTTGACAGGTATGGTATAAATTGGAATGCATACACATCATCAACTGAAATAGTGTATCATATAACTGGATTAGATGAATATATTTATAAATATAGACACGAATTAGTTAATATGTTACTTGATTTTAATATACCAAAAAAAGAATTTGAAACAGAAAGAGATGTAGTTATACAAGAGTATAGAGACACTTTTCAAGATCAAGGAACAAGTCATTATTATAACATATTAAGAAAAGAGTTAGGTAATTATGGTCCAATAGGTAAAATAGAATCTTTAGAATCTTTAACATATGATGATATTAAAAAATATTTTAATGATTATTTATCTAAACCATCTCTAATTATAAACGTATCGAAAAACAATAAATTTGAAGGATTTGATGTTTTATCAGATAAAAAATATAATAAATATAAAAGAGTAGAAGACGAAAAAGATTTAAAAATAGAAAAAATGGCAGACTTTAAAAAAAGTTCTGTAATTGGTTATAAACTTGTTGATGATGATTTTGCTTATATTAAATTTATATCTATGATGTTATCTGGATCAATGAAATCTCCATTGATGGATGAAATAAGAAAGAAACGAGGATTAACATATGGAGTAAGTACTAGTGTTTATGGATATTCATATGAAAATGGATTGTTAAGTACCGAATTAATAACAGATGATGATAAGGTCGATGAAGTATTAAAAACATATAAAATGGTATTATCAAACCCTGATAAATATTTGACTAAGGATAGATTCGATTTGATAAAAGATTACTATAAAGTACAATTCAAAAAGAATGAAATAAATAGATACAATAGCATTAGACACCTTATAACACCAGATAATTGGGATTTAGAAAAGGTTATAAATGATATTACATATGATCAAATAAGAAAAATATATGATAAATATTTCTTGTTTGATAAATTAAAATGGTCTATAGATAAAAAAGATTTTTAGTTTGATAATTAAAATATTTTTATTACTTTTGTAAAAATATTTTAATGTGATATATAAAAATAAAATAGTATTAAAGGTAGAACTCCTAGATAAAAATAAGTTAAAATTAACTTTAGTTTATTTAGATAAACGTTTTATATCTAAAAAAGGAGAAACTACAATATATTCAAGTAAAAATAAAGATTTTTATCTATATTCTAGAACAACATTTTCTATTAGTATTAATTCTTTAAGATTTCCTGACGAAACAAATTATAAAAAAAGGAAAAATTCTTATATTAGATCATTTATATCTGATAATGAAAGATATAAATATTTAAAAAAATTAAATAATACATTAATGGAATGGGGTAATAATTATAATAGGTTTAATAATGATAAAAATTTAAAAAGAAATATAATAAAATATAGTGATAATTTTTGGATAATTTAAAATTAAATAATATGGCAAAATTTAATAAACCAACTACTAAAAAAACAACCGAAAAACCAGTTTGTCAAGAATGTCTTAATTCATCAAAAGATAAAAAATTATATTTTTGGGTGGAAAAAGATGATCATTTTTTCTTATCTTGTATTGATTGTATAAACAAGTTTGATTATGAAATATCAAAACCATATCACGAACCAGTAAAAAGAAAAACAAAAAAAGACATTTAATTTTTAATATATAAATTAAATATATAATAAAAAAGAATAACTAAATGATATGGCAATACTAGAATACCCAACTGTTAATACCGAATACATAGCTATAAATAATGTTTATTTAGTAGCAAATGATGCATCTGTTGAACAATATTGTACTGAAAAAGGATTAATATTAGAATCATATGAATCAGAAGAAAGAAGGTTTTCCAATGATGGAAGTTTATATTATCAGTATTGGAATGGTACTGAATGGATACTTGAGAGTGGATTTAAAAAAATTGTATCAAAATTAACATATAGTTAATTTATAATTTTTAATAATTTTTAACCATATAGATATTCTATATGGTTTTTTTATTATCAATATATTTAAAAAATGGAAGGGAAATTAGTAATAAAAAACTAATTTCCCTTGTATATATAGTGGTTGAAGAGTGGAGCTAGTTTATAACTATATTTACACCTTTTACCACAACTATCTTGCATTAAAATTATTTAATGAAGATAATATTTCTATATTATATATAGAATAATAAATGTCATTTTTTTCCATTTTTATAATCCAAATCCAATTTTTTTAGAATCATTATCTATATCATGTATAATTGTCTTGGTATTCTTTTTAAACGAATATAATTCAGCTAATGTCATTTCTTTATTTAAAAGAGATTTATCTATATTTAAAAATTCTGACAATTTATTTAATCTTTCTCCACTAATTTTTTTAAATTCTTTTCTCGCTGTTAACCTTTCAGGTCTTAATAATGCCAAATCAATATTTTTAAGATTTGTATTGAATGTAGCAATTACTTGAATATTAAGAATATCATTTAATAAACCATCAGTTAAATTTAATAAATTGGTTATACCTATGTTTCTGGTCATGTCTCTTGATTCTAATAATGGTTCGGCGTCTTCTATAAAAATATAATTTTTACCTTTACTTTCTGTTACCCAGTCTGATATAAAATTTATAAAACTAGGATCTGTTATAGAATCAACCATTGTCGGAGGGAAATATAAAACGTTATTATCTTTATTTAATTCTTTAATTTTTCTTAGTAAGTATCTGATATAAGTTGTTTTGCCGGATCCAGCCACTCCATGAAATAGTGTCAAACCCTTTATATCTTCATTTAATCTGTTCAGTAATTGTTCGTTAAAATTTTCAAAACCTTCACCATAATGTAAATCTAATTCTACCAATTCTACTTTTTTATTATTTATATCAAAATCTTTAACATAGAAACTACCATCGTCATATGAAACCATACCAATAGTTATATTTGTAATTTCATCAATTTTATTATTATTAAAAATATCTATAACTTTATCAAAATCGTTAAAATCACCATTAACTAAAAATAAATTATCCGAACAAATTCTATTTATTTTAGAAACATCATAATTAATGATATAAAAATCTTGTGGTATACCACCATTTAATAAACAAATAACACCATTACCTAAATCGTATATTTTTTCTCTAATATAAGTTTTATTTGTCATAGAATCATAGTATACGTCTTTGTATAATGATTTTAAATCTGGAAAAATTTTAATAAGTTCAGTTTCTATACCATCCCAATTAAAATAATGACCAGAATTTGGTGATATTCTATATAAATTAGGATTGTTGTTATATTTTTGATAAAAAATCTCTAATAAATTAATATCTTCTGGGTTTTTACTTCTACCATTAGATTTTAAAACATTTAATGTCTTATTATCAAATTCTAAGTTATTATTTGTTAATTGCTTTAATTCATTTGAATCCATAAAAATCATTGTTTTTTTTAAGTATTATATATACTATAAATATTTAATATTGTTTTAATAAAAAAAAATTAAAATCCTATGTTTTTATAGGATTTTAATAAATTTTTTATATTTTACTAATTTTTAGTATTATAGTTTCATTTTATTTTTAATTTTATTAATTATATTTAAATTTATCCAATTTATTAAACTATCTTTTACTTTTATGATATTTTCATCAATTTCCTCTGTTTTTTTATCATTTATTTCATTTGATAGTTCATTATCCACATCTTGTAATATAGTGTCTAATTCTTCGTCTTTTTCACCTTTATTTATATTAAACTTATTGGTCATATCTTCTATTAATAATAATGTAAATTGTTCAATATTTTTATCAAATATTTTTTCATCATCATCAAATATTTTTTTAATATTATTATTAGAATCGATAAATATATTATTTATAGTATATTCATCATTATTAATAAATGAAATAGTTGATTTTAAAGAAATGTAAATAGATGATAATATATCTTTAATTATTTCAGTTATTTCTTCGATATTATTTTTCTCTTTTATTGATTTTTTTAATATTTCTATATTATTGTTTAATTGTTTTAATAAATTATTTTTAATATCATCAACATCAGTTGAATTATTTAATTTATTAATAAATAATTCAACTGATTTTTTAATTTCTTCAGATGTAGAATGTAAAAATTTACTAGATAAATTTTTCATTTCACCAAAGATACTTAGTTTTTCATTAATAAAATCTTGATATTTTTTAATCATTGTTTAATATTTTATTCTATTTCACCAGGACAAGTTCCCCAAACAGGTCGAGGTAGCACCCACGCTGTTGCGCCGTTATCGAAGCCTGCGGGTTCTGTTGGTATAAGCGAAACGCACCAACCTGATAAATCTTGATTAAAGCTTGTACAAACAATAAACATATAACTCATATCTGTCACTGAAGAAACATCCCAAGAATTTAAATCTTGATTAAAGCTTGTACAACCTTCAAACATAGACCTCATATTAGTAACGTTACCCACATCCCAACCACTAATATCCTGATTAAATGAGGTTGCACCTTCAAACATAGAACCCATATTAGTAACGTTACCCACATCCCAACCACTAATATCCTGATTAAATGAGGTTGCATAACCAAACATACCACTCATATTCGTCACGTTGCTCAAATTAGGTGAATCTATTGCCGTGCTATCAAAATTTGAACAACCATAAAAAGCATAAGCCATTGTTTGCCATTTTGAACTACCCCACTGCATAACATCCAATAGTTTATCACTGTCATAATCATAATTGAAATATATTGCAGGAAACCCGCTACCATCCGCTTTGGGGTATATCTTAACTAGGTAAGTTCCCGCCACATCCCACGTTAGGGTAACATCGCCAGTTTGATTTTCAAGTGTTTGTAATACATTGCCCAAATCATCATATTGTTCAACTGTGTAATCGTAGGTATAACTCGGATTTGTTGGAATACGAAATTGATTATCATTAGTCGTCCCTAAATTGTCCGTCTTCACCTGCATAATGAATGGTTGTGTATTATTTTCGACTTTGAAATTTCCTTTTCTAATACTAAAAATCAATGATCCAAATCCATCAAACCAAACAGTATATTCTTCTCCATTAATTTCTACAACAATACTTTCTCCAACTTCGGTAAAAGTATGTTCATCATCTCCATCAATATCCCAAACAAATTGACCTCCAATATTTCCAACATCGATTTCAGTTCCATTTATAACTACAATCATAGTTTCACTTAATCCACCATTAAATTTAACAACAATTGAATTATAAATTGGATTTAACTCTACTGTATCTCCTTCTCCTCCTTCAATGTATTCATATCCAACTAGATAAACTAAATCAATTTCATCCTGATCATCTAAATCATAATCACTTGAATTCCAATATAATTTATCTCCCTTTTCAGCAAACCCTCCTTCTCTTTTTGTAGTTCCACCGTCTGGTGAAAAATAGAAATCTTTATCTGGTCCAACTGACATTAAAATTCCATTTAATTTGACCATCACTGGACTTAATGGAAACTCAATCACTCCACTTTCGCAAGCTAACTCACCAACAGTTGCATTATTTGATTCCATATTTAGATTTAAACAAGCTTGATAAAGTCCTGATATTGATTGATTAACTTTTTCTAAAACGTATTCTTTATTTGTAACTGAATTATTTTCAGTTATAGAATCTGATAGAACTTTCATACTTCTTTGTTCTATAGTACCGTCTTTAATCTGTTTTCCTTCAATTTTTTTCATTTATTATTTATTTTTTTTAAATTCATCAAATTTTAATATATTATGATTTTCTTCTATTTTAACAGGATATTTTATAGGTTTTTTTAATTCTACTTTATTTGTTCTAAACCTATTTAAACTATTATTAGTTATTAAATTAGTATATAATATAGGTTTAGACGTTTCCAATAATTTCATAATTTTATTAAAAACTTCGTCATCGGTATTTCTCAAATATTCTTCTAGTAAAATTTGAATTTCATTTGCAACCTGTATATTTTTAAATTCGTCATCATAAAAATAAACTACATCATATTTATCTACCATTATTGGTAAAAATTTATCATTTTTTATTTTAAAACCAATTAAATATTCTAATAATACATCAGATTTTCTATAAGCAATATTGTCATTTATTTTGTTTCTAAAAAAATCACCAACATAATGAAATTTATTAATATATAAACCAATATTATCTAATTCTTTTTTTAATGATGATAATAACATTTTATCATTTTCTTCATTATATCTAGCAGACAATATCCCTATATCAAAACCATCTTTATTAATTAAATGTCTTATATTTTCTTTAAATATTGATAATTTATCAAAATTATAAGAGTCAGTCATTTCAATAAATGATATACCTAGTTTATCTTCGGTTATATTAGGATATCTTTTTTTAATTTTATTAAACATATTTTCACTAATCCAATAGTTTTTACCATTATAATCTATCATTATTTCATCTTTCTTATGTATACCAGATAAGATATCATTTAATTGAATCTTTGATAATTTTATAATTGGTTTACTTGGTTTATTTTTATTTATTATCCAAGCATTTCCATCTACATTCCATAGTGTTCCATCTAAATCAAAAAAGTGAATT
>JBBAEW010000077.1:0-9213 GCA_041655695.1 Saccharofermentanales bacterium
AAAGTTTCGGGTTTTTTGTTTAATATCGTTCTTTAAAATATATTGTCCTATGGTCTAATGGAAATGACGTGTGGATTTGGCCCACAAAGTCGAGGTTCGATTCCTTGTAGGACAACTGTGGCTGTGGATTGTTGGTTATCCGGTAAGATTGTGGCTCTTACTTACGGGGGTTCAATTCCCCTCAGTCACCTAAGAATATAGTTCTTTGACATGTTGGGATTTATCTGGGTGTTCCGCAGATGGCTATACGGACCTGTTTTGGATACAGGCGTTCGGGAGTTCGAATCTCTCCACCCAGACGATTGATAATCAATTTATTATGTGGATTGTGTTCCGGTATTATAAATATAATACTCGAAACTATAAAATTAGACTTTAAAATATTTATATATAACAATAAAAATGTTAATTATGAAAAATTTTAAAGATTCGGATTATTATAAATCAAATTATCACATAGAAAATATGTTAAATGCTGGTAAATTAGGTAGAGAAAAATTACAAGAATTAAAAAGAAAAAGAATAAATGAATATAATTCAAATCCAAATTTGTGTAAATTTTGTGATAAACCATTATCTTATGAAGATAAAAGAAAAACTTTCTGTAATTCTTCATGTGCAGCTAAATATAATAATAGTAATAGAATTGTTTCAGAAGAAACTAAAAATAAAATCAGTGAAAAATTAAAGAACATAAATAAAAATAAAAATAAAAATAAAAAGATAAATTTAAAAAAATATATTATAAATATAATAATATTAAAATGTTTACAATGTAATAAAATATTTTATTTAAAAGATACGTTAAAAAACAAAAAAAGAAAACTATGCTGTAGAAAATGTTCTGATAATATTAAAAGGAAAAATGATATTTTAATATGTGATAATTGCGGAAAAAAATTTACAAAAACCAATAGAATAAGAAAAAATTGTAGTAAAGAATGTGCTACTGAATCAATGAAAAGAAATGTATCTATAAAAATGAAAGAAAAAGTAAAAAACGGTGAACATAAAGGATGGCAATCAAGAAATATATTAAGTTATCCTGAAAAATTCTTTATTGAAGTATTAAAGAATAACAATCTTTTTGGACTATGTGATACTAATTATGTAATTAAAAAAAAAGATTTAGGATTAAATGAAGAAGGGAATTATTTTTTAGACTTTTATTTTAAGGATAAAAAAATTGATTTAGAAATAGATGGTAAACAACATAAATATAGAATTGAACATGATATTAAAAGAGATGAATATTTAAAAAATAATGGGATAATAGTATACAGAATTAAATGGAAAAGTATAAATAATGAAAAAGGGAAAAGGTATATTAAAAAAGAAATTGATAAATTTTTAGAATTTTATAATAGGGTTATAGTTTAATTGACGAAAATTGAAGATTTGCACTCTTCGGATCGGGGTTTGATCCCCCGTAACTCCACAATTTTTATTAAATATAGAATTTTTATGGAAGAAGGACAGGATGGTAATGTGCCGGTTTGCTAAACCGAGGCTAGGGTAATACCTAAGTGGGTTCAACTCCCACTTCTTCCGCTAAATATACCGTGATAGGAGAGCTGGTTCATCCAACTGTTTCATAAGCAGTGTCGTAAGACTACGTGGGTTCGATCCCCACTCACGGTACAAAATTTACCACTGTAACCAGTTCTGTCTTCGAAACAGTTATCTGTAATGGAGTTGAAAATGTGGGTTCGAATCCCACCAGTGGTTCGAATAAATGCCCCTGTATCCGAAGTTGTTTCCTAAACTACTAAACGTAAATGGATATGAAAATGTAGGTTCGATTCCTATCAGGGGTACAGAACTGTTTAGTACTAAAATATTAAATGCCCGTTTAACCGAGGTTGCCTTCTAAGCAACTAATCGTAATTGGAGTGGAAGATAGGGGTTCGAATCCCTTAACGGGTACTAAAGGACAAATGAATGGAACAAACCTATTTCCCGATAGGTGAGTTTGCCGTCTTTAAGTACGGACATTCATATCGGGATTGTCCTTTTTAATGCGATAGTCGCCTAGTGGTCGATGGCGCTTGCCTTCCAAGCAAGAAAGAGAAATCACATCGTGGGTTCGAATCCCACCTATCGCTCAATTTTTATCAAATAATTAAAATGCAGTGGTCGCCTAGTTGGTCGATGGCACTTGGTTGCCAATCAAGTCAGATAAAGTTCACGTCGGAGGTTCGAATCCTCTCCACTGCTCAACATTCAAATTGAATGTTTTTTTTAAATTTTTAATTTTCAAAAGAGTATTGATTAGTATTCGGAACGATATCTGTTTCCCTTACAGATTGAGATAGGAAGACCTAGTAAGTTTTTACGTAATACAAAAGGGTAATTAATACTCTTTTAATTTATGGAATTGTAGAGAATTGGAATATCAACTATATTAAGGATATAGAGTTTGTGGGTTCGAATCCCACCAATTCCACGAAAAAAGAAACCACCCAAGAGTAGCGAATTCTTGAGTGGTCATTTAGCCGAAGCTATAACGGGTCCTAAACCGTATCTTAGATAGTTTATATATTAAATGTTTAAAGTCTTTTTTGACAATTTTATATGGTGTGTATGTGCCGAGTTGGTCGAAGGTGATGGGTTGTGACCCCATAGTAGTATTTACTACCACCGCAGGTTCGAATCCTGTTACACACCCAAAAATATTCTCTTGTAATTTAATGGTAAAATGCAACTGTGGTATAGTTGATATACTGGTTCAATTCCAGTCAGGAGATCAAATAATAAATGGGGCAGTAGCTCAATTGGCTGAGCGGTAGGTTTGCATCCTATGTCTGTATGCGGGTTCGAATCCCGTCTGCTCCACTGAATATCAGATAATTACAATCATAGTTTAATTGGATAAAACGTATGACTACGGACCATTTGATTCGCGTTCGAATCGTGATGAGTGTACTAAATGCCTTGGTGGTGGAATTGGTAGACACCCCAGTCTTAGGAACTGGTGCGAAATAATAATAGCGTGTGGGTTCGATCCCCACCCAAGGTACAAAATGCATTGTGTAGATTAATTGGTAAAGTATCTGCTTGCCAATCAGGATAAGCGGTTCAAGTCCGACACAGTGATCTAAACTTTATATTAATTTTTTAATATATAATTCAAACTGACCTATAGTATAATGGTAGTACAGTAGATTTTGGTTCTATTAGTCTAGGTTCGAGTCCTGGTAGGTCAACAACAAATAAAAAGTAATCATGAAATGTGAATTATGTGGAAGAGAAAACGAATTAAACTTCCATCATTTAATCCCAACATCCCAACATTCAAATAAATGGTTTAAGAAAAACCATACTTCTGAACAATTACAAAAAGGTATTTATATATGTGAAAATGATTGTCATTCTAATATTCATGAACTACAAACAAACTATTAAACCCTAAAGGGTAAAGATCTGTTTGTTTCACGTTTCATAGACTTCTCTAGTGAGAACGCATCACCGTGTTTTTGTTTTAAGTCCGTTGATCAGTCCCTGATCCAGACTATATTTTATTATTTTAACTTGATTATTGCTAAAATTTTACTTTCATGATTTTACCTGAAACAAGATTTTATTTCAGAACCACAGATCATTTCAAAGAACTTTTAATTTACTTTAGTATATATTAAATATTTAAAGTCCTTTTTGAATATTTCAATGATTTTAAATGTTAAATTCATCCAACTGACTGAATATCAGTTGGTTTTCTTTAACAAAATTTTTATAAATTTTTCACAGAAAAAGAATTAGGTAAATATTATAATACAATTGATAAATTATTATCAAATGAAAAAGTTAAAAATTATGTAAATTGGATTAAAAAAAGATGAAAAATATTCATCTTTCTTTGTTTATATAGGATTTTTTATTATCTTTGTAGTCTAATTCAACTAATTAATTATGACAAACAATCAAAAAATAGTAGTTAAAGGGATTAAAAATAGTGAAAGAAATATATTTGATAACCAAGTAAAAAAATTAAATAAGATTGTTAAAAAATTAAAAGTTAAATCACCAATCATTACCACTAGTGAAGTATATACCCAACAATTTATTGCCTATAAAGGTGAATCATATGAAGGTCATATATTTAAACCAGTATTAGTTGATGTATTTGATGTTACTATCGAACTACCAGAAACTTTAAAATTTGATGGTGGTTGGGAGTTAAAAGCTATTATTGGTCATTTAGAAGGTATTGTAATCCCTATTGACCCAGATAATAATTTACTTGATATAAATCCATATGATACTAATTGTGATCATTGTGGTTTTCATCGTCATCGTACAAAGTCATTTTTAGTCCAAAGTGATAAAGGAGAATGGAAGAAGGTTGGTGGTGGATGTGTTAAGAAATTTTTAGGTGTGAAACCAGAATCCTATTTTAAATTAATTCAAGCACTTCACGATTTTAAATATAATGATATTATAGCTGTTGATGAAGATTATTATGATAATATAACTAGAAAATTATGGAATCCTGATTTAGAAGCAGTTGATATTAATAAAATATTAACTTTAGCTAATAATCAAGTTATTAAAGATGGTAAATTTATTAAAAATGAATGGAAAGAAATTGAATGTGACAGATGGTCCAAAATGGTAAGGGCAAATGAAGGTGAATCTACAACTGATAAAGTTAAAGAACTATATTTTAAATTAAATGATAGTTCAAATATCGATATTAATAAAGAATTAGTGAATGATGTTTATAAATATTGGTCATCTATTGATGTAAAAGGTAGAGAACACGATGTTGAATATTATGAATATGAAAATAATAATACTGTTCTTAAAACCAAAAAAGAAATATATTATACCGATTATGAAAATTTCTTATTAAAATGTAAATCATATTCAGATAATAAAAGGATCAGAATTATGGATATGTCAGGTTTATTATCAGCATTTAATTCATACTTAGAATATAAAAAAGATTTATTAAAACCAAAATCTGAATATATTGGTATTATTGGTAATAAAATGAATATGATTTTAACTGTTATGTCTGTAAAAACTATAAATAATGATTTTGGTACATCATATATTTATAATATGGTTGATGAAAATAATAACCAGATTATAAAATTTGGTACTATTAATAGTAGATATTTAGTTAATGTCGATACAATTGAAAAAGGATCAATTTTAAAATTTAATACCGAAATTAAAAATCATAATATTTTTAATGGTGTAAAACAAACTATTATTGGTAGAGTTTCTAAGTTTAAAGAATTGAAAAATAAGGAAAAAGTTAGCGATTAAATCATTTTTAGGATTTAAAAATTATTCTTATATTTGTAAAAATACTAAATTATGAAAAATTCAATTTATAAATATTTATCAGAAGAAATAGTTAATAATATATTATCTAAATGGAACGAACCACATAGATATTATCACAATATCGATCACTTAAATTATTTATTAAATAGAATATCATCTATTAATGATTTGAGTGATATAGATAAAGATATACTTATAATAAGTTCGTATTTCCATGATATTGTTTATAATCCAAAGAAATCAAATAATGAAGAAAAATCAATTGAACTACTAAACGAATACACACAAATACCTTTAGATATACGTAATAGATGTTCACTAATAATAAAAGATACATCTTCATCAGAAATCCCAACTGATTCATTAAGTAAATTATTTTGGTTATTGGATAGAGAAATTTTAAATTCTGATATAGGTGATTTAATTGATTATGAACATAAAATATTCAAAGAATATCAATTTGTACCTTATGATGTTTATAGGAAAAAAAGAATTGAATTTTTAAAAACCGTTGCTAAAAGATCTAATCATATTGAACAATTAATTTCATATATAGAAAAAAGAAAACCAAAAATTGGTATTTATGCTGGTAGTTTTAATCCTTACCATATTGGACACAATGATGTTTTAAAGAAGGCAGAAAAAATATTCGATAAGGTTATTGTGGCATTTGGAAATAATCCCGATAAAGAAAAAAGAAAAATTAATGTACCTATTTGTTTAGAATTTCATCAAGTTGATGAATATAATGGATTAATAACCGATTATATAACCCATATTGAAAATTCTGGAGTTGATGTGACTTTAATTAGAGGTATAAGAAATGGTATAGACTTAGATTATGAATCTAATCAACTATCTTTTATTAAAGATATAAAACCTGATACAAAAGTTTTATATATACCATGTGATAAAAAATATGAGCATATTAGTTCATCTGCTATTAGAAATTTAATGAAATTTGATAATTCATTAATAAACAAATATTTACCATAATGGATTTATTCAGAATTATATTATTTGATGTTAGTCAAATATCATTAGAAGATGGTACATATATTGATATGCATGATGATAATTATTTTCCTGACAGTGACGAAAATATTACATACATAAAAAGTGATATAATTAATGATATACAATATATTTTTCTATTATCTGACAATTACAAAATTAACAAATTAACAGATTTATTAGATAGTAGATTAAATTATAAAATAGATAATATAACAACTGATTTTATCGAATCTAAAAATATAGAAGGATTAAATTTAACTAAAAATAAATCATTTTTTAATAATTATAAATTAAAATATTTATCAATTGATGATATATTAGATAAAATAAACAATTGTGGTATTGATAAACTAGATGAAATTGATATGAAAATTTTAAAAAAGGATATTATTTAATATCCTTTTTTAACCATATGATGGACCATCGCCCATAGATGTTCTCATAGCGGATGAAAATTTATACAATACTTGACCTTTTGAAAATACTAAATATCCAGTTTTCTTATTTTTCGTATAATCATCTTTAATTTTGTTTAAAAGTTCGATCATTTTTTCTTTTGTTATTTTATTATCATCAAACTGTTTTTTAATTAATTTCCAGTGGTTAACAGCAATGTTAGTAGCAGTTTTAGTTTTTTCAAAAACTTCCATAAATAAATTTTTAATTTCTTCATCTGATTTATTATCAAGTGAATTTATTTTATCAATGGATTTTTTTAATTTTTCACCAAATCCTAAAAATTCTTCATTTAATTTCTCTTCATCAAAAATGATATTATATTGTTCAAATGTCTTAACATGTTTCATAATATTTATTTATTTTTTATAATATATATATATATTAAAATATAAAATTGATTTTTATTATATATATAAACACATTTAAAAATTAACTATAATTTATATGAAAGAAAAATGTAATTGTGGAAAAATTGCTGTTTGGTATTATGCACCTGGTTATTCTAATGGCGGTAATCCCTATAAATGTGATGATTGTGTACATAGAGGATGTGAATGTAATTATAATTATGTGAATGAAGATGGGTATGATCCGCCATTAAAAGAAAAATACTTACCAACAGATGAAGATAAACCATTTAAATGGATAAATGATAAAGTATGGGTACATTTAGATGATAAAGGTAGAGAATATCCATGTTGTGAATATTGGTATGATGAAAATGGATTCGATGTAGATGAAAATCTAGATTAAAATAATAATATATATGTTAAAAATAAATTATATAAAATGATAAATAATTTTAATGAATATTTATTAGATTCATTAGTAGAATCAGTAAAAAATAAAGAAATAAAATTAATTTTTTCCAGTAATCTAAGGGTTATATTGAGTGATATTGTTGATACTTATAATAATAATATCAGCATAGATTTATTAAAATCTGAAGAAAGTGAACAAAAATCAAAAATATCTTATATTGATATTGATAATAGTGGTATAGATATGGTATCATTTATAACATCATCTAAAGCAATTGATTTAATTTTAAATGATAAAGGTTATAAATCAGAAGATGATATAAATGATTATGATTATTATAAATATTCTGATGATAATTCTATAATATATAAAAAAAATCGAACAAAAATAAAAATAGGTAAATTAATAAAAAAATTATATGGTGATAAATACGAAAATAGTGGTAAACCAGGTGAGGATATAGAGTCATTTGTAAATATATTCAAATCTTACAGAGATGTATCTAAATTTGAAATAGTATCAGGTAGTGATATAAATTTTTGGTACAATGAGAAACAATATTCTGGTGATGAAGATGATAATAGTGTTTTAAATAACTCTTGTATGAGGTATGAAGAATGTGATGATTATATTGATTTTTATTCAGATAATGGTGTAAAAATGTTGATACTAAAAGATAGAGAAGATAATAATTTAATTAGAGGTAGAGCATTATTATGGGAACTAAATATTCCAAGTGGTAGAACATTTATGGATAGAGTTTATACAGTATTAGATAGTGATATTGAATTATTCATACAATACGCTAAAAAAGAAGGGTGGTTATATAAATCACACCAAAACAGTAAACCCTATACGTATATAGTAGATCCATTAGATGATACCAAAAAAGAATTAAATATGGAAGTATGGGGTATAAGTGAACCTAGTTCATACCCATATTTAGACACATTATTATATTATTACCACGAAGATGAAATACTTTCAAATACCGAAAAAAATAAACCATATTATGAATTAAATGATACTGAAGGTGGTTATTCAGATGAATTTAACAGAGGAATATATGTTGATTATTATGGTGATTATTATAGTGAAGATGAACTAACTTGGTGTGAATTTGGTGATGATTATAGATTAGATGGTGATTATTCATATTCAGATAGATATGGGGTACATATAGCTGATGATTACGCCGAACAAAATATGATATGGTGTGAATATGGTGAAGAATATGTTAAATCAGGTGATGCTATAGAAGTAAAAGGTGGTTATTATATGGTTGAAGATTATACAGGTGATGATATAACTTATTGTGAATATAATGATGAATATATTGAAAGTAGATGTGCTGTTTGGTCAGATTGGTATAATAGTTATTTAGATATATATGATTCTGTTGAAGTATATACGGATGAAAATCAATACGGTACTGATTGGAGACCAGATAATGATAGTAGTTCATATTATGAACATACCGATGGTGAATATTATGATAATTCTGTTGAAATTGATGAAGAGGATGACGAATAATAATAAAAAATCCTAACATTTGTTAGGATTTTTTCTTTGGTAATTTAAAGCCAAATAATCTAAAGAATATGTAATACACTAATAGTACAAATATCCATAATCCACCTATAACATCAGCCCATATCACATCAGGTTTTTCATATACAA
>JBBAEW010000078.1:0-9202 GCA_041655695.1 Saccharofermentanales bacterium
CTACGAGGCTATCAATGAAGGGGTGCGCCGGGGCTACCAGAGAGGCGGGCTTCGGATGTCTGTTGTCGGGGATCCCCTGAGACGGGTCAATACCGGCGATAACACGCCGGCCCTGGTCACCACCCGCCTGGTTCCGGGAGACCGGGTGACTGTGACCCTCCTGGCCAAGGGCTTCGGAAGCGAGAATACCAGCCGCCTGGCCATGCTCCGTCCGGCAGACGGAATCGAGGGTGTCCGGCGTTTTGTCATTGATACAGCGGCCAAGGCCGGACCCAATGCCTGCCCGCCCCTGGTCATCGGTGTCGGGATAGGGGGGACCTTTGACCAGGTTGCCCTGGCAGCCAAAAGGGCCCTGGCCAGGGATACGGGCCAGCCCCACCCCGACCCTTTTTACGCTGACCTGGAGCGCTCCATGCTGGAAGCCATCAACCAGCTGGGGGTCGGCCCCCAGGGCATGGGCGGCCGCACGACGGCGCTGTCCGTGGCCATTGAGACCCTTCCTACACATATCGCCGGCCTGCCCGTTGCCTGCAACATCAATTGCCACGTTGCCCGCCACAAGAAAGAGATCCTCTAAATGGAACAGAAGCCCTTTATTTCGATTCAGGCACCCCTGGATGAGGCAAGCGCCCGCAAACTTGAATCCGGGGATCGGATTCTCCTGTCTGGTACCCTCTATACCCTTCGCGACGCGGGTCACCAAAAACTGATCGACTGCCTCAAGGCCGGCAAGGAGCCGCCCTTCCCCCTGGAAAACGCTTTTCTCTATTACGTCGGCCCCTCGCCGGCTACCCGGGGCCGGCCCATTGGGTCAGCCGGCCCGACAACCGCCTCCAGGATGGATCCCTTCACGCCCTATCTGATTGAGCGGGGCCTTCGGGGCATGATCGGCAAGGGCCACCGGGACTCCAGCGTCATCGAAGCCATGAAAAGGCATGGGGCGGTCTATTTTGCCGCCACGGGCGGTGCCGGAGCCCTTTTGTCCAAAACCATCCTCAAGTCGGAGATTATCGCCTGGGAGGAGCTGGGGCCTGAGGCCATGCGGTGCCTGGAAGTCAGGGATATGCCACTGACCGTCATTATTGACAGCAGAGGGCGCAACCTCTACCAGGAGGGGCCCAGGGCCTGGCGCCTGCGGCAGGGTTATTGCCAATGACCGGTGATCAGACCGGGGGTCAGGGCGGCCCGCTCTATTTGCGGCTTTTTGAGTCACTGCGGCAGGAGATTGTCCAGGGCAGGCGGGCCGCAGGGGAAAGGCTGCCCTCCATCCGGGCCCTGGCCGCCCAGCTGGGGGTATCCACGGGGACCGTCCGCCATGTCTATGATCTTCTGGCCCGTCAGGGCCTGATTGAAAGCCGCGAAGGCCGGGGAACCTTTATCGCCCATCCCGCGCAGCCCATGGAGCACGCTGGCCGCAAGGAGCGGGCCCTGGAGGTCATTGATAAAACCATAGAGGAATTGACCGGCCTGGGCTTTTCGACACGCCAGGCAGCTATTTTCTTTGATTTAAAACTGAGGCAAAAGGAAGAAGCAGAAGCCAAGCGGCCTCTGAGAATGGCTGTGGTTGCCGCCACCCCTGAGGAACGCGCCATTATCAGCCGGTCCATGGAGCGTCTTAGCCCTCTGCGGCTGGACCGCATCCCCTACAGTGACCTCCTGGCGGCGCCCGACCGCCTGGATCACGGCTACGATCTGGCAGTCGCTCCGGCTAAGCTGCAGGCGGAAGTGGAAAAGACCGCGGGATCTTCGCTTGCCGTCATGCCGGCTATCATCACCATGAGCAGGGAGACGGCTCTGGCCTGTCAGTCCCTGCCCCAAGAATCCAGCCTGGGGGTCCTGACGGTCAGTCAGGGCTTTGCCGGCATTCTGGCCAGGGAGCTTGACCTGCTCTTTCAGGGCAGCCGCCAGCTTACCTTCGGTCTTCTGGGCGACCCGGAGGCTACCCGGCGTTTTATGGACGGGCCGGACGCCCTGATCCTGGCTCCCGCCTACACCGATCTGATCGGCAAAGCCGAGGTGGCGCTTTTCCGCGGAGACAAAGAGGGAAAGAGAACCATAATCCGTAGTGAGTTTGACTGCGATCAGGGCTCACTTCTCTATATAAGACAGGCAATTGAAAGAATAACCAGGCAGTTACGCGGATTTTCGCTGGACCGGACGGCCGCGGCAGAAGGCGGGAGGTTATAGAAAATGGGGCAATCCAATGGAAAGAAGCTGGTCATCGGTGTCATCGGCGCTGACGTCCATGCCGTCGGGATCAGGATACTGGAATATGCTTTTCGTGACGCAGGCTTCGACGTTACCAATCTGGGGGTCATGGTTTCCCAGGAGGAGTTTATCGGGGCGGCTGTTGAGACGGGCGCCGACGCTATCGTTGTCTCGTCCCTTTATGGTCACGGGGAGCTGGATTGCCGGGGCCTTAGGGAAAAGTGCGATGAGGCGGGTCTTTCAGACATCCTCCTCTATGTAGGCGGCAACATCGTTGTCGGCAAACAGGATTTCAATGATGTCGAGAAGCGCTTTCTGGATATGGGCTTCGACCGCGCCTTTCCCCCTGGAACAACACCTGAGGAGGCCATTGACTGGCTGACCAGGGATCTGGGAGTCCACTAGCATGCGGCCTGTGCTCCTCATTGATTTTGGCAGCACCTACACCAAGGTGACCGCTGTCGACCTTGACGGGGAACTTATCCTGGGCACGGCCACCTCCCTGACTACGGCCTCCACGGATATCGGCATCGGCCTGGAGGCCGCGGTGGCGCGGCTGGAGGAGAAAACAGGCAGGCTGGACTATGTCAGCCGGCGGGCCTGTTCATCCGCTGCCGGCGGCCTGGGCATGATGGTGTCAGGCCTGGTTCCGGAATTGACTGCCCAGGCGGCCAAGGAGGCAGCCCTGGGGGCAGGCGCCAGGATCCGCCGCATCTTCTCTTATGAGCTGTCCAGGAGGGATCTGGCGGAAATCGAGGCGGAGCCGCCCGACATCTTTTTACTGACCGGCGGGACGGACGGGGGCAACCGGGACTGCATCATCGGCAATGCCGGGAAATTGGCAGGTCTGACCTGCCGTTTTCCCCTGATCCTGGCCGGCAACCGCAGTGCCGTCGACGAATGTGAGAATCTTCTGGCCGACTTTCCCCTGACCGTCTGCCCCAATGTCATGCCCCGTCTGGGCCAGCTCAATATCGAGCCGGTTCAAAAAGAGATCCGCTCCCTCTTTCTGTCACACATCGTGGGGGCCCGGGGGCTGACCAGGACCCAGGAACTTCTGTCGGGCATCCTCATGCCGACACCCTCGGCCATCCTGTCGGCCATGAACCTCCTGTCCCGGGGAACTTCCGGGGAAGAGGGCCTGGGCGATCTCCTGGCGGTTGATGTGGGCGGCGCTACTACCGATGTCTACTCCATCGGCTCCGGTCAGCCGGATGAGGCCAATATTATTGTCAAGGGGCTGGAAGAGCCCCTGGCCAAGCGGACGGTTGAGGGGGATATCGGCGTCCGTCACAGCATTCCCGGAATTGTCGAGGAAGCGGGCCTGGAGCGGCTGGCCTGCGATTCGGGCCTTGAAGCCGGTCAGATAGAGGATCTGATCCATGGGCTGTCTGTGGGCAGGCCCCTGCAAGAGGGTCAGGAAGACCTGCTCTGCCGTCTGGATCATGCGCTGGCCGCCGCCGCTGTTGAAGCGGCGACCCGGCGCCATGCCGGCAAGCTGGAAGAAGTCTACACCCCCATGGGACTTACCTGGATGCAGACGGGCAAGAATCTGCGCCTCTTCCGCCAGCTGATCCTGACAGGCGGGGCCCTGGTCCACGCCAGCCATCCTCTGGACATCGCCAGGCGGGCTCTTTACGATGATTCTTTTCCCCGCTCCCTGCGGCCCTATCAAGTTGAGGTATTTCTGGACAAAGGCTATATCCTCTCAGCCATGGGTGTCCTGGCTGAGAGTGAGCCGGACAAGGCACTTCGCATAATCAAAAAGGAATTGACCGGACTTGGCCCATGCGGCCGAAGGCCCGGGCAGGAATGAGACCAGGAGAAAGGTATGGACCAAATAGTCAACAAAAAATGGACGCGCGACCAGCTGGAGAGCGTCCGCAAGGAGGTTCTGACCCAGTGGCCGACCGGCAGGGAGGTCAATCTGGAGGAAGCCTTCGCCTATCATCAGAAACTTCCCGCCCATAAGCTCTTCAGCCACAAGCTGGACAAGGCGCAGGCCGAGGGCAGGACGCTGGTTCAGCCGCGGGCGGGCGTCCCCCTGATCCCGGATATGATCCAGCTTCTGACCTACTTGCAGGATGTGGGGGAGGCGGACCTGCTGCCGACCACCATCGACAGCTACACCCGGCAGAACCGTTACCAGGAGGCCGAGGTGGGTGTGACCGAATCAGTCCGGACCCAGAAGGCCATGCTTAATGGCTTCCCGGCTGTCAATCACGGTGTCAGCGGCTGCCGGCAGCTGATCGATGCCCTGGATACACCCCTGCAGATCCGTCACGGGACACCCGATGCCCGCCTCCTGACTGAGATCGCTTACGCCGGAGGTTACACCAGCTATGAAGGGGGCGGTATTTCCTACAATATCCCTTACGCCAAGAACGTCCCCCTGGAGACAACCATCCGTGACTGGCAGTATGTGGACCGCTTGACCGGCCTTTACGAGGAGGCTGGCTGTCCCATCAACCGCGAGCCTTACGGGCCCTTGACCGGGACCCTGGTCCCGCCCTTCATTTCGCACAGTGTGGCCATCATCGAAAGCCTCCTGGCGGCCGAGCAGGGGGTCAAGCATGTGACAGTGGGCTACGGCCAGTGCGGCAACCTGGTCCAGGACGTGGCGGCGGTTGAAGTCCTGCAGAGCCTGACGGATGAGTACCTGCGAAAATACGGCTACGGCGATGTCAGGGTTACCACCGTCCTTCACCAGTGGATGGGCGGCTTCCCCCAGGAAGAATCCAAGGCCTACGCCGTTATTTCCTGGGGCAGCGCCGTGGCGGCCCTGGCCCACGCCACCAAGGTCATTGTCAAGACCCCCCATGAGGCGGTCGGCGTCCCCACCCAGGAGGCCAACGCCGCGGGCATGCTCTGCACGCGCCAGATCATCAACATGCTTGGGGAGCAGAGCCTCAATACATACAGCCTCAAAGACGAGAAAGTCATCATCGCCTCCGAGACCCGCTGTGTCCTGGACCGCTGCATGGAGCTGGGCAAGGGCGATATCGCCCAGGGGGCTATCCAGGCCATCCGTTCGGGAGTTCTGGACATTCCCTTTGCCCCCAGCCGCTTCAACGCGGGCAAGATGCTGCCCGCCCGTGACAACGACGGGGCCATCCGCCTCTTCCACGTGGGCAATATCCCCCTGACTCCGGAGCTGGTCGACCTGCACCGGGAGAAAATGGAAGAGCGGGCCAAATACGAAAAGAGGCAGGCCTCTTTCCAGATGGTCATCGATGATGTTTACGCAATCAGCAAGGGGCGCCTGGTCGGGCGGCCCAAGCCATAAAAAGGAGTAGTCTATGAAAATCAAAAGAGTCGTATGCGCGCCAGCCCGAACGGGTTTCTACTTTGATGACCAGCAGGCCATCAAGGGTGGAGCCGAAAGTGACGGGAGCTTCTATCTGGGCCAGCCCCTAACCCCCGGCTTTACCGCTATCCGCCAGCCGGGCGAAGCCATCTCCCTTCTCCTGATCCTGGAGGAAGGCCAGGTGGCCTTCGGCGACTGTGCCGCCGTCCAGTATTCGGGAGCAGGAGGCCGGGACCCTCTCTTTCTTTCATCTGACTTCATCCCGGTCATCCAGAAGGAAGTGGTGCCCCATCTGGCCGGACAATCCCTGACCTCCTTCCAGGAGACCATGGATTTCTTTGAGTCTTACAGGGACGCCCAGGGTCAGCCGCTTCATACAGCCATCCGCTACGGCCTCTCCCAGGCTGTCCTGGATGCCGTGGCCCGGACCACCGGTCGCCTTATGTGCGAGGTGGTCGCGGACGAATACAAATGTCAGGTCAGTGACAGGCCCATTCCCATCTTTACCCAGTCGGGGGATGCCCGCTACGACAACGCTGACAAGATGATCCTCAAGCAGGTGGAGGCCATGCCCCACGCTCTCATCAACAACAGCGCCAAGATCGGCCCGGATGGAACCGTCCTGGCCGCCTATGTCGAGTGGCTCCGCGACCGGGTTATCCGCTTCCGCAAGGACCCCGGCTATCAGCCTGTCTTCCATATCGACGTCTACGGCATGATGGGCCAGGTCTTCGGCCTGGACAACCTGGAGGGCATGGCAGCCTACCTGAAAAAACTGGCAGCCCTTGCCGCACCCTTCCCGCTTCGGATCGAGGGACCCGTTGACGCAGGCACAAGGGAAGGTCAGATCGAATGGCTGGCCCGCCTGACTGAACGGGTCGACCAGGAAGCCATCGGGGTCGAGCTGGTGGCGGATGAGTGGTGCAACACCCTCCAGGACGTCAAGGATTTCGTTGACGCTGGCGCCGGCCATATGATTCAGATCAAGACGCCCGACCTAGGCAGCCTCCACAAAACGGCGGAAGCGGTCCTTTACTGCAAGGAGCATGGGGTCAAGGCCTACCAGGGCGGAACCTGCAATGAGACCAATCGGTCAGCCGAGGTCTGTGTCCATGTGGCCATGGCTACACGGGCTGATCAGATTCTGGCTAAACCCGGCATGGGTGTTGATGAAGGAATCATGATTGCCTATAACGAGATGCAGCGGATTCTTGCCCTCCGAAAGGCTCGTTGACCCCCTATAAAGGAGGGAATGAGGATGGAATTGATCGCAAAGGGACGGGCGGGGACTCTGGAATCGGGAGATGTTTTTGTCACGGTTCAGCCGTCCGACCGCCTGACCATCAACCTGGAATCGCCTGTCAAGGATGCCTATGGACCGGCTATCCTGGAGACCGTTGATCAGGTTCTGAATGAGCTGGGCATCCAAAAAGGGATCATTGACCTGGCTGACCAGGGCGCCCTGGACTGTACCATCCGGGCCCGGCTTGCGACAGCGCTCCGGCGGGCTTCGGAAGACGGGGGAGGTGACGAATGAGACGATCCCTGCTCTTCATTCCGGGCAACCGGCCCAACATGATCCAAAACGGAGAAGTGCTGCCGGCCGATGCCCTGATTTTTGACCTGGAGGACTCGGTTCTGCCCCAGGATAAGGACGCGGCCCGCGACCTTGTCGCTTCCGCCTTGCGGACCATGGATTTTGGCAGCCGTGAACGGATTGTCCGGATCAACGATCTGGAGTCTCCCCATGCCGCGGCCGACCTGGCCGCGGTTGTCCCGGCGGGGGCCGAGACAATCCTTCTTCCCAAGACAGGCGGCCGCAAGGCCATCGAGGATCTGGATGCTCTCTTGACGGATCTGGAGGATCAGGCGGGTCGGAGGCAGGGGGAGACCAGGATCATTGCCCTGATCGAGACGGCCAGGGGTATTGAGAATGCCCTGGAGATCGCGGAGGCTTCGGCCCGGGTCACTGCCCTGGCCCTGGGTGCCGAGGACCTGTCAGCAGATCTGGCCTGCCCCAGAACCAGGGAGGGCCTGGAGATTTTTTACAGCCGCTCCCGTCTGGTCATGGCGGCCAGGGCAGCGGGCATTGAAGCCCTGGATACCCCCTTCATTGACGCCCACGATTTGGAAGGCTGCCTGGCTGACACACGCTTTGCCATAGGCCTGGGCTTTACGGGCAAACTCTGCATCTCGCCTTTCCACCTGAAAACCATACATGAGGCCTTTGCGCCGGATCAGGCCCAATATGATCAGGCCCACAGGATCATTGCAGCCATGCGGAGAGGCCGGGAAGAGGGGACAGGGGCTGTGTCCCTGGACGGAAAAATGATCGATCCGCCCATTGTCCGCCAGGCCGAGCGGGTCATCGAGCTTGGCCGCCTGGCGGGACTTGCTGCAAGGGAAGGAGGGCCGTCAAAATGACCAGGGACAATAAAATCCATGCCAGTCTGACAGATCTTATCCGCCGGTCGGGACTTGCCGACGGCATGACCCTCTCTTTTCATCACCATTTGAGGGAAGGGGACCGGGTGCTCAACCTTGTTGTGGACGAGTGCCGCAGGCTGGGACTGCGCCATCTGACCATCAACGCCTCTGCTCTCATGGCCTGTCACGCGCCTGTCCTGGACGCCATCGCCGATGGAACGATCAGCGGAATTGAATGCAATTACATGCACCCCGCCCTCGGTCGGGCCATTTCCGGGGGCGCCCTGGAGGGCCAGGTCATCTTTCGCAGCCACGGGGGCCGACCGGCCGCTCTGGAGAGCAAAGAGACACACGTTCATGCAGCCTTCATCGGGGCCTCGGCCGCGGACCGGGCCGGCAATTGCAACGGCCGGGGCGGGCCGTCCGCCTTCGGGTCCATCGGCTACGCCATGCCGGATGCCCAGATGGCTGATTTCGTCGCCGTCCTGACTGATTGCCTGGAAGACTACCCCCTGACACCGGCCTCCATTGACGAGCGCCTGGTGGATGCGGTTCTTGTGGTGGATTCCATCGGCGATCCGGAACGCATCGTCTCCGGGACAACCCGGGTGACCCGCGACCCCGTCGGCCTTCTGATCGCTGATTATGCGGCTGACGCCCTGGCGGCTTCAGGCCTGGTTAAAGATGGTTTTTCTTTTCAGACCGGAGCCGGGGGCACCTCCCTGGCCGTCGCCCAATCCCTGGGCCGTATCATGCGCAGGGAGGGGATTTGCGGCAGCTTCGCCTCTGGCGGCATCACCGGCCTTCTGGTTGATCTCTTCCGGGAGGGTCTCTTTCAATCCCTGATCGATGTCCAGTGCTTTGACCGTCAGGCGGTAGGCTCCATGATCGAGAATGAAAACCACCGCGAAATCAGTGCCTCCACCTACGCCAGCCCCTTTGCCAAGAGCGCGGTCGTCGACCACCTGGATGTGGTCATCCTGGGAGCCACGGAAATCGACCGGGACTTCAATGTCAATGTCCACACAGACTCACAGGGAATCATCATGGGCGGTTCGGGCGGTCACAGCGATACGGCCGCCGGGGCGAAACTGTCCGTCATAGTAGCTCCTCTGCTCCGTGCCCGCCTGCCCCTGATTGTTGACCGGGTGGGGACCATTTCCACGCCGGGCAGGGATGTGGATCTCCTGGTCACCCAGTACGGTCTGGCCTGCAATCCGGCCAGGCAGGATCTCAAGGTGAAACTCCTGGAGGCGGGGC
>JBBAEW010000079.1:0-9025 GCA_041655695.1 Saccharofermentanales bacterium
TAATTTGTCGTTTGGTTGCCATCGTTAAATCCATGTTTTCTACCTCCTTTGTTAAGGAGGATTTTAACGGGATTTATTTACGAGGTCACGATTTTTCGTTCGGCGGTATTATTTGCTAGGCGACACGACGGTTTGACAGTCTTCCCCCTCTTATGTTAATTTAGGCAGGCCCCGGGTGATTGGCTCAGCTGGTTAGAGTACCTGCGTGACATGCAGGGGGTCACTGGTTCAAGTCCAGTATCACCCACCAAAAGGCCCCGCGACAACCATGTCGCGGGGCCTTTGCTTTTTTCCCGTCTATTTCGGGATTTCCCCTGATCAGGATAAGGGAGGACCATCCTCCCTCTCTTTACGCTGCAGAACGTATTTTTGGAAGAAGAGGAGGAGGGCGGGAATCAGGAGGAAGAGGACCCGGCCGAAGATGGTGTTGGCAAAGAGGATCAAGGCTCCAAGCCACCGGCTCCGGCTCTTATACACACCGCTGATTTGATCGCGGCTGACCTTTTTGATCATGGATCCCCGATCGGAACCGGCAGGATAGCTGTCGATGTCCACGGTATAACCGGAGGCGTCCTTGGCTGTAACCCGTTCAACAAAGAAGTCTTCTGTTTCATCGAAGAGAATAATCTGACCGACTTCAATCAGCTGATTCTCCTGATAGACATCAAAGAAAGCCAGGTCATTGAGCTTGATTTCCGGTTCCATGGTCCGGGTCTTGAAGATGTAGGGGATGACCCCCTGGATGGATACGTGCCTGCCGGTTGAAGTGGCGTTGATGACCAGGATGCCCGCGTTGATGACAAGCGCCAATAGGATAAAAAAGACGATGAGGAAGGTGATGACACCGTCAAAGACTTTTTTTCGGCTGGCGGAAACCCGCTTTTCATCAAGGGTTCTTTTGCGGCCGGTCTTCCTGTTGATGATCAAAACCTGGCGGTCTTCAGGCAAGATTCCCTGGATCTTGACCCCAATCTTCCGTGATTGAACCAGGGCCCCGGCCAAAGCCAGCAGAAGGGCAAGTACTGTCAGTCCGGCCAGAATCAGCGTGAAAGGGGACCGGGATGGGTCAAAGAGAACCCTGACATCAACCATGGCCAGCCGATTGGCGATCAGGCGGCTGTAACCGGTCCTGACTTTCAAAACGAAAAGCAGGATCAGAGCCAACAAGGTCAGGTAACGGCCGTTGGTCACAGTCCGGATAAAGACGGACAGGAAGAGGGCAAGGGCTGTCAGGGCCAGGACATCCATGAGGCCTGTCAGGTAGAGGGCAGGCAGGAAGGGGGCGGTCAGGCCGTATTTCAAAAAGAAGGTCAAAAGACCGTGAAGACGAAACCCATGGTGTAAATGAAGACGGTGGAGGAAAGAAGACCCGCCATCTTCAGAAGACTCATGGAAAGAGGCCGGCGGCCGGATTTCTGGAGAGGGTACCAGGCATTGTCCCGGATTTCCGTGAACAGAAGGTCCGGGTAATGGTAGATCAGGTAGAAGGCGTATAAAACAAAGGACACGTGGACATAAATATAAGCGGTCGAAAAGTAATTGGCCTGCATGACCTGGGGCAGGGTCTCGGCAAAGATACTTTCAGTCATGGTCTGGGCCATGAAGTAGAAGGCGAAGGACAAGAGGCCCATAAAGAGGCTGAAGGCCATCTTCTTCCGAGTGCCTGCCCTTGCCGTAGGTGAGCCGTGGCGGAGCTCCTTGCCCAGATAACCGTCACGGTAGATCATAGGGAGTCTCCCAGGGTCCGCAAGGCATGTTTGACGGACTTTCGGTTGATGGCGATGACCTGGGGCGTGATCCCGGCTGAGATGATCTCCTGCTGGATAGCGTAAGGGTCGGATGCCCGCTGATCCGGATCCGACAGGATGAGTTTCTCTTCTTCTAAGGTAAGCAGATGTTCAGGGAAGAGAAGGGCAAGCTTCTCATGAATCGCCTCCAGGTTCCCGTCCTCGATGGCTACCAGGGTCCGGTCATAGGTCTGGCGAAGTTCTTCCAGGGTTCCCTGGTAGCAAAGGCTCCCCTGATCGATATAGGCGGTGTGGGTCGAGACCGACTCCACCAGATTGGGATCCGTGCTTCCCAGGATCAGGGACCGCTTGTCTTCAACAATTCGCGAAGCCAGTGCCCCCACGATTTCCATGAGATCTTCATTGAAGACATAGTCAGGCAGGTTGAAGATAACCAGGGGGCTTTTGTCATATGAGGCGGCAAGAAGTAAAACCAGAGCCTTTTCCTCCCGGGTCAGCCGCCTGACAGGCGTCAGTGACAGGTGGCCCAGGCCAAGCTCAATCAGGGTCTCAAAGAAATGGTCCTGACGGGTCAGGGCACCCTGCCCTTCCCGGGGACAGGTGAACATCAGGGCTTCCAATACATTCATGTAAGGGTAGAGCATATCCGTGTTGCCAATATAAAAGAGGTTGTCCATGATCTTCCGGTCACCCGAAATCTCCTCTTCCATAAGAAAACAGGATCCGATGACGGCCGGCCTCATATTGCCCATGATCTCCAGGAGAACCTGGAGGGTATAGGGCGGCTTGCTGTAGAAGGTCCAGATTTCCCCCCGCTTGACAGACAGAGACAGATCTTCCAAAACAGGTTGGATCTCCCCCTCATCCAGAGCGTAGTACTCACGGGAAGAGAGATCCTCAAGCCGGAGGACGGTCTCAAAGAAACCCAGGAGCTGGCTGTAACCTTTGCTTTTGGCTCGACCCATAAGCACCCCCTCTATGACAGCGGTATCTTGGCCACGAATTTGGCTAAAATACGATCCGGATCCAAAATCTCCAGATCGGGACTGCTGTCGGGGTTATCCCCCTTGGTCCGGTAAGCGATACCTCCGTTTTCAAGCGTGAGTACTTCAACAATCCGGTGGGTAGCTACAGCTCCCCCCAGGGTCCGGAAGGTGACGATATCATCTTTGCCAAGAGCCGTCGGATCATCCGGCTTCCGCGCCATGATCACGGTGCCCCGGGGAATGGTCGGATCCATACTCCCGGACTCAACCATAAAAAGATAGATGCCGAACAGGGAGGGTGTCTCCCCCTTGCTCTTGGTTATTTGAATGGTGATAAAGGTAAAGACGAGTACCAGAACAAGTGCCAAGAAAGCCGCGCGTCCCAACCATTTAACAAGACTCCGGCCAAAACGGGATGCAGGCGAAGCCACCCTTTCCTTTTCCCGGGCAATGACAAGCCGCATGGCCTCAATTTCTTCCTGGGTGGTCCATCTTGATTCAGGCATACTGACTCGATCCTGTTTCTTTGTTCTGTATTTTTATCCGACCTGTTGACAAAGTCAACTTTACAGAGCGAAAGAGACGGAAGGTTGACGATATTTTCGTGACAGTCGAAAACTGGTGAGAAAATAAATGGCCTCAAAGGACCTTGAGGTCATGATATCCGCCACCTTCTTCAGGTTATTTGCCAGACAGGCCAAGATGCACTCCTCTTTTGCTTTGATGAGGCCCCTTTTTTGTAATCGGGATAGATTATGTTCCCGTTTCAAGACGGAAAAACGCCCCTCAATCCAGATTTGCCTGAGTTTGAGGTAGTAACGCGCTTGATCTGGATTCTCTTCCATCCGCACCCTACCGCGGTAAAATGCAGGATAATAACCACTTGCGAGTATCCGCCTTCGTCTAACCCCCTTACCGAGGCACTCTTGCCGACGAGAGCAGGCATCACAGTCTTCGCGCGATGCCTGGTAACAGCGTAGATATTTGCCTGTGCTTTTTTGACATACCAGGTGATGGAAGGGAAGAGACTTTTGTTTGGGACAAATAAAGATATCTTCTTCAGGTTGATAAATCATGCCTTTCTTATCCGCAGTATTAAGGAATTCAACGCTGGCAATCCAACCTTCAATATCCAAAAGTTCGAGCCCCCTGTGAACCGCTCCTACGTCATATCCTTTGTCCAGTACTACACGGCGGATCGGAACACCGTCCTTTATCTGTTTGTCCAGATGCCGCAAGACAACGTTGCTCTCCTTCTGATTGGCGGGGTAAACGTCCACTCCCGTAATTATGCCGGTGGAACAGTCGGTGCTTGTTTGCATAAGATAGCCCAGACCAACCTTATTGCCATGGGAAATCCATCTCGCCTCTGGGTCAGTACGACTGATCTTGACCGTTTTTGTGTCTTCTTCCGGCTCATGCTTGCAATAACCGGTCTGCTCTTCCAATTCTTGATCCAGAAGATCCAAGTAACTAATCATTCCTTTGCGAATAAGATATTCTTGGTCAACCAAACTTTTGGAGGAAACCTGTATCGGCAGGTAAGTGCCATCACAGGCGGTTACGTCACCTTTCAGTAGATTGAGTTGAATGATTTGCCGGAGAAGCCCTACCCATAAATCTTCAAAGAGCTGGCCATCTTGAAAGCGACGGCGACGGTTTTGACTGAAAGTGGAATGATCTGGGACGCGCTGATCAAGATCCAGATCGCAGAACCATCGATAAGCAATATTGAGGTTTACCTCTTCCTCTAACCGTCGCTCCGATTTGATCCCGTATAGATACCCAACAAGCAGCATTTTGATGAGCAGAACAGGGTCTATTGATGGTCGGCCTAAGGTGGAATACCTGTCTTTCACGTGATCATAAATGAAGTCAAAATCGATGTGCTCTTTGATAACTCGCAGCAAATGGTTTTCTGGAACCATGGAGGATAAATCAAGCAAGATCATCTTCAGCTGCTTATCTTGTCGTCCCATCATAAGCGTCACCTCATGATTCATTTTATCAAGAAACAGCCAAATCACGGAACTTTGTCAACAGGTCGTTTTATCCTACCCTATCTCATCGAAAAGGGGGCCGCCTGCGCGGCAGGCGGCCCTATGGATGTGCTCTGGATGAGAGCTCAAGGGTTAGGGTTACGGATGTTGCTGTCCTTCATTACCTCCACTCGGATTAGGATTGACTTGAGTCCCGACAACGGAGACGGTGCAGGTCACTTCATTGGCGCCGGCCAAGGGCGTGTCGAGAGTGTGGCTTGCTTCACCCTCTGAACCGGGTTTGTCATAGGGCCATTTCAAAAGTACTTGGTATTGACGGGAATCCGCTGTATCGGCCACGAAGGGAGTCCCGGCAAAGGTGTAAATGCCGCCCTGAAAGTCGGTGTCAATCAGAGTAGGCTTGTCGTCAGAATCAATTTGATAGACTACGACATCCAGCCTGGACAGGAGCGGTCCGGAGGAACCGTGTTTATCTTCCTCCAGCTTGATTTTGAAGACCAAATTCATATCTGTCTGCGTAATATTATTTCCCTTTTCGTGGTTGTATACAGAGAAATCCAGGGAAACCTCTTCACCGGGTGCGATAGTGTTCGCAACAGCAAATGCTTGGCTGCCTTCACCAGTAAGGGTGAATTCCTTGGCAGACACAGTTCCCGTCGCCAGGGGATCAATCGTAATCTGGTAATAAGCCAGTGTTCCTGCGATCAGTGAGACCGTGATAACCAGGACCAGGCCTATGATCATGAGTGTTCTTTTCATTTGTTTTCCCTTCCTTTTTCCTTTTTTAGTGCCATTTGCTTATTTTTGAAATGTTGCCGGAGTGAGGTGGGGTATTTCCGGTTCATTTCTTAATACCTGGTTTGCTGCTTTTGCTATCCCTCCTTGGGGGGTGTCTGGGTGGCGGTTGCGCTGACCGTGATGGTGTTGCCGTAATTGCGGCCGGCGTAGCCGATATCGTTGCTGCCTTTTTCCGGCCAGCGGATTTCAAGACTGTAGTCGTGGAACTGGCCGTTGGCTTGAAGCGGGAAGCTGCTGTTGA
Source organism: Saccharofermentanales bacterium (assembly GCA_041655695.1). Lineage (GTDB taxonomy): Bacteria > Bacillota > Clostridia > Saccharofermentanales > DTU023 > UBA4923. The sequence goes on from JBBAEW010000079.1 coordinate 5,774, forward strand.
CTGTGAAGACGCCGATACCTGTCAGGCTGTTGAGGACCTGGCCCTCGGAGTTGAGGATTCTGACTTCCAGGGGTTCAATAGCTTCCTTGCCCTTGGAGGCGGTTACGGTGATGGTCAGCTGGTATTGGAGGCCGGTTTGAGTGACGGCGGATTGGTCATAGTTTTTAACTTTGAAAGGCCAGGACATTTTTTCGGATGGAGCGATCAGGGCATCGGTTTGGAAAGATTCGGTGCCTTCCCCCAGGAAGATGAACTCCTTGGCGGAGACGCTGCCTGTGGCAAGATCCAGTGAAAGAGAGTAGTAGCCCAGGCTGCCGGCCAGCATGGAAGAGATGATTGCGAGGAGGAGAAGGGAGGTAAGGAGGAGTCGCTTCATTTAGAAATAGCCATTTCTTCTTATTTCTCTTAACAATCCAGGGTTGTTGGATTGCTGCTTCTTAGTGCTGGTATGACCTTTGTAAAATAGACGAAAATCCCGGCGTATAAGCCAGAGATATCTGGGATATTCGCCAAAGATTATGTACGACCCCATACTAGTATAGTAATACTTAGCTATGTCAAGGGTTATTTATGGTTTTAAGGCGAATATTGGACTTGATTTTAGAATATTAGTAGAAATTAGTTTAAAAAAATGAATTAGCGGGATAATTCAAGGGTTTTGTTGCTGCTTTCCATCTTTGGATTTGTTGCGCCTTCCTCTCCTTTTGCCTGCCTGTGATAGGCTGATATGGAAAACCCGTTGGGTCCAAGGAGGTAAAGATGAAAACAAATCAAGAACACCTGGTGGAGATGTCGGTTCAGGCAAAAATCCACGCGCCCACTTCCCGGGGCGGTTATCGCATTGACAACCTGGGCCAGCCGCGGGTTCTTCCCGGAGTTGGCGGGATCGTCTATAACTACCAGATTGGTGATTGCTGCATGAAGCTGGCCGGTGACCATGTGGAGCCCGGTGTCAGCCTGCGGAATGAAGATAAGTCGGAAAACGAAGGCGTCATGCACAATGCCTGCGTCGGCAACCGGGCCATTGTAGTGGACGGGGACGCCAAGGGAGCGGAGGGTTTCGTCACGGGCAAACACGGAGGGATCGAGCATACCATGTGCTATTTCGATCCGGAGACCCTGGACAAGCTGAAGATCGGGGACCAGGTCCTCATTCGTGCCAAGGGACTGGGGCTGGAGCTCTGCGATTATCCGGATATCGCCTGCCTGAACCTGTCGCCCGAGCTGCTTGAGAAGATCGCGCCCAAGGAAGAGGATGGCCGTCTGGTCGTGCCCTGTGTGGCGGAAGTGCCGGCCTATCTGATGGGATCCGGGATCGGGGCGGCTTCAGCCTATACAGGTGACTACGATATTATGACGGGCGATCTGGATGCCCTGAAGGAATACGGTTTGGACAAGCTCCGTTTCGGTGACCTGGTTCTGCTTCTGGACTGCGATAACCGCTATGGCCGTCAGTACAAGAAGGGCGCCAGGACACTGGGCGTTGTCGTCCACTCCAACTGCATCCTGTCAGGACACGGACCGGGTGTCACAGCCCTTCTGAGCTGTTCGGACGGTGAATTGCTGGTGGGCCGCAAGGATCCGGCAGCCAACCTGGCCGACTACTTCTTATAGGGATAGATATAAATAATGGGCAGCCCCAAAGGGCTGCCCCTGGAAAAGAGATAAGTGAATGCAGGAAAAGGGACACACCGTCTATTTGATCCGCCATGGATTGACCTTCCAGAATCTGAGACGGGAGTATCAGGGACAGATTCTGAACTACGATATTTTGCCGGAAAGCAGATTGCTGATCGAGCAAAGACAAAAACGGGGGGCCTCGCCTTCCATCCGGACTCTCTGGGCCTCGCCCCTGATCCGGGCCAGACGGACGGCCGAGCTCTATTTCCCGGACATGGACATTGAGCTTGTTCCCGATCTGGTTGAACGCGAGTTCGGGGACTGGGACGGCAAGACTCATCCGGAACTGATAGCGACCGATCCCCTTTATGGTGAATTCGTTGAATCCTTTGGCCTGGTCACGCCGCCAGGGGGTGAATCCCATGAAGACTTTGCCGCCAGACTGGATCGGGTCATGGCAGCGGTTGAGGATCTTGCCAAGGAGTCGCCGGAGAGTTTCCCCCTGGCTCTGGTCTTTCACGGGGGCCCCATCTTGCACTTGTCCGATCAATTGATTCCTCAGGATCATCCTTTGCACCGTTACAATACATACGGGGCGGGCGGATTGCGCCTTGAGCTGGCTTTCGGGCCCTTGCGGGTCCTTGAGGCCGAGGAGCTCTTCACGGATGATCTGCCGGTGGAGAAGACTCCCTTCTACCTGGATTACAAGGCCCGGGCGGACCGGTAACAGCGCTAAATGACAAGCTAAGCTGGACAGTAGAGCAGGAATCCAAGAAATCTTGAAATAAAATCGTGGCAGGGGTATTGCCGTGCTTTGAAAGACCCCGAAAAACGAAGAAAAATGCTAGAATGAGCTTGTCGGCCGAAAAGAAGTCCGCGCTAAACAAGCCAATCGAGCCATTTGTCGTTCACGACACTTTAAGCTGGATGGCCTGGAAGGTTAAGAGAAGAACCCAATCTCAGGGCGGGCCTTTTATAGAATCAGCGCCTTATTTATCTAAGACGCTGGGCCGTAAAGTTACCTGGGAAGGATCAATGGCTGGGACCTTCAAGCGTTCCAGGATGTCCTCCCCGAATGTGGCGCTGAATGACTGGAGTGGGGTCCGGTCATTCAGCTTTTTTCTGGGGAAACCATTGACATGGCCCATGACCAGATTAAGATCCTTCTGGTTCAGATGGTTGAAGGAAGTTCCCCTGGGCAGGATGCGCCTCAAGTGCTTATGGGCGCCTTCCACCCCTGGTTTCTGGTTGGGTGTCCCCGGGTCACAGTAGTAGATCCGGGTCCGCCTTTGACCTTCCCCATCAAGTTCAATCGCCTTGGGGTTGGAGAACTCCGACCCGTTGTCGGTTAGAAGGACGGGGAAGAGCCGGCAAAAGGTTTCCCGGCCAACGTGGTCGTCGAGTTGCTCGAAGAGGTCGATGACGGACTGGGCGGTATTTCGCTCACGCAAGAACAGGAGCAGCATGGAAGACTCCTGGAAATAGAGGGACAAGAGGACCTTGCCGCCGATCACCCCAATCACGGAATCCATCTCTACGATAGGCCAGGGGTCGTCTCCCATGAAGGTCAGATAATCCTGGTAGCATCTGCCCTGGCGGCAACGCAGGTCAATCTTGTGCTCCCTTTCTCTT
>JBBAEW010000080.1:0-8778 GCA_041655695.1 Saccharofermentanales bacterium
CCGGTGCATGAGCAGGACACGGGCCTCCAAGTCGTTGGTCGACTTGATCTCCTCGATGAGTTGGTCAAATTCCTTCCAGTTATGGGGATCAACCACCTCAACAACGGGGCCGTCGGTCCCGCCGGGGTCGGTCGCTGTTGGCTTGGGGCCTTCCGTCGGATCCGTTTTAGCGGGCTCCTTGGGCGCACAGGCGACCAGTGTGAAGATCATGACGGCCATCAAAAGGATTGTCAATAACTTCTTCATTCTTTCCTCCTTTGTTTCCTCTTCCATCAGACTGGAAGCTTTTCCGGTTTCTTGATGCCGGTCCGGTCCGGCTGCAAACCTGACGGATCAGGATGCCTGCTTCTTATGATCTCTGTCCCACAGATTTCTGTGTTCACATGGCCTAACGATTCCAGCAGGCGACATAGTGTTCATCGCCTCTATCCTCAAAGGGCGGAGTCTCGAGGGCACACTGCTCGGTGGCGTAAGGGCAGCGCGTACGGAAGGCGCAGCCGCTGGGCACATGCAGCGGACTTGGGACGTCCCCTTCAAGCACAATACGTTTGCTTTGTCTGGCTGTGACCGGGTCGGGAATGGGCACGGCCGAGAAAAGCGATTGGGTGTAGGGATGGATGGGGTTGGCATTGATCTCATCGGTTTTTGCCAGCTCCACCATCTTGCCCAGATACATGACCGCGATGCGGTCACTCATATAGGTGACGACCAGAATATCGTGAGCGATAAAGAGATAGCTCAGGTCCAGCTTATCCTGCAGATCCTTGAACATATTGAGAATCTGGGCCTGAATGGAAACATCCAGAGCCGATACCGACTCGTCACAGACAATGAACTTGGGATTGATAGCCAGGGCACGGGCAATGCCGATCCTCTGGCGCTGACCGCCTGAGAATTCATGGGCATAGCGGGTGGCGTGCTCCTTGTTGAGGCCGACCAGGCGCATGAGTTCATGAACCCGCTCCCGCCTCTCCTCCTTGGTCTTGTAGACCCGGTGGATGGTCAGGGATTCGCCGATGATGTCTTCGACGGTCATCCTGGGGTTGAGCGAGGAATAGGGGTCCTGGAAAACCATCTGCATATTGCGGCGCAGGGCCCGTACATTCTTGTCGCAGATGGCGGCTCCGTCGAAGTAGACATCCCCTGCCGTCGGAGGATAAAGCCACATGAGGGTCCGGCCTACGGTTGTCTTGCCGCATCCCGACTCACCTACCAGGCCCAGGGTCTCCTTGTATTTGATGAAGAAGGAGACATCATCCACCGCTTTCAGGGGCAGGGACTTGAAGAAACCCGTCTTGATATCGAAATGCTTGCTCAGGTTATGGACTTCCAGAATGTTTTCCGGATCGGGCCTGTAGAGGTCATCCGGGCAAAGAGCGGCATCCGGAGCTGGTGTCAAGATCTTTCTATCTTCACTGGTCATTGGCTGCCACCTCCTTCCATGTCGGCATTTACAGGCTCTTCTGCTTCCTCCTGCATGGCAAGCCCGTCGCGGATATTGACCCAGCAGGCGGCCGATTGGGTCGCGCTGATGGCAACCTCATGGGGGTGTTCCTCCAGGCAGATCTTCATGGCCGCCGAACAGCGGGGCGCAAAGGCACAGCCTTCCGGCAGATTCAGAAGATCGATGGGATTGCCCGCGATAGGTACCAGCCGTTCCGCTGATTTTTGCGACTTGGGAATGGAGCGCAGGAGGTTTTTGGTGTATTCGTGCTTGGGGGAGTAGAAGATATCATCGGTCGTCCCCCGTTCACAGATGGAGCCCGCGTACATGACGATGATTTCATCGCACATATCAGCTATGACCCCCAGATCGTGGGTGATGATGATCACGGCCATGCCGAACTGGCTTTGCAGGTCAGCGATCAGCTCAAGAATCTGTGCCTGGATTGTGACGTCCAGGGCAGTCGTCGGTTCGTCGGCGATCAGGATATCAGGTTCACAGGCCAGGGCCATGGCGATCATGACCCGCTGACGCATACCGCCTGACAGTTCATGCGGGTATTGCTTGACACGCCTGGCCGGGTCATTGATACCGACCAGCCGGATCAGCTCCAGGGATCTTTGCCGGATTTCGGCGCCCTTTCGGTTGGTATGGAGGCGGATGGCCTCATCCAGCTGATTGCCGATGGTATAGACCGGATTCAGGGAGGTCATGGGATCCTGGAAGATGATGCTGATGCTCTCTCCCCGGAATTCCCTCATCTTCTTGTCGGGCAGCTTGAGCAGGTCGGTTCCCTTGAAAAGAATCTCGCCGCCGGTCACACGGCCGGGAAAGGAGAGGATCTGCATGATGGAATAGGCGGTGACGCTCTTTCCGCTGCCTGACTCCCCTACAATTCCCAGGACCTTGCCTTTTTCAAGTTCAAAGGAGATCCCGTTGACGGCCTTGACTTCACCTGCATCGGTGAAGAAGGAGGTGCTCAAATTTCTAACTTCCAAAATTGTCTCTGCCATGGCTACTTCCTCAACTTCGGATCGAATGCGTCGCGCAGTCCGTCGCCGATCAGGTTCAAGGTCAGCACAATCATGGAAATGATGATGGCCGGGAAGATCAGCTTATAGGGGTAAGTTTGCAAGCCTTGCCGGGCGTCACTGGCAAGTGACCCCAGGCTGGGCATGGGAACTGCCACCCCCAGGCCAAGGAAGCTCAGGAAGCTCTCTGTAAAGATGGCCGAAGGAATCTGCAGGGCGGTTGAGATGATGATGACACTGATACAGTTGGGCAGTATGTGCTTGCGGATCATGCGTCCGGTTGACGCGCCCATGGCCGTCGCCGCCAGAACATATTCATTTTCCTTGATGGAAAGGATCTGGCCGCGGATCAGCCTGGCCATGCTGACCCAGTAAAGTAGGCCGAAGACAATGAACATGCTGATCATGCCCGTCCCCAGCTTGGCCAGGATAGTCCCCTGGATCTGCTTGCCGATGGTCTCCTTGAGAACAAAGGAAAGCAGGATGATCAGGAGCGTATCCGGAAGCGAATAGATGATGTCAACGATCCGCATCATGACAAGGTCCACCTTGCCCCCAAGGAAACCGGATATGGAACCGTAGACCAGGCCGATAACCAGGACAATCAGGCTGGCAAAGAAGCCGACCAGGAGCGAGATGCGCGTCCCGATAATGACGCGGATCAGATAGTCGCGGCCCAACTGGTCGGTTCCCATGACATGGGGGAAGAGCTTTCCTCCGTTGTCGATGTATTCCTGCTCTTTCTCCGACCACTTGTAAGGGTGCAGATTAGCGACCGACCGGTCCCTCTGACCGTTGACCTTGATGGTCTCACTGTATTTGTAGGGGACGAAAGTCGGCACGATCAGGATGGCCAGAATGATGAGGACCAGGACAATGACGCTGGTCATGGCCATCTTGTTTTTCTTGAAATTCTTAAAACCGTCTTTCCAGAAGGTGCTGGAAGGCCGCATGACTTCAAAACTCTGTTTATCCTCTTCCGTGGCCGGTGTGAATTTGTCCAGATCGACCTGCAGACTGAGGATATTTTTGGCGAAAGGCGCCCGGTCCTTTTTATCACTCATTGGCTGTCTCCTTAATCAAACGTTATTCTGGGATCAACCATCTTGTAAATAAGATCGCTGATCAGAGTCATAACGACCATGAGCGATGCCAGGAAGATGGTCGTCCCCATGATCATGGTGTAATCACGGTTCAAGATGCTCTGGACGAATTCACTCCCCAGGCCGGGCATGGTGAAGACAGTCTCGACAACCAGGCTGCCTGTCAGTGTATAGGCAACCATGGGGCCAAGATAGGTGATGATGGGCAGGACGGCATTGCGCAGGGCATGCTTGGCGACGACCATGAAGGGGCTGACCCCCTTGGATCGGGCAGTCCGTACATAATCATCGGCCAGCACATCCAGCATGCTGGATTTGGTCAGCCGGGTGATATAGGCAATGGGATAGAGCGCCAGGGACACAACCGGAAGGAGCAGGCTTGCCTTGTCCGCGCTGTAAACGTGAAACCATCCCAGCTGCAGGGCAAAGATCAGAAGGAGCAGAGTTGCCATGACAAAGCCCGGGACGGATTGAAAGAGCGTGGTAAAAAAGATGATGATCCGATCTGTCATCTTGTTTCTGCGAAGGGCCGCCAGGATACCCAGGGCGATGCCCACAACAAAGGAAACGATGATGGCATAACCGCCGATCCTGGCAGAAACAGCAAATTTTGTTGAGATGGTTTTGGATATCTCACGGCCGTTCCGCATGGAGATGCCGAGATCCAGATGCATGAGCCGGCCCAAATAGATCATGAACTGCTCCCCGATGGGCTTATCCAGATCGTACCGTTCAGTCAGGGCCTTGATGGTGGCCGGATCCGATGCCTTTTCTTTGTCAAAGGGTCCGCCAGGGATCGCATTCATGGCAAAAAAAGTGATGGCGATTACCACGAATACCGTTACGATGGCCAACAGTATCCGCTTAATAAAATACTGCCACATTATCCTCGCTACCTCCTAAACCAAGCAGATATTTTCAGGATGATTGTCAGCAGATCATTTTCCCTCTTCATACGATCCCGCTCAATCTGCTCCCCGCCGGATCCGTACATGTGATCCGAGCATTCAACTCTTTATAATTAAAACGTCAAACGCTTTGTTAACGATATATGAACGGTTGTCGCTTGTCAATGAGAGCGCAGGCTCCCCCTGTCCGGTCCTTGTTAATTCTAACAGTTCCCTGCCGCTAAAAGACAGGCCTCTTCTCATTACGACCAGAAGATGGGACAGGTCATGCCGTATGATAGAAAATTCACCTGAAGGGCCCGATCGAATTCGTACAATCGTTCATACAGGCACAATGATAAATCATGCAGGATTCAGAACCTGCCGCCTAAGCGGCAGGCTCAAACTGACTGTTGTAAAGACTGGCGTAAAAGCCGTTGAGAGCCATGAGCTCGTCGTGACTGCCCCGTTCGATAATCCTGCCGTCCTGCATGACCAGAATCACATCAGCGTTCTTGATGGTGGAAAGGCGGTGGGCAATGATGATGGAGGTCCTGCCGCCCATCAATTGATCCAGGGCCCTCTGGATATTGAGCTCGGTCCGTGTATCGATTGAAGAAGTCGCCTCATCCAGGATCAGCATGGGGGCGTTTTCGATCATGGCCCGGGCGATGGTAATCTGCTGTTTCTGTCCGGCGGAGAGATTGGTTTCGTCGCCCAGGACGGTGTCATAGCCCTGAGGCAAGGTTTCTATGAAGTGGTGCAGGCCGACCGCTTCACAGGCGCGGACAAGCTCTTCGTGGGAGACATCCTGCTTACTGTAGACAATGTTCTCCCGGATGGTACCCTCAAAGAGCCAGGTATCCTGGAGAACCATACAGAACTGTTCCCTGACATTCTCGCGCCGCAGGTCCCTGATATCGATCCCGTCGATGGTTATGGTGCCGTGGTCAATTTCATAGAAGCGCATAAGCAAATTGACCATGGTTGTCTTGCCGGCCCCGGTCGGTCCCACAATGGCAATCTTCTGACCTGGCTTGGCCCAGGCAGTGAAGTCATGGATGACGTCTTCCTCCATGCCGCTGTAGCGGAAGCGCACGTCCTGGAATTCAAGCCGGCCCTCAACTTGGGTAAGCTCCAGAGTCTTGCCGCTCTCATCCTCAACCTCCCCTTCCTCCAGGAACTCAAATACGCGCTCACTGGCGGCTGCAGCCGATTGAAGCCGCGTCGCCACCTGGGCAAACTCCTGCAGGGGGTTGGAAAAGAGTCTGATATACATCATGAAGGCGATGATGACACTGAAAGGGATTTTCCCCTGAAAGGCCAGAAGGCCTCCCATGATACTCACGGCGACAAAACCCAGATTGCCCATGAAGAACATCATGGGCATCATCATGGAAGACAGGGCCTGGGACTTGAAAGCGCTGGTCCGCAGCCGTTCATTGATACCGTCAAACTTGCGCCGGGCTTCCGCCTCCCCGTTATAGGCGCGGACAATGTTGTGGCCTGCGTATATTTCTTCCACATGGCCATTCATATCGCCCAGGTCCCGCTGCTGGGCGACAAAGTATTTCCGGGAGGCGCGGATGGTCAAGGTCATGAGGAAAAAGCCGATCAAGGTGACGCTTACGGCCACCAGGGCCATCCAGATATTGGTAATGAACATCATGGCCAGGGAGCCGAAAAAGAGGGTGATGGAGGAACCGATCGAGGCAATGCCCTGATCCAGAGCCTGGCTGATCCCGTCCACATCGTTGGTAACCCGGCTGAGGATGTCCCCGTAGGAAACCTTATTGAAATAATCCATGGGCACCCGGTTGATTTTGGAAGCAACCTCCCGCCGCATCCGTTTGGAGATGGTCTGGGCGACACCGGTCATGAAGAAATTCTGAAAATATCCCAGAAGGGTGCTGACGCCGTAAATGACGATGAGGACCAGAATCAGGCTGCGCATGGCTCCAAAATCGATGGAGCCGGAAAGGCCACGCTCGATCTCGTCGACAACAAGAGCCAGCCGCTTGGGACCTACCAGCGAAAGGATGGATCCGATAGCCGCCGCCAGCAGGGAGCCTATAATGAGGCCCCATTCTGAACGGCTGTAGGCCAAAAGCTTGACCCAGGTTTTGCCGAAACTCTTGGGTTTTTCAACCGGCATGCCGATACCGCCCCTGCCGCCGCCCATAGGCGGCCCTTTGCGCTGGAGGCGTGTTTTATCATCAATTTTGTATTCTTTTTGACTCATGAGGCCAGTTCCTCCATAGATAGCTGTGACAGGGCGATCTCCTGGTAGACCCGGCAGGTTTCCATGAGCTGGGCATGGGTTCCGCTGCCGACCAGGCGGCCTTCGTCCAGAACCAGGATCTTGTCCGCGTCGCGTATGGTCCCGATCCGCTGGGCCACAATCAGCGAAGTAGCCCCCTCCATTTTGGACTTGAGCGCCTTGCGCAGGGCCTGATCTGTCTTGTAGTCCAGGGCTGAGAAGGCGTCGTCGAAGAGGTAGATGGCCGGTTTGCGGAAGATGGCGCGGGCAATGGACAGCCGCTGTTTCTGGCCGCCGGAATAGTTGGTTCCTCCCCGGGCGACGGAGGCTTCATAGCCCTCAGGCAGTGTGTCGATATAGTCTTTGATCTGGGCAATCGAAGCGGCTTCATCCAGGGATTCCATCGAAGCCTCCTCCAGGAAGTTTTCACCGTAGCGGATATTGTCTTCCAGGGTGCCCGAGAAAAGGAAGGCAGTCTGAGGTACATAACCGAATTTTCGCCGCAGAGCCGCCTGTCTGTATTCTTTGACGTCTATACCGTCGATCAGGACCTGTCCCTCGGTGGCTTCATAGAAACGGGGCACCAGGTTGAGCAGGGTGCTCTTGCCGCTGCCGGTCGCCCCAATGAAAGCAACGGTCTGCCCTTTTTCAGCCGTAAACGAGATGTCCTTGAGGACATAGCTGGCCCCGTCAGGATAGCGGAAGCAGACATTGCGAAACTCAATGGAGGGCGCCGCGAGGTCCTCTGACTCTTCCAGGCTGCCGTCAGGAATGGCTGGCTGGGTTTCAATAACCTCCCGGATACGCTTGGCTGAAACGGACACCCTGGGTGCCATGGCAAAGAGCATGCTCATCCGCATGAATGACATGACGATCTGCATGGCGTAATTCATGAAGACCACCATGCTGGAGAAGAGAAAGATCTTATCCTGGCCGCCGGCGGCCTGGATGAGTCCGGCGCCGATCCAGTAGATGGCGATGCTGAGGCCGTTCATGACCAGGCCCATACCGGGACCCTGGATAATCATAAGCCGGTGGGCCACCAGGTTATTGCGGGTCAGGGTTTGGTTGGCCTCTTCGAATTTGGCGCCCTGGAAGGGTTCAGCGTTGTAGGCTTTGACGACCCGGATGCCCAGCAGATGCTCGCGGATAATCCGGTTTATGTTGTCCGTCAGGGTCTGTATCCGTCTGAAGCGGGGCATGGCGAACTTGAAGATAATGAAGATAAGGATCAGGAGGAAGACAACGGCTACGCTCATGGCCAGGGACCAGGCTGTCTGCCCCTGGCTGGTGATCTTGCTGATGGCCCAGATGGCAGTAACGGGTGCCGGGATCATGATGCGGATCAGCATGGCGCTGTAGAACTGGATATGGGAGACATCATTGGTCGAGCGGGTAATCAGGCTGGCCGTAGAAAAACGATTGATCTCCTCCATGGAGAAGGTCGAGACCCGGTCAAACTGCAGAATGCGCAGGCGGCTGGCGAAGGAGGCCCCCACCTGGGCTGACATGAGAGAGACGACCAGCATGACGGCCAGGTTGCCCAGGGCAGTCAGAAGCATCCAGCCGCCGGTGATCCAGATATCATTGAGGCTGTTGCCGTCGGTCATGATGAGTTCTGTGACCCGCTTCATGAATTCAGGAATTTTGAGTTCGAAGTAAACGCGCAGGATGGTCAGCGAACCGGCTACCAGGACCAGTATCCAATCCCGCGTACGCATGTATTTGAATGTTTTAATCATGACTCATAGGGTTAGCCAGTTACGGTCATTTGTCAAGTGTAAAAGATACGGGATCAGGGGCAAACATCAAGGAACCCCTCAGCCTCAACCGGGGGGTTCCTTGAGAAGAGTTGTCTTGACCGACTTACTTGATGATCTTGATTTTGCCGATCAGGGGCAGCTCTTTGGCCTTGCCTCCTGAGGCGTTGATAATTCCAAGAATCACCAATCCCAGGGAACCCAGTCCGACCAGGAGCCAGAGAATGGTTCCGAGGAAGGCCAGCACCGGAGAAATCATCAAAAAGAGGAAACTCAAAAGGGCGACCAGGATA
>JBBAEW010000081.1:0-8404 GCA_041655695.1 Saccharofermentanales bacterium
TATGATGTTATAGATGAAAAACATTCATATGGTTCTAATTTAATATTTAGAATAATTAACGATAATTATAATTTAAATGAAGGTATAAAACCAAGTAAAATTTATAAAAAACAAATTATAGATGGGTACGAAGTATTAATCGGTAAAAGTGCACAAATGAATGATATATTAACATTTGATATAGCAAATGACGATGATATTTGGTTACATGTATCTGGTGTACCTGGTTCTCATGTTGTTATAAAAAAACAAGATGATGATATACCAAAGGATGTTATTAAAAAGGCTGCAGAACTAGCAGTTAAAAATAGTAAGGCAACAGGGAAATCTAAAGTTGTTTATACTGAAAGAAAAAATGTTACTAAAAATAATAATCATAAAATAGGTCAAGTTAATGTTGATTATGATAAATCAAATTTTATAAAGATTGATCCTGTTGGTGTATTAGAAAAAAATCAATATAAAGATGAATTATCGTTATTAAGAGAAACATATCCACATTTAACATTTAATATGAGACCACATACTAAATTTAAAAATGCTTATATATGTAATGTTTATGAAGGTGATAAATATATAGGTGGTGTTAAAGGTCCATGTTCTTATGAAAATGGAATAGAATTTTTTAAAAGCGTAGCAAAAAATAATCAATAATAATATGAAAATAACAAAAGAAAGATTTGAAGAAGTTGTAAATAAATATCCACCGAATGGATATATTAAATTTGCTTATAAACATTTCGGTACAGAAAATGAACAAGGTAAAATAAAATGGTCTAAAATAGGAAATTTTGCAATGATTATTTTGTTATTACTATTTTTAATTGGATTTGCGGGTACAGTATCAAATGCCCCTAGATGGGTCATTTTATATTCAACCGTAGGATATTCAGTGTTTTTATCCATTTTTGTTTTTTATTTATTGAGTGCTTTCTTAATGAATGATTTTAGATTAAAAAAGATTATGAAAGAATTAGGGATTACTCCTAAACAATACGAAGATTTAATGAAAGAATTTTACGGTTAAAAATTTAATATATATTTAAATAAAAAAAAATAATAAAATGAAAAATATTAAAAAATATGAAGATTTCTTAAACGAGGAATTAAAACCAGAAACATATAAAAGTGCTGCAGAAAAATTAGATAAAAAAGGACATAAAAGTAGAGCTAAAAGTCTTAGTGATTTTGCTAATAGACAACATAATAAACAATTAAGTGATGTAGGTTATGTAGATATTGAATTATATGGTGAAAAACATAGATTAGATGATGATAATATTATAATTCATAATGATGGTAAAAAGGGTAATGTTGAATTAACAATAACATTCGATAGAGAAATGTATGATCTAATTGGTAATGATGATTATGAACAAATATGGAATTCTTTAAATAAAGAAGAAAGAGAAAAGTTTGTAAATAATTTTAATGGTGAAATTTCAATTGATTATGATGATATTATGGAAGTGAAGTATGAAGATGTAAAAGATAAAGATACTCTTATTGAATTTGCCACAATGGAAATGTCACCATTTATCTTTATTGAATTTATTGATAATGATCCAGAAATAAGTGGATTACTTATAAATGATAGAAAAGTAGCTAATAAAATACTTAAATTGTTAAAGAATTTTGCTAGTGTAAAAGGTGGTGAAATAGAAAAATCAATAGATACATTAACTGTTAATGATTTATATGAATCTTAGAATTATTAAATTATTTAAAAAATGGGGGATTTATTTAAATTCTCCATTTTTCATTTTTAATCTACATTTTTTAATATATAGTATTAATATTTGTTAAAAACAAAAAACAAAAAATTATGACTATGATAAATTTAAACGAAAAACCAAATGTTGAACAATTCATTAAAAATCTAGAAAATCAAGAACTAATTATATATGAAGATATTGAAGGATCTAAATTGTATATAAAATATGATGGTGATAGATTTATAATAAAAACTAAGAGTTTTAAAGGGGATGAATTAAATTTTATAGATTTAGCAGTTCAAAAATATTACAATAAGGCATTTGCATTTTTTCACACTTTACCATCTTATATAACTGATATATTAAATAAAAACTGGTGGTTTGTTTTTGAATACCTGCCAGATGAAACATCATCTAATATCAAATATAATAAAACCCCCAAAAATAACTTAATATTAACTTCGATAGTTAAAAATAATAAACATAAATTTAACTATGAAGAAATATTAGAATATTCTAATTTATTTCAAGTTGATCCAATTCCTCTTATATTTAAAGGAAAATTAACTAATAAACAACTTGAAGTTATTCAATTATTCTTAAAGACTAGTAAAGAAGACTTAAAATTTATTTTTGGTGAAGATAATTTTGCTAAATTTTTCTACAATATATTAAATCCATCCATTGATAATTCATTTTTAATGACTGATGGTGAATATAATGACAATTTAGAAAAAATAATAATTAAAATAGATGGTAATGATAGATATACATTTGAAATATTAAATCCTATGTTTGAGAAAAACATTGATGGTAATTTAACAGAACACTCTCAAATATTTAGTTTAATAATTGTTAATTTTTTAGAATTCTTACAATTAATTAATATAGAAAAATATAAACCAAACGGTTTAACAAATGATGAAATGTATATAAATTTAATATGCACATTTTTTAACGACTATATAAAAAATATGAAAGAAGATATAGAAAAATGGGATATAATAATACCAGAATTTATTAAAAGAGATAAATTTAAAATTAATATAAATTTAATAAGAGATAAACAAACAAGAGAATATATTAAAATGAGTAATAAAATAGAATATATTTTTAAAATCATTCTTGGATCATATAATAAAAAAAGGAAAAAACCTATTGGGGTGATGACAGAAAATACCGTAGAAATTTTTAATAATATGGTAGATAGAATAAAAAAACATATTGATAATTTATTAGAATTAAATAAAGATTATAGATTTCAAAAAATAGATTTATTAAATTTCGGAGAATATTTTAATATGAAATATGATAAAGATGCAAGCGGTGAAATCTATCCGGATATTGGTGTTCAATTTGAAGACGAAGAAACTACTGATATACTTAAAGGTAAAAAAGGTAAAAAGGGTTCAATCATAACAAAAAAGAAATAGTATAATAATGAAACATATAAAAAAATTTAATGAGTATATTAAGAATTTTTTAAAACCAAAAAATAATGATGATATGAAAAAATTTACAGAATTAAACGAGAAAAAACAAGAACCATTATATAAATATGGTGTTACAATGATGTATTTTGATATTCCAAATTGGAAAAAAGATATTTTGTCGATTATTGATAAAGATGATGTTTATGATAAAGAAGGATATGGGTATGAAAATGAACCACATATAACACTATTATACGGTTTTTTACCATCTATAACAGAAGATGATGTTAAGGATAAATTATTAGGTATACCAAAACCTGTCATAGTACTTAAAAATATATCTATATTCCAAGGAACAGAATATGATGTTGTTAAATTTGATATCGAAAATAATTTACTACACGAATTAAACTCTACACTTAATGAATTACCAAACGAAAATGAATATCCAGTATACCATCCTCATATGACTATATGTTATGTTAAAGCAGGTAGAGGTTCTAAATATATTCAAAAAATTGATGATGTTATTGTTATTAAACCAAATAAAATAATTTATAGTATACCTACTAAAAATGGTATGAAAAATAAGAAAATTGATTTAAAAATTTGGTAAATTATATAAAACATATGGAGTGGTTGTCATTATCAAACTTATTAATATCTATCATATAAATATTATTTTTATAATCAGATAGGTTAGCTCTATTTAAATATTTATTATAATTAACAAACATTAATGGTATATTTAACCATTCATAATCATTTATATTAGATTTTATTATTATTTTTTCACCCCTTTTTAATAATTTAATAGAATCTTTTATTGGTTCT
Organism: Saccharofermentanales bacterium; assembly: GCA_041655695.1. GTDB lineage: Bacteria > Bacillota > Clostridia > Saccharofermentanales > DTU023 > UBA4923. Next base: position 3,983 of record JBBAEW010000081.1, read on the forward strand.
TCCTTTATACTATTTATATAATATTCTCTTTCTATATCAGAATAATTCATAATTTATATTTTTAATTTTTTTAATAATATTTTATTTATGTCTTCATTATATTTAATTCTTATTAATTTAATATTATTATTTTTACAGTAATCTGTTTTTATTTGATCTCTTAATTTAGTCTTTTTTAATTCTGTTTCTCCTCCAAATATTTTTATAGGTTTAAAATGTTGAATACCATCATATTCAATGCATGTATTATGTAATGGTAAATAAAAATCAAATGACAAAGGTAGAATATTTTTACACTTTTTAAATTTTTTTTCTAATTCATAATTAATATTATTATTTTCTAAAAATAATCTTACTTGTTTTTCTCCTTTAGTCTGTTTACATTTATTACACCCACTTCCATTTAAATGTTTAACAGTGGATTTTTTAAAAATACCATGAATAGGACATATAATTTTAATTATAGTATACATATTCTTATAATCCACTAAAGAATAATCATACTTATCACAATGTAATATTTTTGATATTTCTATAAAAATTTCTTTTGTTAACTTTTTCATTATTTTTTTAAATTTTTAATAATATTATATATAAAATATCAATGGTATATTTTTATATATACATTAAAAATAAATAATGTAGTATGTATATACAACCAAATAAGATGTTACCACCAACATCAAGAATAATAAGATTCCATCAGTGTAGTCTAATTTCAACAGAAGGACCAAATATAAACGGTAAATTGAATTTAGCAGGCATCGAAATACCATATGAATCCCAATTTACATCAAGAATGATATTGAATCCAGGTGCATTAAATCAACCAATTGTGTATGGTTTTTTAGGTAACAATATAACATTTTTAGCACTTAAAATTACATATGATGAAACAAACCCAAAGTGTGTAATAGAAGAAGAACAGTTTATAGAATATTGGTATGAAGATGATTCTACAACAATTAGACAGGCACATAAATTAATGGTATTAACAGGAAATTCTACTAATAGAATACCACAAATTTATTTAAATAATCCAGGTGATGTAAAGGTATATGTAGATGTTTTATCGGCTAATATGGAACAAGGTGATATAGATTTAGATGATATTAGAAATGATGTTGTTGAATTTAAAGATTTATATTATAATAGTATAGTTACTGATACATATTGGAATACTTTACTTGATGTTAGTGGTTCAACTCAATTTCATTTTCTTGATTTACATGATAATGTTGTTTTATATTTGGACTTTGAAGAAATAACATCAATTGAAAAAAATGAAGATAAATATCAACTTATAATAAACACTAAATCATTGACTATTATACGATTATTTTTTAATAGTATGTTTGAAATGAATCAAGCTAATAGTAGAATAAATTGGGTGATAAATAATTCAAATAATAGATATTTAACTAAAGATTTCCCATCTATAGATGTTGATTCACCATTAATAGTTATGAATCCATTATTATATCCAATAGTACAACCTAATATGTACAATTATCCTTATAGTGGTGAAACCATATCACAGTATGATATATTAAATTATTTCATTGATACTATATATGATGATAGAGATGGTGATATACAAAAGGAATCAGCTATAATAAAAATAAGAAAGTTAGGTGAAATAGAAACAATAACAGATATTATAGAAATGGGGGTTTATGATGTAATTGTAACAGCTAGAGATATTGCCAATAATTATAGCAATATTAATTTTGTAGTAATAATAGATAATGAACCACCTATTATAAATTTCAAAAATGATATAAATGAAATATTTAATATGAATATCCCATTTGATTTAAGAGTACCAGCATATGGAATAACAAAAGATGATATTTTAAGAAAAACAATAGATAGTATAGTTGATAATGTCGATAAAAATATAGCAATATCTGCAACTACTTTATTGTTAAATGATGATGAATTCTCTCCCATTTTTGAACCAGGACAATATAATATTGATTTTATAATATCAGATAGAGCAGGTAATCAAACATTAGAATCAAAAATTTTAATTGTTGAAGGTGATATTATATTATATCCAGATAATGATTATATACTAGGTGATGCTATGGTAGAGACTAATTTCGTATATACTGGTCCATCTGGTAGTACAACAAATATAATAATAAGTGGACATACTATCACAATTATGAATTCTGGTATAACAGATAGTGAAAATATACTAATTTGGGATTTAGGTGGTGATGATCAATATGAGTTTACCACAGAGGGGGAATATATTAATATAACAATAAATAATATTATATTTAAAATAACATTTAATGGATGGGGTAGTTTATTATTTAGCATAGAACCAATTGGAATTGCTCCACATTTTATAGATTTTAATTTTATTGAAGAACGTTACTTATATAGTGATACGGGTATTACTTACATAGATGTAGATAAATACAATAATGATTTTTATTTATATTTAGATGGTAATACTGGATCAACTAATAATATTGTTACAAATAATATATTATATTCTGAAAATACTTTTAATTATACTGAAGTATTTTTAGAAAGTTATATATTATCAGGAGAAACATCAGGTAGTACGTCTGGCGAAACATTAGATGTAATAAATGATGGATTATTCAAATATTACACAAATAATTATATTATTGATTTAGAATTATTAGAAAGCATATTACTTGGGTATAGTCCAATATTAAGTTTACAAATAATTGATGGAACTATAAAAGTTCATGATAAAATTGTTGATGATGATTTTAAATTTTATATAAAAGGCAATTATCCAAAAGGTGAATATACATTAAAAATGGAATTAGATAATAATTATTTTAAATTTAAATTAATTATTCAATAATTTTTTAAACGGGATCAATTTTTTATAATATATAAATAAAAAAAATACATACAATATGAAAAGAAAAGATTTATATGTTTATATGGAATCAATTGAAAAAGTATCTTCATTAAAGGGTGTAAAATTTGCATACACACTTATAAAGAACAAAAAGAAAATTGAAGAAGAGATTAAAATCTTAGAAGAAGTTGTAAAACCAAGTGAAGGATTTACAGAATATGAAAAACAAAGAATTAATTTATGTGAAATTAATTGTGAAAAAAATAAAGAAGGTAATCCTATTATTGAAAATAATAGATATAAAATTATAAATGTCGAAAAATTTGAATCAGAACTAAATGAATTAAAAGAAAAAAATAAAGAATTTATAAAAGAAAGAGAAAAACAAATAAACGAATATAATAATATGTTAAATGATGACATTGAAATTGATTTTTCTAAAGTCGGTTTTGAAGATTTACCAACTGATATTTCTACCGAACAATTAGAATCGATTGAGTTTATGGTTAATTTTTAAAAAAATTATATATAAAAACCCCCCATTTTTTTATTAAAATGGGGGTTTTTTTTATATAAAAAACTATGTATCTGTATATCAATATTATTGATATTAAAATGTATAAAAAAGTTAATTTTTTTAATTTATATATAGAATTAAAAAAATTAATTATTTATTAATGGCTAACTACTCTATACATAATTTTGTAGGATTACCAAATTCTAATGATACAAGACTTAAAATATATGATAAATCATCCAGATTGAAATATATTGTGGATCCAAATGTTGCGTATTTTTATTCCAAGTCAGTTTTTATAAATATTAAGATTGAAAATAAAAATCAAATACAATTAGATTTTTCTTCATCACAGGAAGCAATTGATGCATTAATTAAATTAAATAATTATAAAAAAATTATAACTGATAAAGATGTTATTCCAACACCTCCAACTTTTCAAGGTTCAGTTTTTTCTAAATCTAATTTAAATATGCCATCTTTAGATACTGAAAATGATGGTGATTTAGCGACAATATCTGGAATAACTGATACTCCATTAGAAGGAAATTTTATTAGAGTAACAGTAAATGGATTAGAAGTTAATGTAGGTGGTAAGGAATATCCATATGATTGTTATTTTTCAAATGATGGGGGTGTAACACATAAAATTTTAGGAGAAGAACAAAAAGGAGATAAGTTATATTGGAATCCATCAATCGCTGGTTATAATTTAGATAGTAGCTATGATAAAATAGATTTTATTTATTTAATAAGAAATTAAAAATTAAAAATATAATATGCCACAATTACACGGTAAACAGATAGCAAAAAAGACGATAACACAAGAACAGTTATCATTACAAACACCACAATCAACTGATATTTTAAGCGGTGCAACAGTTGAGTATGTTAATAATATGGCTGGAACTAATGTTATTGGAGATGCTGAATATACTGAAGAATATGATTATGGTATATATACTGATTTTACAAAAATGACAAGAACCGGTGTTGCGGTTGATAGATTTAATCAATTATTTTTAAAATTAGCACCAACCCCTCCATCAGT
>JBBAEW010000082.1:0-7703 GCA_041655695.1 Saccharofermentanales bacterium
GCCTCAGCTGTCCCTGCCCGGGAACGGAGGGAGGGGAATCCTGCCCGCAAAACCTTCCAGGCCATCCGCATGGCCGTCAATCAGGAACAGGAAGAGCTGGCCCATCTCCTGGACGTCATACCGCCGGTCATGGCCCAGGGCGGCCGGCTGGCTCTGATCAGCTTTCATTCGCTGGAAGACCGGATGATCAAACAGACCATGCGGCGCTGGCAGAATCCCTGCCAGTGCCCCCGTGATTTTCCCGCCTGCATCTGCGGCAAAAAACCCTTGGGCCGCCAGTGGCCGCCCAAACCCATCAGCCCGTCAGCGGAGGAGATTCTAAGGAATCCCCGGGCCCGGAGTGCCAGGATGCGTGTCTTTGAATTCAAGGGGGATCAGGTATGAGTTATTACAGTGACGGCAATCTGGCCAGACAAGTAGTCCGGCCCCAACCCTACGTCCTGCCCGAATACGACGGCAGGGAAGAGGAAAGGCAAAGGGCGGAAAGACAGCGCAGACTCCAGCAGGAGGCGGCCATCCGCAGACAATACAAGGCAGCCGGCCGTCTTCACGCCAGGACTGTGACCAGACTCCTGCTTGTCTTTCTCCTGGTGGGGTCGGTGGCAGGATTTGTCACCTGGCGCAGTGCTAAATTGACGGAAATGAGCTTTCTCAATGCCGGCCTCCAGAGGCAGATCGGCCAGCTGGATAAGGAGAACAGCCTGATCCAGGACAAGATCACTACCAAAGCCTCCATGCAGACGACCCGTGAGATGGCCGCCAGCCGCCTGGGCATGCAGAAGGTCACCTCTGAGCAGGTCCGCTACGTATCCTCCGTCTATTTCCGGGCAGAAACCGAAATCCCTGACGGCGGCGGCTACCTTGCCGGCCAAAATCTGAGCGAGGCAGAGTGGCTGGCCGCTATCGAGACCTGGGTCAAAAACCATTGATCCAGGGCTTGCCGCCTTACCCCTGAGGTTTGCCATGAGAGACCCGTCCCACAAGCCATCTTTGCGAAAGCCGCAGATCAAGCGGCCGGGCCGGGCATTTCATATTAAAACGACTCTGATCCTCCTGGTCTTCTTTCTGGCGGCTTCCGTTGTCATTTCCGGTTTCTATCAATTGCAGATCCGGGACCAGGAAGCCCTGGCCGCCAGAGCAGCCAACCAGCAGTACACTACCCAGACCCAGCTGACGCGCCGGGGCATGATACTTGACAGGAACGGCTACCCTCTTGTCTTCTCATCCTATGTCTACCGGGTGGGGATCACGCCCGGCGATGTCTCTACCAAGGTCAAGGGGATAGAAGATACGGATATCGTGGATCAGCTGGCTTTTTATCTGGACCTCGATGAAGAAGCCTGCCAGGCTATCCTGGACAGCATCCGGACCGACCGGGCGACCGGTTGGGCCGGTTTGGAGAAAAAGCTGACCGGCCACCAGCGGCTGACTTATCTGACAGTTGCCACCGATGTAGCTGAGACACAGGCAAAAGCACTGGAAGAATGGCTGATTCAAAACCGCGTAGGCGGGGTGCGCTTTGATCCGGAAGAGAGACGGGTATACAACAACGAGAGCCTGGGGTCGTCTGTTCTGGGACTCACCCGCAACCAGGAGGGGAAAATCTCCGGCGTATCCGGCCTGGAGGCCGCTTACAATGACCTCCTGTCCGGCGAGGCGGGCTATCTCTACGCCAAACGCAATAATTACACCACCAAGGGTGTAACCCCCTTTTCCAAACCGGTTGAAAGGCCGGCTGAGGGCAGCCGCAACCTGGTGACAACCCTGGATATGGAGGTCATGGCCATCCTCCAGGAGGAACTGCAGTCAGCCGGCGCGGCGGCGGGCCTGATTTCCGCTGTCAACGGCCTAGTCATGGAAGTCAAGACCGGAGACGTGCTGGCCATGGGCCAGCTGGCGGCTTATGACGCCTCGGATCCGGCCGGCCTGCCCCTGGGCTTTACGGCAGAAAGCTGGGACCGCCTCCCGGCCGAAGAGAAGACCGCCTACCGGTCCGCCAATCTCTGGGACAACATCAATATTACCGATATCTATGAACCGGGTTCGGTCCTCAAGGCCCTGACCCTGGCTATCGCGCTTGAAGAGGGCGTCGCTTCGGAGAAGACTCTTTTTGAAGATGATCCCCTGACCATTCAGGGGGAAACCATCACATGCCATACGGGTTACGGCCATGGCCAGGAGACCTTGCGTGAGGCCTTTTACCGGTCCTGCAACCCGGTCTTTGTCCAGCTGGCCAATCGGGTGGGCAAGGATCTCTTCTATGAGTGGATACAGAAGCTGGGTCTTTACGGCAAGACAGGCATTGACCTGCCCATGGAGGCCTCGGGCTACCTTCACAGGGATCCCATGCCAATTGACTTCGCCAACCTTGCTTTCGGCGAATCTTCCTCCCTGACAGCCATTCAGATGGCTCAGATCTTCGCCCTCATCGGAAACGGGGGCTATCTGGTCACGCCCAGGCTGGGCTATGCCTCAAGCGGCGACGGCATCGAAAACATGCAAGTTTTCGAACTCCAGGAGGCCAAGGCCCTCCTGTCCGACCAGACCTGCCAGAGAGTCCGTTCCTTGATGGCAGATGTAGTCAATGTAGGAACAGCGGCCAATACTTTCGGGGCCATAGGCTTCGAACTGGGAGGCAAGACGGGGACAGCCGTTGATTCCAGCGATGGCCAGCGGACTTACACCTTCATCGGTCTTGCGCCTGTCGACCAGCCTGAGTATGTCATCCTGATTTCCATTCACAAGCCCCAGACCAGCGACGCGCTGGGATCAGCCGCGGCCCGGGCCGCCAATCGTGTCGCCGCCCGTCTGCTCAATCTGACCGGCCGCCAGCAGACCTACACGTCCAATGAACTCTACAGGCTGGGCCTGCCGGTGGAAGTGCCCGATCTGTCCGGACTGACAGTCGGGGAAGCGGCCCTGGCTCTGTCCAGGCTGCATCTTGCACCGGCCTTGCGAGAGGGCTCTTACTTCCCTGACCGCAGACTGGCCAGAATGACACCGGCTGCCGGTTCCAAGGTTGGGGCCGGCACCACAGTATGGCTTTACCCGGAGGGTGTAGATGAAGTAGAATGGGTAGCTGTGCCGGACTTTAGCGGGTGTAATTACCACGAGAGCGTCTGGCTGGCTGCCGAGTACGGCGTTTCGATTCTTCCACCGGCCATGCCGGCGGGAACAGTCATCGAACAAAGCATTCCGGCCACGTCATCCAGAGCGCCCGTGCTCCAGAATGACGAGACCGGTTCGCCCTGCGATGCGGATCAATACGAAGACAAAATCGAAGGCAAAGTTAAGAGGGGGACCATCATTCGGCTGACCTTCTCAAGTCTTGCCAAAGAGGACGGCGGCTAGTAATCGTTGAAAGATGCCTGTATATGATTCGATTTTTGCCAATGCAAATCAAGCACTGGACCGGGGGCGACCTGCGCCAGACCAGGAAGCACGCCGCTGATTCAGAGCGCTTTTATCCTTCTATTTCCACGGATACCCGGACCATGCTCCCGGGTGAAGTCTTTGTCCCCCTCAAAGGAGACCGTTTTGACGGCCACCGTTTTCTGGAAGCCGCGGCCGACAGAGGAGCGGGCCTTCTGGTCATCGAGGAGGGGGCCTCCCAGCTGCCAGCTTTTCTGGACCGCCTTGACAAGGAAGATCAGGCCCCGGATCTTCTGATCGTGGAGGATGCCGGCAAGGCCTATCAGGCTATCGCCAGAGGCTTCCGGACTACTTTGCCGGCCAGTGTCATCGGGGTCACGGGCAGTGTGGGCAAGACTACCACACGGCGGATGATCTGTCAGATGATCGAGTCACAGGTCAAGGCGGAGCAATCCGCGAAAAACTACAACAATCAGGTCGGCCTGCCCCGGACCATTCTGAATACCAAACTGGAAACGCAGGCCCTGGTCGCTGAACTGGGTATGGCCCGCAAGGGAGAGATCCGGATCCTGTCGGGCATCGCTCTGCCGGACATCGGGATCATCACTCACATCGGCATGTCCCATGCCGAATCACTGGGTTCCATGGCTGAGATCCTGGAAGAAAAAACCTCCATCACAAGCGGAATGAAAGAAAATGGCCTGCTCCTGGTCAACGGAGATGACCGGCTGTTGGAGAGCTGGGTACTTGCCGGCGGCCTGACCGTCCCGGTCTGGTACATAGCCAGTGAACAGAATGTAGGACGCCTGGAGCGCGACGGAATTCCGGTCTTCTGGGCCGAGCATGTCCGGGTCGACCGGGAGGGCCTGTCCTTCATCGGCCGCTCCAACCTGACGCCAGATGAGCGCTGGCCCGTTTTCCTGGATTATCCCGCCCTTCATCTGGTGCCTGCTGCGCTTTTCGGTCTGGCGACTGCTTACGCCATGGGCCTGAACATGCAGGAGGCTGCCCTGTCAGCCAGCCGCTTCAAGGCTGCTGACAGCCGGCAGGAACTCATGCGGATCGGCGACATCGATGTCATGGACGACGCCTACAACGCGGCGCCTGAATCGCTGCAATCCGCCCTGCAGACGGCTGCGCTCCTGTCGGAAAACAACCGCCGCTTTGTCGCGGTTCTGGGCGGCCTGAGGGAACTTGGCCGCTATTCGGAGGAAGCCCATCAGGACGCGGCTCAGGAGCTCCTCAGCGCGGGAGTTGACCAGGTCTTCCTGATCGGCCGGGAGACCCTGACGACCCGCGATCATCTGGAAAAAAGCAGGCAGGGAGCTGCCATGGTGGCCGGCTGGTTTGCCAATTGTGAGGAGGCCATTCCTTCCATTCTGGCTTCCCTGGAAGCAGGGGACTTCCTGCTGCTCAAAGCCTCACGCTACTACGAGCTGGAAAAAATCACCCAGGCCCTTACCCGGTCTGCTGAAGAGGGGGGACGCTGAAGATGTTTCCCCGTGATTTGATGATGACAGCCCTTTATGCGGCTCTGGCTGTCTTTTTTGCGACCGGCCTTCTGGGTCTTTGGGGCATCCCCCTGATCCGCAGGAAGATATCCGGCCAGCCCATCCGTGACAACGGTCCGGCCAGCCACAAGGCCAAGGCGGGGACACCCACATTCGGCGGCCTGCTCTTCATGCTGCCCCTTATGGCTCTGGCTCTTGCAGCGCCCCTCATCTCCCGGGATCTCTGGCCTCTTTCCCTGCTGATCAGCTTTATGGTTCTCTTTGGCCTTATCGGCCTGGCCGATGACTATGTCAAGGTCCGGGTCACCCGCAAGGGGATGAGTGTCAAGCAAAAGACCCTGCTCCTGGGTCTGGCCTCCCTGCTGGCATCCGTCACCTATCTTTGGCTGCTGCCGGCCCAGCCTTTCATCCTGGTGCCCTTTACGGCCCGGGTCATTGCTGTCAGAGGCGGATGGAAACTGCTCTATCTGGTCTTTCTGGTTCCCTTTCTCTTCTACATGAGCAACTCAGTCAATATCACCGACGGCCTGGACGGCCTCCTGTCCAGCCTCATGGCCATTGCCTCCAGCGGCCTCCTGGTCATTGGCGGCCTTCTGGCCCCCCTTCTTCCCCTGGCAGGACCCCTGGTCACCCTGACGGCTGCCATGGCGGCCGGCTGCCTGGCCTTCCTCTATTTCAACCGCTATCCGGCCAGGATTTTCATGGGGGATACGGGATCTCAGGCCCTGGGAATCGGCTTCTCCCTGGCTACGGTCTTCATGGGAGTTCCTTACCTGGCTCTGATCACCGGCTTCGTCTTCTTTTTCGAAGGTCTTTCGGTTGTCATCCAGGTCCTCTATTTCAAGGCAACAGGTGGCAGGCGCATCTTTCGCATGTCGCCCATCCACCATCATTTCGAGCTCCTGGGCTGGCACGAGACCCGCGTGGCGGCCGTCTTCCGGCTGGCCGGCCTCCTCTGCGCCGTATTGGGCATCCTGACCATGGCAGGCCCTCTCCTCAGGCGGTAACCTTATGGCTGGCAAGCGGAACAAATCCTCTCAAAAGTCTGCGGATCCGCCGCTTGTCAGGATCAGGCACCGCCACATGTCGGTGGCCTATCTGACGGTCTGGCTTGTTCTGATCGCCTACGGCCTCATCATGATGTTCAGCGCCAGCTACGGTATCAGCTTCGTACAGTCCACCCACCAGATCCGGGCAAGCCTGGAAGGGGAGAGCGGGGCGCTTGGAGCCGTGCTGGAAGCGGACGCCACGGCCCTGGCCCGCAAGCAGTTTATCCTGACCCTGGGCGGCGCCCTGGCCGCCCTCTTCATCGGCATCTTCATGAACTTCCGACAGTTCACACGGCCGGCCTTCCGGACTATCCTTTACGTCCTGGTCACGGTCAGCCTGGCCTACTGCCAGCTTAACGGCCTGCTCATCAATGGAGCCCGCCGCTGGATTGATCTGGGCTTTACCAGTTTTCAGCCCTCTGAGCTGGCCAAGGTGGGCGCTGTCTTCTTCCTGGCTGGTTATTACTCCAGGCGCAGGCGGATCCGCCAAAGGGAGGCCGTCCAGGCCGCCCGGGGCGGACCGACAAAATCCCTGTCCAGGCAGGCCTTCTGGGATGTGACCTGGCCCGGCCTGCTCATGTTGGTCTGGATCCTGCTCATCCTGATTCAGCCGCACCTGTCAGGGGCCCTGATCATGGCCCTGATCAGCCTTGTGGTCTTTGTCCTGGCCGACATCCCCATGAAGCAGCGGCTGACCGGCCTTGTGCAGCTGGCGGCCCTGGTCCTGGTTCTTGCTATCCTTCTGGGCGCGGCCTACCAGGCCTTCACCCGGCAGTCCTCCATTGATTATGTCAGCGACCGTTTCGCCCACGTTTTCCGCCGTATCGGGACCTTCCAGGACCGGGAGGCCGCCAGCCAGGATGACCGCATGCAGATCGAGCAGGCGGAGCTGGCCCTGGGGTCGGGGGGCCTGACCGGCAAGGGGCTTGGCAAGAGTGTCCAAAAACTCAACTGGCTCTCGGAGGCCCATAATGACTTCATCTTGCCCATCATTGGTGAAGAGCTCGGCTTTGTCGGCGTGTCAGCGGTCGTCCTTCTCTTCATGGCATTTCTGGTCTTCGGCATTTTGATTGCCCGCAGGGCTTCCTCTCAAATGGCCATGCTGGTGGCGGCCGGCAATACCATCCTGATTTCCATCCAGGCCTTCCTCAATATGGCCGTTTCGGTCAGCCTGATTCCTACCACCGGGGTTTCCCTGCCTTTCTTCAGTTATGGCGGGACTGCCAATATCTTCTTCGCCCTGGCCTCGGGTTTGGTTCTCTGTGTTTCCAAAAGCGGGGTTGTCTGTGATCCCCGTCTGATGGAAGTCGTCAGCAAGAAGGTACCTGCCGTGAAAAAGCCTGATGAAAGGTGTCAGGATCTTGATGAAGAGGACGGCATGGGTTACGCTGTATAAGCCGGAAGCCACAGCGGGCAGGCCTGGCAGCAGACAGAGACGAAGATGAAGCCAAAGAGAAATGCCAAGACTATTATTATCGCAGCCGGGGGCACCAGCGGGCATATCTACCCCGCTTTTGCCATCGCATCCGGTATCCGGGCGGTTTTCCCCCAGGTTCGCTTTATTTTTTGCGGAGTTGCGGGCGGCCTGGAAGAAAAAATGGTCGCCGACGAAGGCCACGAGTTTTATCCCATCCCGGCTCAGAACATTCCCTCCCGTCACGATCCGCGTTTTTTCAGCTGGATAGGCAATAACTGCAAGGGTCTCATGCGCAGCCGTGCCCTCCTGCGCAAGGAGCGGCCGGGTCTCGTCATCGGGACGGGCGGCTTTGTG
>JBBAEW010000083.1:0-7674 GCA_041655695.1 Saccharofermentanales bacterium
GGCAATGCACTTGGGAGGGCCAAGGTGAAAGAGATACAAGGATTTGGTCAGGGATTGGGAAAGACCGCAAGAGGTTCGGCTTGCAGGCTGCTTGCCGCCTTTTTAATCCTGGCGCTCATGGTGCCGCTCCTGTCAGCCTGCTCAAAAAAAGAGGAAGAGACCCCCACCGGTATCGCCAACTATGGGAACCAGGGCGCTGATTTTGCCCGCAAACTGGCCTCCTCCTTCCCGCAAAGATTTCCTTATTCCAGCCAGGAGGCCGCCGCTGCCGATCTGATCGTGGATGAATTGAAGAAATTGGGTTATGAAGCCGGAAAACAGACTTTCTCGGTCCAGGACCAGGAAGGCGGAGTCAAGCAGTCTGCCAATGTGATCGCGCGCCTTTCCGGTCAGGGCTTTCAGGCGGTCAGCAAGCAGGGCAGCTCGGAAGATACGGCCCCTTCCAGTGTCCGCGATGATCTGATCATGATTATCGGCGCCCACTACGACACCCCCCTGGTGGAGGTGCCCGCGGATGACGACCCGGAGGCCCCGGCTCCTCCTGACGGTATTCATAACAACGCGGCGGGGGTTGCCGCCCTTCTGACGGCTGCCCGGATCATGCGGCAGGAGACACCGGGATACGATGTCATCTTTGTTTTCTTTGGTGCCGGGACGGACCAGTTCGCGGGGGCCAGCCACTTTTTGTCCTCCCTGTCAGCGGATGAACGGGCCAGGGTTGATGTCATGGTCAATATCGGGCCTATTTATGCCGGCGACAAAATCTATGCCCATGCCGGCCAGAATTCCGTTCTGGAAGACCAGTTCAAGGATTACGCCAAACGACGCAAGCTTTACCAGGCGACCGATATCTTTTTTGAATATCAGCTCAATACCCGCAACCGCTACGCGGTTTTTACCAACCAGGCCTCCTTCCCCGTCACTCTGGAATCCGGCCAGCAGGCGGTCTTCCGTGAGTGGACAAGCCTTGAATCCGACCACACCCCCTTCGACAAGGCTGGAATACCGGTCGTCTTCATGGAATCAGGCGATTACAGGATCAGCAAAATCGAAGACGTTGGCATCGAGAGCCGCAACCCCTTCTTCAAGGACACGGGCGGTCAGATCTCGGGGACCCGCTTCGACCAGACCGAGATCCTGGAGGAACTCTTCCGTCAGATGGATGAACAGACGGCCGGCCAGACCATTCCCAAGATTGAGTCTGATGAGGAGGAAGAAGAGGGGGAAACCCCGGAGGATGCCAGCCAGGGGCTGGTTCCCCGCCTGGTCCTGCGGATCAACAATACGGCCTTTCTCCTGGTTCAGCTGGCACGCAAGGGCCCGCTCAACTTCGAGTTCAGGTCTTAAGCCGATTCGGGCGCTCCTGTCCGGATCCTGGAAAGGAGAATGGTATGAAACTGACCCCTATGGCAACCCTGATCCTGGGGCTGTCAGCCCCTCTCTTCTGGGGTATTATCCTGGCCATTTCAGTCATCGCGGAGCTTGCTACCTTTAACGTTGTTTCCATCTGGTTCGCTATCGCGGCCCTGGCAAGCATGGTGGCGGCCTTCCTGGGGGCCTCGATCGCCCTTCAATTCGTCCTCTTCGGTCTTCTTTCGGTGGCGGGCTTCCTGGTCTTTATCTTCCTGGTGCGCCCCCGCCTGGAAAGGCGGGCCGTCACCCCGACCAATGCCGACCGCATTATGGGCAGGGAAGGTCTGGTCACCCAGACTCTCAACTCGACCACAGGCCAGGGCCAGATCCGGGTGGCCGGCCAGGTGTGGAGCGCCCGGACTGAGGAAGAGGGAATTGTCCGCGAGGGCACACCCGTACGAATTACCGCCATCCGCGGAGTCAAGGCCATCGTTCAGCCGCTTGAGGGCTCCGTTGAACCACTGGAATAAGACTGGCGCACAGGGGCATTCCCCCTGGCCAAATGATGAAAGGAAGACCTCATGAAACTTTTCGCTGTCCATGCCGCCCTGGCGCCTTCTGACTGGGGCCTGATCGCAATCGGGGCTGTTGCCCTGGCCCTGCTCATTCTCTTCATCCGGAATGTCAGGATCGTCCCCCAGGCCATGACCTTTGTCATTGAGCGCCTGGGAACCTACAAGACAACCTGGGAAACAGGCATCCATGTAAAAATGCCCTTTATCGACCGGATTGAGCGCCGGATCTCCCTCAAGGAGCGGGTTGCCGATTTCCCGCCTCAGCCGGTTATCACCCGCGACAACGTCACCATGCAGATCGATACCGTGGTCTTCTACCAGATCGTGGACCCGGTGCTCTACTGCTACGGCATTGAGAATCCCATTCTGGGCATTGAAAGTCTTTCCGCCACCACCCTGCGTAACCTGATCGGCGATCTGGAGCTGGATGAGACCCTGACCTCGCGGGATGTCATCAACACCAACATGCGCCTGACCCTGGACGAGGCCACGGACCCCTGGGGAATCCGGGTCAACCGCGTGGAGCTGAAAAATATTCTGCCGCCCCGCGAAATCCAGACGGCCATGGAACGCCAGATGAAGGCCGAACGTGAAAAACGCGAAAGCATCCTGATCGCCGAAGGTCAGCGGGAAGCCCTGATCCGTGTCGCGGAAGGCGAGAAGGAAGCGGCCATCATGCGGGCGGATGCGGTCAGAGAACAGGCTATCCGTGAATCATCCGGTAAGGCTGAGGCCATTCTCAAGATTCAGGAAGCGACGGCCCGGGGCCTGCAGATGATCAAGGACGTGGGCGCCGATGAGGCTCTGATCGCCCTCAAGAGCCTGGAGACCATGGCAACTGTTGCCGATGGCCGCGCCACCAAGATTATTATTCCCTCCAATATGCAGGGGCTGGCGGGTCTGGCCGTTTCCTTCAAGGAGCTGCTGACAGACTCCAACATCCCCGACCCCGGTCAGAAAAAGGATGACAGGGCCTGATTCAGAAAATACTTTCACACCTGCAGGCGAGGTGACCCATGCCGCGAGGCAGGCGGTCACCTCGCTTTATATTCATGTGCCTTTTTGCGGCCGCAAGTGCGCCTACTGTGATTTTTACTCCCTGGCAGATGCCGGCCCCCAATGGGTTGATGCTTGGCACAGCGGGATCCTGGTCGAATTGGAGCGGCTGGCGGCAGAAGCCGGGGGAGCCGGTTTTCGGACGGCGCCTCTCCAGACCATCTACCTGGGAGGAGGTACGCCTTCCAGCCTGGAAGCCAGCCTGGTCGCCTCCATCCTGGACCGGACCCGCCAGCTCTTCTCGCGCTCGCCCGACTGCGAGCTGACCATTGAGGCCAACCCTGAATCCCTCAGGGGCAGCCAGGGCCGGGACCTGCTCCTGGCCTGGTCGGAGGCGGGGATCAACCGCATCAGCCTGGGCCTGCAAGCGGCCTCAGACAGGCTTCTGCGGCAGATTGGCAGAAGTCACAGGGTCCAGGACGCTGTGCAGGCGGTTAACATGGCCTGGGAGGAGGGCTTTCGCCGCCTGTCCCTGGATATGATGACCGGCCTGCCGGACCAGACCCTCAAGGATGTCCGGGAGACGCTGGACCTGATCCTTTCCCTGCCGGTCGATCACGTGTCTTCCTACGCCCTGACCCTGGCCTCGGGAACCCCCCTTCATGCTTTGATGGAGCGGTCGCCCGGCCGCTTCCCGGATGACGATCTGGAGCGGCGGATGACCCATGAGGTCAAGGCCCGGTTGGAAGCATCCGGCTTTGAGCACTATGAGATCAGCAATTTCGCCCGTCCGGGCGCCCGGTCGCGCCATAATTCCGTTTACTGGCAAGCGGACCCCTATCTGGCAGCAGGCCCGGCTGCAGCCAGTTATCTGGGCGGTGTCCGCCGATGCAATCCCGCTTCGCTGGAGGACTGGCTCCGCCTCGTTGAAGACCCCGGACAGGGCCCTCTGGGCCTGCGGACCTTGGAGGAAGCAGTAGATGAGGAGGCGGCCCGCGTTGAAACCATGATCCTGGGCCTCCGCCTGCTGGAAGGTGTGACTTTCCAGCGCTTCAGGGAGCGCCACCAGGTCAGTATGGACGCATGCTTCGGACCGGCCCTGGCCCGTCTGGAAGAAGAGGGTCTGATCCAGCGGGACCCGGCAGGCGTCCGCCTGTCCTCAAAGGGTCTGGATTTCGCCGATAAGGTCTGGCGGGCCCTGCTCTAATTACCCTTCATCATCTTTCATGGAGAATTCACGACTTTGTCACTTGGGTCACAAGCCTTTGATTGACAGCCTTTGGCAGAGGTGATAAAGTCATCTTAGCACTCGACACGAGCGAGTGCTAATGTTTGAAAGGGATGACCTCATGGACGAGCGCAAGAAGCAGATACTCAAGGCAATCGTAGATGACTATGTCGAAACGGCTGAACCGGTCGGTTCCAAGTCGCTGGTCGAACGCCATCAGCTCAAGTATTCTTCAGCGACCATTCGCCATGAGATGGCCGAACTGGAGGAGATGGGCTATCTGGAAAAACCCCATACTTCCGCCGGCCGGATGCCTTCGGACAAGGGCTACCGGGCCTATGTCGACAATCTCCTTTCTTTGCCGGATCTTTCCGGAAGGGAGGCCGAGGATATCCGGGACTTCCTTTTGAAAAATCTGGATGAGACCCGCGAACTCATTGAGCGTGCGGCGGAATACCTGGCCGGCAAGACAGATTACCTTTCGGTCGCCCTGTCCCCCCAGTATTCCGACTCCAGCATCGAACAGATCAAGATCATGATGATTGAGCCCGGGCGGGCCATCGTCGTTCTGGTTCTCTCGGCCGGTGTCGTCCATGACCGTCTGATCCGGATTCCGGCCATGCTGGATGAAAAGCAGCTGGACAGCATCGGGCGGGCCGTGGAGCGCTGCCTGGCCGGCAAGAAGCTGGACGATATTACTTTGGTGACCATTTCCTCGGCGGCGGACGGAACAGGCCTGCCGGAGGCCCTGGTCAACCAGGTTCTTTTTGAGGCCTATGTGGCCATCAAACAGACCGAAAAGATCGAGATCTTCATGGACGGCAAGTATCAGCTGCTCAAGCATCCTGAATTCAAGGATGTGGACCGGGCCAGCCGCTTCTATCAGGCGGTTCACCAGGAGCAGATGGTGGCCGGTTACATGATGAACCTGAAACAGCAGCAGGAGGAGCAGATCGCCGAACACTGCGGCTGGGATCTGGACTGCATCGATCAGATTGAAAACCAAAAGGCCCTGACGGCCAATTCGGTCAAACCTTCCTATATGGTCCGGATCGGTCAGGAGATCGCCCTGGAGGGCATGGATGACATGTCCTTCATTACGACAACCTACCGGCTGGGCCGCCAGATCTCAGGCCAGATCGGAGTCATCGGCCCCAAACGGATGGCCTACGGCAAGATCATCGCCCAGATCTCTTTTGTCAATAAGGCCCTGACTGAAGCCGCAGGCGCCCATCACGGGCAGCCGGTCGATTCAGAGTCAGGCAGCTAGTGGAAGTATAAGAATGCGAGGAGCAGGAATGAGCCAATCGAAAGAAAAGCACAGGAAAGACCCGGAAGAAAAGCAGGATTTGGGTTTGGAGGGGGACCTTCTGTCTGAGACGGAAGAAGTCACGCCGGAGGCAGAGCCGAGCTCGGAAGAGGAATTGCGGGAGCTCAATGACCGCTATCTGCGTGTCTGCGCGGATTTTGACAATTTCCGCAGGAGAAGCCGCCAGGACCGGGCCGCCTCCTATGATGAGGCAGTCATGGACACCATCCGCACCCTGCTGCCAGTAGTCGACAGTCTGGACGGAGCTCTCAAGGCGGCGGAGGCCTGTCAGTCGGAAGAGACGCGTGAGTTCACCCAGGGTCTTGCCCTGATCGCCCAGCAGCTGAGCCAGGCCTTGGACAAACTGGGTGTGACAGAGATTGAAGGGGAAGGGTCCGAATTTGACCCCAAGGTCCACCAGGCGGTCATCCACGGAGAAGACCAGGATCTGCCTGAAAACAGAGTGGTTGAGGTCTACCAGAAGGGCTACCGCAAGGGCGACCGGGTTATCCGGCACAGCATGGTCCGGGTAGTCAACTGATTGGAAAGTATTTTCTGCTGCCCCGGCCTTCCGCGCCGGCAGGGGGCAGCTCATGTGAAGGCGCGGACAAATGAACCGGAATAAGGGAAAAGAGGAAAAAAAGATGAGCAAGATAATTGGAATTGATTTAGGAACAACGAACTCGGTTGTATCGGTCATGGAAGGCGGAGAGCCGGTTGTCATCACCAACGCGGAGGGCAGCCGTACCACACCGTCCGTAGTGGCTTTCACCAATACGGGGGAAAGGCTGGTCGGCCAGATTGCCAAGAACCAGGCCCAGAAGAACCCTGACCGCACCATTCTGTCCATCAAGCGGGAGATGGGAACCGACCACAAAACGACCATTGACGGCAAAACCTACACACCGCCTGAGATATCGGCCATGATCCTGCAAAAGCTCAAGCATGACGCAGAAGCCTACCTGGGTGAGACCGTGACCCACGCCGTTGTCACTGTACCGGCCTACTTCTCGGACTCCCAGCGCCAGGCGACCAAGGACGCCGGCAAGATCGCCGGCCTGACCGTAGACCGCATCATCAACGAGCCGACGGCAGCATCCCTGGCCTACGGCCTGGACAAGGAACACGATCAGAAGATCGTCATCTTTGACCTGGGCGGCGGGACCTTCGACGTCTCCATTCTTGATATCGGCGACGGAGTCTTCGAAGTCAAGTCGACCTCAGGCAATACCCGCCTGGGCGGCGATGATTTTGACAACAAGATCGTCGACTGGATGGTGGATACCATGAAAAAGGAGCAGGGGGTTGATCTGACTCCTGACCGCCTGGCCATGCAGCGTCTGCGTGAAGCGGCTGAGAAGGCCAAGGTTGAGCTGTCCAACGTTCTGACTGCCTCCATCAACCTGCCCTTCATCACGGCTGACCAGGACGGCCCCAAGCACTTGGATCTGTCCCTGACGCGGGCCAAATTTGACGACATGACGGCTGACCTGGTCGAAAAGACCAAGGGGCCCTTGAATGCCGCCATGAAAGACGCCGGCCTCAAACCGGCCGATATCGATAAGATCCTTCTGGTCGGCGGATCGACCCGGATCCCGGCTGTTCAGGAGATGGTGCGTCAGTACTTCGGCAAGGATCCCTTCAAGGGAATCAACCCCGACGAGTGTGTCGCCATGGGAGCGGCCATTCAGGCGGGCATCCTGGCCGGTGATATCGACGACATGGTCCTGATTGACGTAACCCCCCTGTCCCTGGGTATTGAGACTCTGGGCGGGGTCATGACGCGGATGATCGACCGCAACACCCGAATCCCGACCAGCAAGAAGCGTGTCTTCTCGACGGCCTCGGACGGCCAGACCCAGGTTGAGGTCCACGTCCTCCAGGGCGAGCGGGAGATGGCCGCGGGCAACAAGTCCCTGGGCCGCTTCAGCCTGGACGGCATCGCGCCGGCTCCCCGGGGCGTGCCCCAGATCGAGGTCAGCTTCGACATCGACGCCAACGGCATTGTCAACGTCTCGGCCATCGACAAGGGGACCAACCGGACCCAGCATATTACCATCACCGCTTCATCCAACCTGACAGATGCCGACATCGATCAGGCCGTTCAGGACGCGGAACGTTTTGCTGAGGAAGACCGGAAAAAGAGAGATGAAATCGACACGAAGAACCGGGCCGAAACAACCATTTATGAAACCGAGAAACTCATGAAAGAG
>JBBAEW010000084.1:0-7458 GCA_041655695.1 Saccharofermentanales bacterium
GAAGTACATGACGACGGGAATGAAAGAGCCGATGATGCCCAGGACGCCGCAAACGAGAGCCGCAATGGCCATGGTGTTGGCCGGGGCCGGCGGGGGCGGGGCGTAGCCGGGCTGCTGCTGATAAACTGGCTGTTGGTATTGATTATTGTTTTCCATAATAGTCTCCTCCTAATAAAAACGTGGAAACGTCTCTATCAGAACATTTCCTCTTCTTCTTCTAGAAGATAGAGAATAAGTACCTGTTTGTCAAGCAGAAAAGGCCTTGAATCAAGGGAAAAAGACCTGTCGGGACTGTCGGATCAGCCAGACAATCCGTTCCTTGACCGTCCGCCCGGTTGCCTCCTGAATGGCTCGGGCATAGGCATCAATTTGGATTTTGTAGCGGTCGCGCAGGAGCCGGTCCGCCTCATGGGGGTCCTGGCTCAGGCGGTCGGTTTTGAAATCAATCAGGACGGCCTGGTCATCCTGGTCGATGAACCAGAGGTCAATCATTCCCTGGAGCAGGACCCTTTCATCCTCCGGCCAGGAAGGGTCCAGACGGCTGGAAGGGAGGGCCAGGGTGAAGGGCATTTCCCGGTAGACCTTGCCGCTTGTCCGCTCTGCCAGCATGAGGCGGCCGGCCAGATCACTTGCGGCCCAATCACAGGCTTCCTGCCAGAAAGGAGCGGCGGCCCGGTTTTCTTCCGCGGTCAGGGTACCGGCAGCTGTCAGCCGGTCCAGCTGGCTAAGGAAACGGGTCCGGCCCTGGCCTTCCGGGGCCAGCCTCAGATCGTCCAGATCCAGGAACTGGAAAACGGTGTGCATGGTTGTGCCCAGGAGGGCGCCCCCTGCTTCCTCCCTTTTGTCCCGGCCCCGCATGGTCAGGGACATCTCCGCCTGAGCCAGGCCGGCGGCCGGGTTGGCGCTGATGTCCCGTACGGATTCGGTGAAGGCGGAAGAATCGTCCAGGCCTGCCGGCCTTTCCAGGCCCAGGCGCTGCAAGGCGGTGACCGTCACCTTGGCGGGAATTTTGGCAGCACTCCTGAAAGGAATTTCACGGCTCAGAAGATCCAGAGGCGGAAGGGTCTCCCCCTCCGGGGGCCAGGCCCCGGAGGGAAGTTCCAGGGGCGCATCCCCTGTCTCCGGTTCCCGTCCGCCTGATGTTTCCTCCAGAATTTTTTCCCAGGGTGTCACCCGGACCCTCTCAATAAAGGGTGGGATATGGATTCCCTCCAGGGGATCCTCCCTGTCTTCATAGCCCGAAAGAGCTGCCAGGGCTTCAGAGAATTGGGGGAAGCGGGCGGCCAGATAGGCTGCAATCAATTCAGTGTCATTTTTAAGGGAAGCGGAGAGCCCAGCCGGAATGATCCCGGCAGCCGCCCGCTCCTTTGGGCTCAGATCTTCAGTCTCCCTTGCCGTTTTGTCCAGGACGGCCCGCCAGGCCTTTTGCTCACCCAGGCTGGCCTGCTTAACGGGCAGAAGCAGGTAAAGGCCATGAATGGCACGGGTCATGGCCACATAGAGAACCCGCCAGGCTTCGGCTCTCTGGCGGCGGGACTCAGCCAGGAGGGCGGCCTCGTGAAGGGGGTTATTGACCATGCGCATGCCCCCGTCCGCCAGGCTGGCGGACGAAAGTCCCTCCTGCTCGGACAGGAGGACCGGCCGGTCTTCCCGGGCCCTCCAGGAGGAATCCAGGCGGCCCAGGATGAGGTAATCCCATTCCAGGCCCTTGCTGCTGTGACGGGTCAGGACCCGCACAGCGCCTGGCAGCAGGGCCGGATCTGTTTTGGCTTTTGCGGCCTGGTCGTCCAGCATCCGGTTCATTTGCCGCAGGGCATTTCGTATGCCGGCACGTCCCAGGGGGTCCGGCTCCCCCGACCAGGTCAGCAGGCGGTCCAGTTCGGCCGTGTAGCTGCTGCCGAAAGCGGAAGCTGCCAGATAGGAGGCGTAGCCGGAATCGTAGACAAGCTGGTGCAGGAGATCCCTGAAGCTCAGTTCCTGGCCCAGAAACTGCCAGTGACGGATGCGCTCCAGAAAAGCCCTGGCCTTCTCAGCCAAAGGACCCTGGCCATCCCTGCAGAGGCGGAAAAAACGGTCGTGGAAATCCCTTTCCCCTTCCTCCAGCAGATCCAGGGCCGGATCCAGCCGGGTGGCCTGGATAATCTCCTGGGCCGTCCAGGGTTCAGGAGCGAAAGGGCCCAGGAGAACCGAAAGCAGAGGGATGTCCTGCCTGGGATTGTCCAGGAGGGCCAGGAGGGCTTGGATCTGACGGAAAACCAGATTATCGGGATAGGCCGCCCCTTCACGGGTTGTGGCGGGGATCTGACAGCGGGTCAGAACTTCCTCGTAGTCCCGGCACTGCTGGTTGGCCGGCAGCAGGATGGCAATCCGGTCGTAGGCAACGCCTTTTTGGGCCAGCTCCCGGATGACGCGGACAGCCATGAGGGCCTCCCGGGCGGAAGGGGACAGGTCGGGATCTCTTTGGGCCGTCTGGTCTTCTTCTTCATCTTCTTCCCCGTCCATGGCTGCGGATGCCGTGACCCCGGTCGCCACCTCCAGAACCAGATGGACAGGATGACCGCCGGCAGCTTGGCCTTCCGGGCCCGGCCGCCATTTGTTCTCATCCGCGACCAGCTGCTGACTTTCGTCGTAGTCGATTTCTCCGGCTTCCCGGGTCAGGAAGGAACTGAAAAAATCGTTGATGAAATCGATCAGGGCAGGGCGGGTGCGGAAGCAGCGGTTGAGCAGGGCCAGATAACCGGTGTGCTGCGCTTCCAGAGGCGGAATGTCCTGCTTGGCCCGGATCAGGCAGGAGGAGACCTCGTGCTGGATGAAGAGGGAGGGGTTGGCATAGCGGAAGCGGTAGATGCTCTGCTTGATGTCGCCGACCATGAGGAGGTTGCGGTCGGAAATCCGATGGATGATGGCGTCCTGGATGCTGCTGGTGTCCTGGTACTCGTCGACGTAGATCTCCCTGAAGCGGTTCAGGTAGTCCTCCCGGATGGAAGGCTTCTTCAGCAGGGCCAGGCTGCCGTGCTCAATGTCGTTGAAGAGGATGGCATTTTGGGCAAAGCGCTTCTTTCTGAAAGCCTCATCCACCAGGAGGACCACCTCCATGAAACGGGCGGCTGCGCCGGCGGACCGGATCAGGTCCGCCCGGATCTCCGCCGCCGGAGTGGCAAAGACGGAAGGATAGCCCTCGGCATAGGAGGCATCCCGGCCGGTCCCCCGCTTGATCTGCTCACTGATGAGACCGACCAGGGGCAGAAAACCGCTCAGACACTTTTCCAGCAGGCGGTTTTTAATCTCTCTCGTGACCGGATCTGTCCGGCCTCCCATGCGATTGGGAAAGCGGACGGGCTCCATGGACCGGCCTGCCTGGACGATCCCGTCCCAGTGAGCCTGATCCTGGCCCTTGAGCATGGAAAGCCAATCCAGGGTTCGGGCCATGGTGTCAGCGGCCTGGGTCAGCTTCTGATCCCAGGTCTGGCTGGACGAGCAAACTTCATTAATCCAGGTGTCATCACGAGCCAGACCGTCCAAGGTCTTGCGGGCCAGGGCAACAGCCTGCTCATAAAGATCCCACCAGAAAGCGACGGCGGAGTCGGACCGGAGGGGGAAGCTGCGGGCCCGGTCAAAGAGGGCCCGGGTCTCCTGGATGGCAAAATCCCTGTAGTCCGGCAGATTGCTGAGCTGGGTCAGCATCTGCCCTATGGCTTTGCGGAAAGGTTCATCATCCAGGTCGGGGGCATAGGCCAGGGAGACCGTTCGAAAGTCGGACAGCCATTGATCCTGGCTGCAGGCCTCTCCTGTCAGACAGTAAGGCGATTTCTGGTCTCTTCCGGCCCAAGACTCAGCAAGTCTGCTGTCATAGTCTTTATAAAGCCCGGACAGGACCTCTTCGATGGATTCATCCAACAAGTCCCTTTCGGTCAGGCCGTCCAGGATCCGGTAGCCGGGCTCCAGCAGGGCCTCCCCCTCCTGATCCGTAAACTCAGACAGATAGGAGGTCAGAACCTGATTGCAGAAGGCGTGAATGGTGGAAATCTGAGCCAGATCCAGCCGGTTCAGGAGCTCCTGACAGCGGTGGGCCCTGGTTTCATCTGACAGATCCCTTTCAAGCCCGCGCAGGCGCTTCTGAATCTTGGTCTTAAGATCCTTGGCAGCAAGCTCCGTAAAGGTGATGATCAGAAGCTGGTCAGGTTCAACCTTGCCCTCCATAAGGCGCTGGACAATGCGCTCCGTCAGGGTGGTGGTCTTGCCCGAACCGGCCGCGGCTGAAATCAGAAGGTTGGCTTGCTGGTCGAAAAGGACCGCCAGGCGCTGGTCATCGGTTAAGGGTGATCGAGTCATGTCATCTCCCGGCTTATCCTGCCGTCAAGGCCTTGGCCGAATCCTATTTTATCAGACTGGAGCCGGCCCGACAGAGCCCCTGCCGGACTGGCAGATGGGCTCTGACTTGAAAGTTGCCCGAAAATGCAAGACAATAATGAAGCGCGCTTAAAAGAGCGGGTGGAGGGATGCGATTGAAACGCACAAGCTTAATCCTGATGATCCTGCTGGCAGCCTTGTTGATGACGGCGGCCTGCAGCTCCCGTACCTACGACTCCCAAGCCCTGGCCCGTATTCAGGTGACAGGGGCGGATGGTTTCGGTCTCCTGACGCTGGCTTCAGATAATCAGCTGATCCAGGCAATCCTGGGTGAGGAGTCGGCTCTTCTGGCGGAAGATGACGAGGCCGGTTTGCACAGGCTCTTTCTGCGTGAAGCTGCCTTGAGTTCCCTGGTTTTTACGGCGGATCAGACCAATGGCCTGAAAAATGGCGACGTGATCGTGGTCCGCGCTGACTACGACCGCAAGCTTGCCAAGGAGGCCGGCATCCGATTCCGGACCACCCGTTTCAAGTATCTGGTCAGCGGTTTGAAAGAAGCGGAAGTCATCGACATCAAGGCCGGTGTCAAACTTCAATTCTCCGGTTACAACGGCCGCGGGACCGCTTCGGTCTCTCTTTCGGGCGATGTCGATGCCTTTGCGTCCGGTTTCAATTTCGTCTTCACGACCTCTGCCTCGGCCCTTTCCAACGGTGACCTGGTAGAAGTGAAGATCCTGGCTGACAATCAATTTCTGACCAGCAAGGGGAAAATTGCCCGGGACACCTTGATGTCCTTTGAAGTGGAGGGGCTTCCCCCGCTGGCGGAGGTCGATCTGTTCAGCCAGCTGGTCCTCATCTTTGACGGAGTCAGTGACCAGGGTATCGTCTCCCTGGACACAAGCCGCCTGCCCCTGGAATGGGTTGAAGGCCAGGGCGGCGGTGAAATCCCTGTCCGCTTCACAGCCCTGCCCTCTTCCGGTCTCTCCAATGGAGAAACGATCCGTGTCCAGGCCCAGGTCGATCAGGACTGGTTTGCGGAACGGGGTCTCAAGGCATCGCTTGCCTGGAAAGAGTACCAGGTCTCCGGCCTCAAGGACTACCCCCGGAATCTGGACGGCATGGATCTTCTGCCCTTCTTCAATAAAATCAGTTCCTGGCTCCAGGATGACCTGGCCCTCCGGATTGAGGGCAATTACTGGAACAGGGATTATCGGACCGGTCTTCCGGTCAGCCGCTGGGACACCCGCTACCAGTACGGTGTCCAACGGCTTTTCTATGGCTATGAGCAGGCCAACCGGGCCAGTAATTTCCTGGGTGTCCTCTACAAGGTCGAGGTCAGCGGTACCTGCCTGGAGGCCACACCCTACCAATCGGCCTATGAGGCAGGGGACCGGGTCAGCGGCACGCTCTATCTGCTTTATGTGGCCGAAGAGGTCATGTATGACCGGCCGGATCTGGATGATTTCAGGGAGATTCATCTGCGCTTCCATGGGGATGCCGAGCTGGATCTGGTCGGAAGGTTCAAGTCCCAATACGGTGGGGAAGGCATTATGATCGTTGATGTCCAGGTCCCCCCTGAGGTCGCCTGGTCCGGGAGCTGAGCCGGGCAGGGCCAACCAATGACTGTGCTATGATTTTTTGATGAGATTCACAAAGGCAAAGGGAATCCAGCCCCTTCAAGCAGTGCCAAAAGGGGTTACAGGAGGCTCGTCCATGAGAGAACAGATAAACCACCAAGCCGGCAGGGAACCTCTTCCCGCGGAGCATGAAAAAGAGAAGGCAGGCATCCAGAGCCGCGGAGTCCGAAATCCGCTGATCAACCGGGCCGACTTCGTTTCCAAGGAACAGATGCCCCAGGTGCGCCTGGCTGTTCAGGAGAAGAAGCCCTGGCAGCAGCAGTATTTGAGCCATATCGGTCTCATCCTTCTCATGTTTGCCGTCCAGTTGGTCAATGAGCTGGTGCTCCGTGTCAACATCGACGGCCCCTTCTTCAATGTCGGCCTGCTTTACCTGACCCTCTTCTGCCTGGTCCGGGGTATCCTGCTGGGCACTCTTCTGATATTCATTCCCGCAAAGGCCAGGACGGCAATCACCATGGGGCTGCTCCTGCTTTTCCCCTTTGTCTATTCAGCGCAGATGATCTATTACAAGTTCTTCCGGACCTTTTTTGTCATGTACTCGGTGGGACACGGCGGCCAGGTCCTCCAGTTTCTGGAGGATATCATCATCAAGGTCCTGCGCAATATCCCCTGGATTGTCATCCTCATGAGTCCCCTGGCCATCTATTTCGCCTTTTTCCGTCAACGCTTCAACCAGGAGCAGGAGGCCAGACCCAGGAGAAAATGGCGGGAGGGCCTGGCGGCCATGGCGGCTGCCCTGGCGCTCTTTGGCGGTACGGTCGGTGTCATGGCTTTTGACCGGTCACTCAACAGTCCCTGGGAGCATTATTTCCTGGAGAATGAAATCCTGACGGGGACCAATCAGTTCGGTCTCCTGTCGGCCATGGTCGTGGATGTCAGCCACATGATCTATCCCCGAAGCGCCCTGATCACCGACGACCTGATCCCCGACCCTGTCGACCCTTCCGATCTGCCTGACCCTACACAGGATTACCCCGTTGACCCATCGGGGACAGATCCGGGCCAGACGGTTCCCCGCTACCCCAATGTACTCCCCATCGACTATACGATCCGCCTGGATGGCGTCGCCAATCCGGGGAATTCCACCCCCATCCTCAGCGGCAAGAACCGGTCGGACCTGGTCCGCTACCTGGATCTGGTCTTTTCCCGGACCATGCCCTCCTATACCAATGATCACACCGGCATCGCCAAAGGCTTCAACCTGATCTTTGTGACGGCGGAGAGCTGGTCCAAATACTGCATCGATGAGGAATTGACGCCCACCCTCTGGAAGATGCAGCACGAGGGCGTTTATTTCGAGAATTACTATGTGCCGGTCTGGACGGTTTCAACCCTGGACGGGGAATATGCCGGCCTTTGCGGCATGATCCCCAAGCAGGGCGTCTGGACCTTGAAAGAGGCCTCCAAAAACGATATGGCCATGGCCCCCGGCAACATGTTCCGCCGCCTGGGCTATACGACCTATGCC
>JBBAEW010000085.1:0-7361 GCA_041655695.1 Saccharofermentanales bacterium
GTTGCCATGAGAGCCTGGCTGGTGCAGATATTGGAGGTGGCCCGCTCCCTGCGGATATGCTGTTCCCTGCCCTGGAGGGTCAGGACATAGCTGGTCCGGCCCTGGCGGTCAACGGTGGCTCCGCAGATGCGGCCCGGCATCTTGCGCATGAGGCGCTCTGTCACAGCCATGTAACCGGCTCCGGGGCCGCCGTAGGACATAGGCAGACCCAGGGGCTGGGCTTCCCCGACAGCGATGTCGACACCGCTTTCACCGGGGCGTTTCAGAATAGCCAGGCTGATGGGGTCCTGGGAGACAATGGCCAGCGCATCGACCGCGTGCGCCTTTTGGGCCAGGTCATCAAGATCCTCCACCACCCCAAAGAAGTTGGGGTTTTGCACCAGGAAGCCCGCGTACTCTTTGGCCTCTTGCGGATAGACCGTAGTCTTGCCGTCAGCGTCCAGGGCTCCGGTCACCACCTCAATATCGGCGGCATGGCAATAGGTCCGGATGGTCTCCAGTGTGTCGGGATGGACGCCCTCAGAGACAAAGACCTTGTAGCGGCGGGTCTCCCGGCAGGCCAGAAGCAGGGCTTCGGCAGCGCCGGAGGCCGCGTCATAAAGGGATGCGTTGGCTACGGGAAGGCCGGTCAGCCGGGTGATATAGCTCTGCCATTCAAAAATGGCCTGCAGGGTTCCCTGGGAGATCTCAGCCTGATAAGGCGTATAAGAGGTCAAAAACTCCGACCGGCTGATCAGGTGGCTGACTGCGGCCGGTTGGTAGTGGTCGTAATAGCCGGCGCCCAGATAGCTGTCCATCCTGTCCGTATCCAGATTCCTGGCAGCCAGGTCCTTGATATGGCGGACAACCTCCAGTTCGCTCATGCCCCGGGCCTCCAGCGATTCATAAGCATCGGCCCGGACACAGTCGCAGTCGGGAATCATGGAGAAGAGCTGGTCCAGATCCACTCCTACCGACGCCAGCATCTCCCGGCGCTCGTCCCGGTCCATGGGGAGGTAACCGGTCATGCTCCCTCCTCCTCACAGAAGGCATCATAGGCGGCCTGGTCGAGCAGGTCATCCAGCTCGGCCGGGTTGGCCATCTTGATTTTCACGAACCAGGCGTCCCAGGGGGCCTGGTTGATCTGCTCCGGATCATCCTCAATGGCTTCATTGGCCTCAACGATCACGCCGCTGACCGGGGCAAAAAGATCCGAGGCCGCCTTGACGGACTCGACGGTTCCAATCATGTCTTCCAGCTCAACCTCAGTGCCTGCAGGCTCGGGTTCAGCGAAAACGATATCGCCCAATTCCTTCTGGGCGAAGTCTGTCAATCCGATCGTGGCGATGCCGTCCTCGACCTTGACCCATTCGTGCGTCTTTGCAAATTTCAATCCTTCCATCTCTTGACCTCTCCTTCTTATTTGCCCACAAAGGGCGGTTTTACAACGGTAAAGGGCTGCAGATTCTTGCGAACCAGCACCTGAACTTCATCCACCTCCGGTGTGTCAAGATCGACCAGCGCGAAGGCAATTCCTTTTTCCAGTACGGGCGAGAAGGTGCCCGATGTGATGACTCCGACCATTTTATCCTGGACATAGACCTCGTAGCCGTCCCGGGGAATGACCTTGGTATCGCTGACCAGAGCCAGCTGGCGGCGGCGGACCCTGTCCTTCATGACCTGTCCCTGGAATTCGTGGTCCAGGTCAACGAAAAAGCCCATGCCCCCTTCCAGGGCATTGATATCCTCCGACATCTCGTGGCCGTAAAGAGGCATGCCCGCCTCCAGGCGCAAGGTGTCCCGGGCACCCAGGCCGCAGGGTTCCACGCCAGCCTGGATGAAGAGGTCCCAATAATAAGCTGTTTTTGCGGCGGGAATATAAAGTTCATAGCCGTTCTCACCCGTGTAGCCGGTTCGGGAAATAATCAGATCCCGGTCCTGGCCCTCCAGGGTCAGCCGCATCTGGCGGAAACGCTTGAGCTCAGCAAGTTGGACTTCCTCTTCCCTGGAAAGACCAAGTTCCCTGGCCACCTGCAGCATACAGTCAAGGCTGCCCGGCCCCTGGACCGCGATCTGGCCGTAAAGATCGGACTCATCCAGGATGGTGATCTCCGCCTGCCGGTCTTTGAAGACATCCTTGTAGGCCAGCAGGCTTTGGCGGATATGGACCAGATCCTTGTCCTTGTTGGCCGCATTGACGACCAGCAGATAGTCCTCAGCGCCCATGGTGTAGACCAGAAGATCGTCCACCGTGCCGCCGTCAGCCGCGCTCAGGATGGCATAGGTGATCTGGTCATCCTTTTTGCCTGTTACCCGGCGGCTGAGGAGCCAGTCCAGAAAGGCACCTGCTCCCTGACCTGAAACCCGGATCTCGCCCATATGCGAGACATCGAACAGTCCGGTTTCCCTTCTCACCGCCAGAATCTCCTCTTTAATTCCCGCATACTGAACCGGCATATTCCAGCCGGCGTAATCAACCATGCGGGCACCCAGGGCGACGTGACGGTTGTACAAAGGTGTTTGCTTCATGAAACAGTCCTCCTCCAGGCTAAGCAAATTTGTAAAATCGGCTAAATATTACCACGCCTTGCAAAATATATCTGTCCTGTTGGATACGGGGGTAACGAATGGCAGGCCGGCCTCAAGAAGAGAAAGCCCCTGACGGGGCTCTCCTGCAAATGAAGCCGGGGTTAAGGTGCTTTCTTATTGAAAGGGTGTTCGGATCAGGCCGGCCGCCAGGGGCAGCCCCCGCTCATCCAGGAGACTGAAGAGAAAGGGCCGGTCCAGGTCCGTGACCCGGGACCAGGAAGCGCTGCCTGCGGACAGGGAAGGCTGGAATACCAGCTCGATTTTCTGGCGGATATAGGTAAGGGACAGGCCCTTTTCTTCCGCTTGACGGAAGGCATCCAGGCCGCTTGTCATCCACTGGTGATCCGAAGTGACGTGAAAGGCCGGCAGCCGAAGAGCTGTCTTTTGCCCCGGCCTCCAATCCTCTTTAAGGAGGGCGTCCAAATCCCCCTGATCCAGAAGGCTTTGGGGATTGACCGAGGGATCGGGCAGAGCCAGAAGAAGACGGCCCGCGGACACTGTCACTTCCAGGAGCAGGGTCTTATCCTGAGCCCGCGAATAAACAGTTGCCTCCGGGATCAGGAAAGCCTGGATCCCGCCCGCCATAAGGCCCCCTTCAAGGGCCGCGCCTGGATCCAGATCAATCCGGATCTCCTGCAAAATACCGGTCTCCCCGGACGAAGGGACAAGCTGATAGCGGAAGCGCCGGGCAGCACCCTGCAAGAGAGAGTCGGAGTCCTGTGAACCGTAAGCGCCGTCGGCAGTTATCAGAGAATTGGATACGGTCAGGTCAGAAGTTCTTTCAACTGCTGCCAGGTCCGGGTACCAGGCGGTTGCGAAGGCCTCCTCCCTGCCTGACAGGTAATCAAGGAGGGCAAGGCTTTGGTAGAGGCCCGCAGGTGAAAAAAGCCCGTCGGTTTCTCCTGCCTCCGAGAGGACCTGGAGAGCCGCCTGGCCGGCAAGATCCCGGCCGCTCCGGGAAGCAGAATCGGCTGCCTCGGTGCGGCTGATCTCAAAATGATCCTTTATCCCCTCCTCCGGCGCCTGATACTTGATTTGGCTGCCGGCACCAAGACCCATGAAGCGTGTAATCAGGGCACCGGTCACAAAGAGGACGGCCAGAGAGGCTGCGACCGCAGTCCAGCGCTGCCACCTGACTGGCGGCCTGCTTTTGCCTCCGGCAAGACGGACCGCCGGCCGGGCGGCTTCCACGTCCATGAGAAGATCCCCATCAATGCCAGACAGGCTATCCAGAAATTGATTCACTTGTCTGTCTTTGTCACTGATCATGGTAGCCCTGTTCTATCAAACTTTCCTTTAATTCCCGTCTCATCCGGTGAAGGAGGACCTTGACGGCCCCCTCGGTCATGGCCTGTTCGCCTGCTATCTCCTTGATGGAGGAGGCGAAGTAATAACGTTTCAAGAAGATGATCCTGCGCTTATCGGACTGACTTCTGAGGTAAGCACTGATCATGCGGCTGAGCTCTTCCTCTTCGACAGCTCTTGCCACATCGCTGTCCCCTGCCAGGAGATCTTCCATTTCCTCCAGGATCAGGGGGACTTGACCGCCGCCCCGTTTGTCCCGTGTCCTTGCCCGGACCTTGTCCAGGGCCCGGTTGCGGACGATCCGGCAAAGCCAGGCCTTGAAATACTGGGGCCGTTCGGGGGGGATGGCATTCCAGGCCGCCAGGTAGGTATCGCTGACACATTCCTCCACATCCTCGTGGTCGCCCAGGATATTCCAGGCAAGCGACCGCAGGAGAGCCCCGTATTGGGCCATGGTGCTTTCAATGGCTTCTTCTGACCGTTGGAAATACAAGTCAAGAATTGCCTGATCACTCTGCTCCTGTCTTGCCGCCATGATGTCGCCGTCTCTGCCCTTTCAACCTTGGGGGACGGGAGTCCCCCTGGCAGAGATTGTAACACGAGGGCGGCCCTGCCAGTCATCTCAGCCCTTGAGCGGGTTGCGCAGGATTCCGACAAAGAGAGGGGTTCCCGCATCATCGCTGATGACATAAAGGAAGGGACGGTCCAGGGTCAGCTGGACGACTTCCATCAGATCCGGATCCAACATGCTGGTCTCCCGCATGATCACCTCGGTATAGCCCGCTGCTTCCACGCCGCTTTCATCCAGGGCGATAAAGGTTTCCTGGGAGATGGAACTGACCTCGGCGCCCCGATCCAGCATGGCGGAAAAGTCCGGTGAGCCTTTAACGATATCGGTCAGGCCGATCCCCTCCATAGCCTCCAAAACATCCACCTTGGTCCGGTAACTGAATTTGGGGAGCCTGAGCTGCAGCCTGGCCAGAGTCCAGGCGCCTTCATTCAAGGATGTCAGCAAGCCCGGATCCGCCAGGAGCTCCTCCGGTGTGATTCCTTCATTGGGAAGAATGAACTGCATGCGGCCGTTCAGCAGCGGCAGGGAGCCGGCCAGGTAACGATCCGTCTCAAGCACCGAATACCGGTCGAAGCTGCCGGTCAGATAGGGAACCTGGTCAAAGACCTCATCGTTTCCATAAAAGACATCCTTGAGGATTCCTTCCTTGGGAAAGGACTCCACCCAGTCGGCCTTGAAATAAACCGTGTTCATGAGGACCATGAGAATGTCGGGGTCACTGACATCAATCTCCGGCTTGATCTTGCCCCGGGTGGCCTCCTCAACCCATGCGCTCATGATTTGCGAGGTCTTGGGCTTGAGGAAATCCACGGCAAAGGCGGAGGCGTAAAAATCGGTGGACATCTGATCCAGCCAGCCCTGCCTGACACCGTTTTTTCCCTGGCCGATCAGGTCTTCCCGGATCCAGAGGGCGTTGGCAATCTGTTCCGCCCTGCCTTGCCCTTCAATGGTCATGAGACTGTAGAGCTTGCCCAGTTCCGAACCGATTGAGGTCAGGGCCGGGGCAGCCAGAAAATCACGAAGATCGGCCTTGGTCTTCCCGGCCGCACCCGCTTCCAGCATGGCCAGCGCGTAATAGAGGCTGACGGGCGAGTAAAGAGAGTTGTCACCGGGCCTGGCGGCCAGGGCCGCCCCCGAGGTCTGATCGGCAAAGGCCCAAAGGGACTTGCGGAAAGCATCCGATACATCTGTGTAAAGAACATCCTGCTTGACGGCGCCCGGGGCTGCCAGGGTCTGAGCCTTGGCGGCCTGGCTGCTGCAGCTCAGAAGGGGCATGAGCAGGGTCAGCAGGCTTAAAAACAGCGCTATGTGTTTCTTCATCTTTCTTACCCTCCTTTGCGGGGTCTCCACAAGCTTTGACGTCAAAGCTTCTCAATTGGTTACAGCCGGGTTGCGGATGATACCTACAAAAAGCGGGGCTCCGGCCTGGTCGGAAATCACGTAGATAAAGGGCCGGTTGAGATGAATCTCAATCAATTCCCGCTCCTGGGGAGGCATGGATCCGCACATGCGAATATCCGTGTAGGCCGCCGCTTCAATACCATTTTCATTGAGGGCGATGAAGGTCTCCTGGGAAATACCACTGACCCAGATCTCACCGGTATACATGGCCGAGAAATCCGGCTTGTCCGTTACGGCAGCCGCAAGGCCCAGCCCCGCCATCTTGTCCAGGACATCGATCTTGTCCCTGTATTGGAAGACAGGCAGCTTGAAGTCGACATCAAAGATAGTGTCCTGATCCCTTTGGCGGAAATCCGATATAAAAGCTGGATCTGCCAGAAGAGATTCCGGTGTCAGCCCTTGAGCGGGCAGGATAAAATCGACCGCGCCGTTTTTCAGCTGGATGGAAAGAGCCGAGAAACGATCGGTCCGCGTAGCCGTACGCTGCTTCATGAAACGGGTCAGGTAGGCGGCTTCCGCCGTCTGTCCCCCCTCCAGATAGAAGGGCTCCGAAAGCTTATCTGGATCGAATTGTTCCGCCCATTCGGCCTTGAAGTAAAGGGTGTTCATGAGGACCAGCAGAAGGAGGGGGTCCTTCGTATCAATTTCCGGCTTGATTTTGCCCTGGGTCTGGTCTTCCACCCAACGGCTCATGGTCTGGGCTGTTTTAGGGTCTGAGAAATCCACGGCAAAAGCAGAGGCGTAGAAGTGGTTGGCCAGCTGGTCCAGCCAAGCCGGGTTCAGAGCCCGCTCCGGATCGGAAAGGAGCTCCTCTTTGACCCAGAGAGCGTTGGCGATCTGCTCGACCGAACCTTCTCGCGCATTCGCCATGAGGGCGTAGAGGGTGCGAAGTTCCAGGCCCGGATCCATCTTGCCCGCTGCCAGAAAGTCAATCAACTGGGCCTTGGTGTCACCTGCCGCACCCGCTTCCAGCATGGCCAGGGCGTAATAGAGGCTGACGGGTGAATAGAGGGAGTTGCCGGCTGAGTCCGTCTTCAAAGCGGATTCGGACGTCCTGCTGGCGAAGGTCCAAAGTGATTGCCGGAAGGCGTCCGAAAGATCGGCATTGGAAAGATTCTTGAGAGGCTGGCCCGGTGAAGCCAGAGTCTTGGCGTAAAGAGTTTCCCCTTCTAAAGGCTTGACTGCCTGGCTCTTTGAAGGAAGGGGTTGATCTTCCTCTGAGGGCAGTGGGGGTGAACAGGCCAGAACCTGTGACAGGAGGATCAAGAGGCTGAGCGCCAGGGCCAGCCGTTTTTTAATGTCCATAATTAGACTCCCTTCAATGAAATCCTCACAGTCTAAGACGCTGCCTGACTGAAAAAGGTTACGGGGAATCCGGCAAAGGTTGAGCCTGGGGAATGGAGACAGGTCCCTGGGGGATCCTGGTCCTGATCAGCAGCAGGGGGACCCGGGATCTGGGAGACCGGCGGGCAAGAAGCTCGACGGAGCCGTGCGTCGGGCAGCTGCCCAGGGCAAA
>JBBAEW010000086.1:0-7292 GCA_041655695.1 Saccharofermentanales bacterium
TCATAATCATCATTACCAATTAGATCATACATTTCTCTATCGAATGTTATTGTTAATTCAACATTACCGTTTTTACCATCATTATGAATTATAATATTATCATCATCTAATCTATGTTTTTCACCATATAATTCAATATCTACATAACCTACATCACTTAGTTGTTTTTTATATTGTCTATCTGCAAAATCACTAAGACTTTTAGCTCTATTTTTATGTCCTTTTTTAGTTAATTTTTCAGCTGCACTTTTATATGTATCTGGATTTAATTCTTCATTTACGAAATTTTCGAATTTTTTAATATTTTTCATTTATTATTATATTTTATTTTAAGAAATCATTAAATTCTTCAAAAAATGTTCTTAATTCTTTATACATTTTAATTTTATTAACATCTCCATCATTATATAATTTTTTCATGTTTTTATCATCATTAAATTCATCTATAATATATTTTAAATCACTTTTTAATTTTCTTTTAAATTTATCATTATACATAATTTCAACTATATCAATTTCACTTGTATGTTTTTTATCTATATCATATTTTTTTGATAACATATCTATATCATCATTGTCTAATGATCCATCAAGTAATGCTTGATTTTCTTTTATAAAGAAAACAAAGTCAATAATTCTATTTGATAATTTTAAACCATCGGTTAATTCTTTTCTACCTATTTTATTAAATAATTTTTTAAAATTTTTAATAATTAATGATATACTAGAATATCCTTTTACTAATCCTGATACTATTCCTTCATTTGTCGGTGTTTCAGTATTAAATTCTTCAAATGTTCTTAAATTTTTCATATTTTCATATTGTTTATTTTTATTATATATTAAATTTTTAACCGTAAAACTCTCTAATTAAATCTACATATTGCTTAGGTGTAATTCCTAATTCTTTCATAATTTTTTTTAATCTAAAATCATCCATTAATAAAGCACTTAATAAATAAAAAACTACAATTGATAAGAATAATGAATATCCTACAGTTGAATATAAAATAACCCATCTAGGGGCATTTAATATAGTTCCTATAAAACCAATTAAAAACAATATTATTAAAATAAATGCTGACCAATTACCAATTTTAGACCAATCTATTTTACTTTTATCTTCTTTTTTACTAAAGTGTTTAAATGCAAATTTTATCCAACTGTTTTGTGGATATTTATTTACTACTTCTTCAAATTTTTCTTTTGTTATATTCATATTATTAATTAATTTTTATAAAATTAGATTTATCATAATCAACATTAACTTGACCCACTCTATGATTATTATTCTTAATAACATTTTTTCTTTCGGTATAAACAACTTTAGCTTTTCCTGTTGCTTTACTATTTTTGAATGCTAGTTCTGCAGCCTTTTGAATAACACCCTTTGGTATATCACCATCTTGTTTTTTTATAACAACATGAGAACCAGGTACACCAGATACATGTAACCAAATATCATTGTCATTTGCTATATCAAATGTTAATATATCATTCATTTGTGCACTTTTACCAATTAATACTTCGTATCCATCTACAATTTGTTTTTTATAAATTTTACTTGGTTTTATACCTTCATTTAAATTATAATTATCGTTAATTATTCTAAATATTAAATTAGAACCATATGAATGTTTTTCATCTATAACATCATATTTTTGTTTAAATTCTTTAAATATACTATCAATAAATTCTCTTTTAAATTTAATAGGCATTGATAAATTAAATATACCTGTTTTTAAATCATAAGATAATGAAATACCTGCAAAATCTGTTATAATTTCATCATTTTTATTTTCATCTGGTAATAAATCTCCTCTACGTAACCAAGATTCTGGATTAAATTCACCTTCATGATATTTTAAATCTTTATCATAAATAAATTTTAATATCTCAGAATTTTTATAATGATATTTGTAATACTTTTTAGGCAATGAGTTTGGTTTACTAAAACCTTCATTTATAAATTCATTAAAATTTTTAATTTTCATAATTATTCTATAATATTTTCATTAAATGTTTTCCAATTAGTTATAATTTTACCATCTTCATATGATTCGGTATATTTAGTAACATATAATTTATCAATTCTTGATGCTTTTTCAGAGTAATCATTTTTTTTCTTTTTTTTCTTTTTTCTACCTGCTGCTTTTTTAGAATATGTCATTGTTCCTTTTGATATATCTCCACTTCCTTTTGTTGATCCTGCAACATCACCTGGTATACTCGATGGTTGTGCAGATTTAACAGCACCCATACCACTTATATTACTTAAAGAACCATATGCACTACCACTTGATCCAACATTAAAACTAGATGCAGAATCTCCCCCACCAACTGATACACCAGCAGATGATACAAAACTACCTTCTACACCACCACCAACAGCAGTTCCACTACCAACTACGCCTGTTGTAGAACCATCCATTTCTTCATTTATAAATTGTTCAAAATTTTGAATATTTTTCATATTTTTATATTTTTTCATTTTATATTCCTCATAAATTTTGATTTATGGACATATTTTTATTTATATATAAAATATAAAATTCTAAAAATTATATATACACATAAATAATAATAAAATATGAAAATTAAAAGGTTTAA
Source organism: Saccharofermentanales bacterium (assembly GCA_041655695.1). Taxonomy (GTDB): domain Bacteria; phylum Bacillota; class Clostridia; order Saccharofermentanales; family DTU023; genus UBA4923. Next base: position 2,611 of record JBBAEW010000086.1, read on the forward strand.
TGATTTCCTTAATGAGAAATATATGGAAACACCAGAACATAGAATTAAAAAATTTTTTGATGAATTAACTAAAAATATAAATAATTGGTTTACCGATGGAACATTTGCTGTAAATGGTTCTGAATTAGCAGATATACAAACATCTACATTAGTAGATACTGATAAATATTTAATGTTTGATTTTAATGATAATGAATTTTATTATCAAGTAATGGTAATAATGTCATTAGAAGGAGTAGAAGAAGAAACATTAGATACTTGTCATATAAAAGTTAAAAAATATGATAATGACGGTACACTTATAAGAACACTAGGAGAAGATGTAGATGTTGCAGATTTAAATGAAGATAAAATAATTGAACTATTCTCAAAATTAGATGAAGAATCAGAATCACTATTAGATGATACACCAACAACATTATCAGATGATGAATCTGAATTAGATGATACATCAATTGCATAATAATTTTAAAAAATAAATATATTATATGAATATCGTAAGTAATAATTACTTTCTACGTAATCTTAGAAATTTAGATTTCTTTCAATTAGATTTAGGTAAATCTAGAAAAATACCAGGTAAAGATGAATTTAGAAAATTAGATGAATTTTCAATTAGATATAGAAATCTATATAATAAAGATATCTTAAAATTTGGTAAAATATCAGATAAAATATTTTTTTATGAAGATATCACAATACCAAATAATATGTTTTTAATATTTAAAAATGACGATATATATGAAATAACATATGAAAAAGATGATATTAAAGATTTAAAAAATTATTTATTGAACACATTAAGAAAAATAGATGATTATGAATCAAGTGAAGAAGAAACTAAGAAACAAAATCTAATAAATATAGATAAACAAATATTAGAAAGGGGTGAATATTGGGAAGCCAAAGATGATAAAAATAGAGGTAAAAAATATTTAATTGATCAAACATTGAGTAAAGAAGAATACCGTAAAAAATTATTAGAACTATTATCTTAAATAAAAATTTATAAAATGGATAAAAATATTAATTTTATTAATAGATTAAAAAATATCCATAACAATAAATATGATTATTCTTTAGTCAATTATGTTAATATGAAAACTAAAGTTAAGATTATATGTAAAAAACACGGTATATTTGAACAAAGACCGGATGTTCATTTAGTTGGAGGGGGATGCCCTAAATGTAAAAACGATAATATTAGATTAAATCAAAGTGATGTCGTATCAAAATTTAATAAAATCCATAATAATAAATATGATTATTCTTTAGTTAGTTATGTTAATTTATTAACAAAAATTAGTATAATTTGTCCAAAACATGGTATATTCATGATGACACCATCTAATCATCTGTCAGGTAAAGGATGTTCGATGTGTAATGGAGGTGTTAAATTGAATGAAAATGATATCATATCAAAATTTAATAAAACCCATAATAATAAATATGATTATTCTTTAGTTAATTATGTTAATATGAAAACTAAAGTTAAAATTATATGCAAAAAACACGGTGTTTTTGAGCAGTCACCATATACCCATTTAAAAGGAAAAAATTGTATTAAATGTTTCAATGAAAATAAAGTAGATGAATTAATTAAAATTTTTAATATTAAACATAATTTTAAATATAAGTATGATGATTTTAAAATAGTAAATAATAAACAAAAAATAGATATAATTTGCCCAGAACACGGTATTTTTAAAAAAAGAATATATGATCATTTAAATGGTATCGGATGTCCTAAATGTAGTAAAATAAATAAATCTTTTAATAAACAAATTTTTATAAAAAAATCTAATAAAATTCATAATAATAAATATGATTATTCTTTAGTTAATTATGTTAATATGAAAACTAAAGTTAAAATTATATGCAAAAAACACGGGGTTTTTCAACAATTACCAAAAGATCATATCAACAATAAAACCGGTTGTCCTAAATGTAAATTATCAAAAGGAGAAAAACAAATAGAAAAATATTTATTAAAAAATAATATAAAATATACAATTCAAAAAAAATTCAACGGATGTAAATATAAACAAGAATTAAAATTTGATTTTTATTTACCACATTATAATACTTGCATAGAATATGATGGTATACAACATTTTAAAAATGTAAATATATGGAATAAAAGATCAACACTAGAAGAAATACAAATTAAAGATAAAATTAAAAATGATTTTTGTGAAAAAAATAAAATAAATTTAATTCGAATAAAATATGATGAAACCGTAAATGAAAAATTAAACTCATTTTTTAATATATAATTAAAAATAAATTAATATATTATGAAATGGAATCTTAAAAATATTTTTTCTAAACCTAAAAATTATGTTGAAGTTGAAAAAGAAGAAGAAAAACCTAAAAATTATGTAGAATCAGACTATGGGTTAAAACCACCATCAAAATGGTCATCATTAAAACCAATAGAATTTTCTAATATTAAAAAAGTAAATTTCCCAGTCGATAGATATTATCAAATAGAAACACCAAAAAATCAAATTGTTCTACATCATACCGTATCCGGTAAGGGTTCATCAGGTGATATTGGAACCTGGATAAATGATAAAAGAAGAATTGCAACATCGTTAATAATAGAACATAGTGGTAATGTTTATCAATGTTTTCAAAGTAAATATTGGGCACATCATCTAGGTATAAATTCCACCTTTTTAAAAGATATTGGTTTTAAAGATTTTAATGACAGAAATGTTATTTTAAATAAAAAATCAATTGGTATAGAAATTGATAGTTGGGGTGGGTTAATATTAGGTGATGGTACAAAAATGAATTTTAGTGGTAAAATAGTTAATACTATTAAGGGTAAATATTATGCTGCTTATGGTAACATAGTAGATGTACCTGTTATTCATTATCCAAATGGTTTTAGGGGATATTATTATTTTGAAAAATATACAGACGAACAAATTTGGTCACTTGGTGAATTGTTATTAATTCTTAATAAAAAATATAATATACCATTAGATTATAATAATGATATGTGGGATATTAGTAATAATGCATTATCTGGTGTACCTGGTATATGGTCACACACTAGTTATGTTTATAAATCAGATGCTCACCCTCAACCAGAATTAATAGAAATGCTAAAATATTTAAAAAATTTGATTTAATTAATTAAATTAATTAACTTTGTGAAATTAAAAATTAATTATGATATACTATTATTATTTAACAAAAAATAATAAAAAACTACATATTCTATTAGTTGATGAACATGATGAAAATATAACATTAGGTTATGTTTATCTAAATAGAGTATTGGATAATGTATGGGAAGTAAAATCGATAGCATCAGAAAAAGGATTAGGTTATAAAATGTATGATGCTGCAATGGATTTAATTTATCCTCATTATATTATACCAAATAGAGATACTCAAATCAAATCAAATATATCATCAATATATAATTTCTATATAAATAAAAGAAAAGATGTTGAATCGAAATTATTAAATAAAAGTGGTGTTTTATATGTAAAAAATGAAAAGTTTGATGATAATTGGTATAATAGAATTTATAAATTAAAAAAACCAATTGGAATAGATTTTGAAATGGATAAACAGGATATCAAATATGAAGGTATTAGATATTTTAATAGTAAATATGATTTTAGAAAAGAAGATGCCATTTAATTTGGATATTTGAAATATTATACTTATTTTTGTACCGTTAATTCGTAATCTATTAAACTCAATAATATGGAATACAATAGAAATTTAAAAAACAGAACAAAAAGAAAAGTTAATATACTTTTCATAACAATGATTGTTATCTTTTTATCTATAATCACATTTACTGTTTTTAATATGGTAAATATATCAAGAACCGAAGAAGATATACCATATTTTTTATTAATTAATGGTACATTCATAATTTTATATTGGGTTCTTTATACATGGCATACTACTGGCATATCATTTTATACAAAACAACTTAAAAGAAAAAGACAATCTAACCATTTAGCCAGAGGAATTCAATATCTATTAAATGGTGATAATAAAAAATCACAATTTATTTTTGAAAAATGTTTAATAAGTGAAGTGGATAAAGCATTTCTTAATGGATTACATAAAGGAATGTGTTATATGTCAGATAAAGAAGAAATTAAAAAAATCGCAACTGATTATCTAGGATATTATAAAGTAAAATAAAAATATTATGATATACGATAAAAAATATAAAAATAGAATTAAAAGAATAACCATTATATTATTCTGGTTATTTGTTTCGTTTATGTCTATCGGGGTTGTTACTTGTTTATTGCCTTCTGTTTACTCTTTGTATATGATTGAAACTAATATAGATTATGTCATGGGTGATAAAATATTGTTAGTTCCACTTATTGGTATATTGATTATATTTTTTACATTGTTTACATTTGGATTAACTTTTAATTATTTTAAATTAAAACTTAATGAAATTAAGAAAGATTTAATTGATAAAAGACAAATTAATCATTTGGAGATGGGATTTAAATTTTTAAAAAATGGTGAAAATAATAAAGTTATTAATATTTTAAATAAGTGTTTACATGACGGAAAAAGAAAATATTTCTTATCGGGTATGTTTTTCTACAGTACTTTAAATGATAAAAATGTTAAAATACCAAATATTTAGTTATGAATAATATTTTATTAGGTACAAATGAGAG
>JBBAEW010000087.1:0-7046 GCA_041655695.1 Saccharofermentanales bacterium
GCAGTTTGACCCCGATCGCCGCCGTATGCGGGTTTCGGGTTCCCGGCGCATGCTGCTCCAGCACGAGCGCAAGGCCAGTGAACGCGAGATCTGGGACACCATCGAGGCCGGCAATCAGTATGTCGGCGTTGTCCGCAATCTGACCAATTTCGGCGCCTTTGTCGATATCGGCGGAGTGGACGGCCTGATCCATATCAGCGAAATGTCCTGGCAGCGGATCCGCCACCCATCCGAAGTTCTGTCGGTGGGTGACAAGATCGATGTCTTTGTCAAGGATTTCGACCGGGCCAAGAAACGGATTTCCCTGGGCTATCGCCGCGAGAAAGACGACCCCTATCGGGATATCGAAGCACGCTTCCCGGTTGGAGCCATCGTGCGCGGTGTGGTCGTCCGCATGTTCCCCTTCGGCGCTTTCATCAATATCGCGCCCGAGGTCGACGCCCTCTGCCACATCTCACAGATTTCCAACTACCACCTCAACAAGCCCAGCGATGTGCTGGTTGAAGGCATGGAAGTCGACGCCCGCGTGGTCGAAGTTTCGGACGAAGCCCGCCGCATCAGCGTCAGCATCCGGGAAGTTGAGCCCATCAACCCCGACCCGGATTCTGAACTGGTTCTGCAGCAGCAGGAACAGCAGCAGAAGCGCCAGCAGCAGGCTCCCCGCCGTAAGGGCGGCCGCCGCCGTGACGACCAGGATGATCTGCCCACCAGCTACACCGATGATCAGGCCCGGTCGGCCATCTCCGACATGGCTGAAATCACCACGGTGACCAAGGAGGGTTCCGACCTTCTGGACAGCATGGCAGCCAAGCGCGAAGAAGCGGAAGAAGCTCCTGAGGCAGCGCCGCCGGTTGAAGAAGCGGAAGCCGCCCCTGAAGCGGAAACCGTAGAAGTATCGGAAGAAGCCCCGGCGGAAGAAAAGCCGGCAGCCAAGCCAGCCAAAAAGTCGACCAAGAAGGCAGCTGAAAAGGAAGAAGCCGTCGTAACAGAAGAAGAGACGGCCCTGTCCGATCCGGTCCCGGCGGACCTGGTCCAGGTGGAAGAAGCCGCGCCTGAAGAGGCAGCGGAAGAAGCCCCGGCAGAAGCCCCGGAAGAAGCGCCAGAGGAAGCCCCCGTCCTGGAAGAGGGCGAATAAGCTAACTCTTGTCAGACAATGATTCAGAAGGGGACGCCGGGATGCCTGACGTCCCCTTTTTGGACGCAGTAAAAAAGGAGTGGAATGCCTTGATTCTGATCAAGGGAAAATATAATGAAGCCAAGGTCTTTGCCCGGGAGCTGGAAGCCAGTGCCCGCGAGCAGATCCAGACCCTTTGCGACCAGCCTTTCACGGAAGGGAGCCGGATCCGTGTCATGCCCGACGTCCATGCTGGCGCCGGCAGCACCATCGGGACCACCATGACCATCCGAGACAGGGTGGTGCCCAATATGGTGGGCGTCGATATCGGCTGCGGCATGGAGACCTGCCGTCTTGAGGATCAGAAGCTTGACTTCCAATATCTGGACCGCCTGATCCGCCAGGAGATCCCTTCGGGTTTTGCTGTCCGTAAGCGCCCCCACCGCTACCTGGACCAGATCAATCTGAAAAAGCTCCGCTGCCGTCAGGGAGGCAGGAACGATTCCCTCCTTCGCATGGACCGGGCGGAACTCTCACTTGGAACCTTGGGCGGGGGCAATCATTTCATCGAAATCAACCGGGATGAGGAGGGCCGGCTCTACCTGGTTGTCCATTCAGGGTCACGCAATTTGGGTCTCCAGGTTGCCAATTACTATCAGAAGAAAGCCTCAGCCATGAACCCCCACCTGCCCCGCCAGTTGGCTTATCTGGAGGGTCCCGCTTTTGATGACTACCTCCATGATATGAAAATCATCCAACACTTTGCCCTTTTGAACCGAAAAGCCATGGTGGATGAAATCAGGCAGGGTCTGGGTCTGACCGTGGACCAGACCATGACAACTATCCATAACTACATTGACCTGGAAGCCATGATCCTTCGCAAGGGGGCCATCTCCGCCCGCAAGGGGGAACGGGTTCTGATTCCCATGAACATGCGGGACGGCTCCCTGCTCTGCCTGGGGCTGGGCAATAAGGACTGGAATGAGTCGGCGCCCCATGGAGCGGGCCGGATCATGTCAAGAAGCCAGGCCCGCAAGACCCTTTCCCTTGGCAATCTGCGCCGTATGATGGAGGGCGTCTACACCAGCTCCATAAGCCAGGACACCCTGGATGAGAGCCCGGAGGCTTACAAGCCCATGGAAGAGCTTTTGGGGCAGATAGGGGAGACCGTCCAGGTGGAAAGTCACCTGCGCCCCCTCTACAACTTCAAGGCCAAGGAATAGGGCGCATCTTTCGTGATCTGACCTCTTTCTGTTAGGATAAGAGCATTAAAGAGCGCGACGGGAGGTGCCTTGCATGCTTCGATGGACATCGATCCCCAAAGAGTGGATCCAGAAAGACCGCTTCTATGCCGTGATTGAGATACCGCGCGGCAGCAAGCAGAAATACGAATACGACGACCGGATCGGCATGCTCCGCCTTGACCGTATTCTCTACACGTCCACCCACTATCCCGCCAACTATGGTTTCATTCCCCGGACCCTGTCGGAGGACGGGGACGCCCTGGACGTCCTGGTGCTGTCAACGGAAAGCCTTGCGCCTCTTTGCCTGGTTGAGTGTTATCCCATCGGCGCCTTCTCCATGATTGACGATGACAAGGAAGATGAGAAGATCATCGCCATTCCCTTCGAGGATCCGCAAATGAGAAGCTGGACCGAGATCGAGGACCTGCCCGAGCATATGCTGACGGAAATGCAGCATTTTTTCAGTGTCTACAAGGAACTGGAGGGCAAGGGGACTGCCATGACCAAGATTCATTCGGCCAAATCCGCCCAGAAGGTCATCGAATCAGCCCTGGAGAAATTCGACCGCTGGCTTAACCGGGCCTGAGGCCGAAACGGCAGGCTTTGAAGGGGCGCAAGCCCCTTTTTTTGTGTCCATTACTTGACCTGATCCCGCCTTGGAATTCGTGCATTTGTCAGGATTCCGCCTGCTTGACAGGGACAGAGAGCTTGCCTATACTGACAACAATTAAAATCTTTATATAAATTATTTATCTAAATACTTTATCTAAAGGTCACTTTTAAGGAGTAGCGAACATGATAACAAAACAGGTTGTTGATATTGTAGTCGATTTACTGGGAGTGGAAGAGGCGCAGGTGACGCCCGACGCCATGCTGATTGAAGATCTCAATGCCGATTCGCTTGATGCGGTCGAACTGGCCATGCGGCTGGAGGAATACTTCAACATCAAGGTTGAAGATACAGAGATCGAAGATATGAAGACGGTCGCGGACATTGTCAGGACCATCCAGCACTACTGCCCTGATCTGGAAGTTTAAAAGATCTTTTCCGGCCTGCTTCTGCTGCGGACCGGCCCAACCCCCCTTTTGAAAATGAAATGAGGTATTGCCTGTGAAACTGTCGCTGATGACATGCGGCAAGGCGGTAGGCAGCCGCGTGATTGATAATCACCACTTTGCCTCCTACCTTGACACCTCGGACCAGTGGATCCGTGAACGCTCCGGTATCCTGACCCGTCACTGGGTGGAGGATGAGAGCACCCTGGATCTGGCCCGTTCCGCGGCGGAGGCCTGCCTTGGCCGCCTGCCCGGCCTGGACCGATCCCGGATCAGGGTGCTGATCTGTGCCAGTGTCACCACGGATGAAGCCGTGCCTGCCCTCTCTGCCCGTCTGCAGGAAGATCTGGGGCTGGATGCCAACCTCTTTGCCTTTGACCTCAACGCGGCTTGCAGCGGCTATGTCTATAGCCTGCAGGTGGCCCGTTCCCTGCTCGGTTCCTATCCCCAGGGCAGTCTGGCCCTGCTTGTGGGCGCCGAGGTCCTCTCCCGCCATACGGACATGGAGGACCGGACCAATTGCTTTCTTTTCGGTGATGGGGCGGGCGCTTCCCTCTGGACTCTGGAGCAGGGGGCCGAGGATGTCTTTGCCGCCAAGACGGTCGGTAACCGGGACATGCTGACCCTGGGCCACGTGGAGCCCATCCGCATGGACGGCCGGGCCGTCTTTCGCTTTGCCGTCGGGGAGATGTCGGAGGTCATCCGGCAGGTCCTGGCAGAGGGCCGGGTCAGGCCGGAGGAGGTGGATCTCTTTCTTCTCCACCAGGCCAACCAGCGCATCATCGACGCCATTGCCCGCAGCCTGGAGCTGGATAACGACCGCTTCCCCACCAACCTGGACCGTTACGGCAACACCTCCTCGGCCAGCATCGGCATCCTCATGGACGAGCTCTATGATCAGGGCCTGTTGGACGGCACAAAGACCTTGTGTCTGGCCGGTTTCGGCGGCGGTATGTCCTGCGGGGCCCTCTTATTGAAAGGACATCAAATCCATGTGGCTTGATCAATTATTCGGTTTGAAATATCCGGTCATCCAGGGCGGCATGGCCTATGTGGCCACGGCCGAATTCGCGGCAGCGGTCTCCGAGGCCGGGGCCATGGGCCTGATCGGCGCCGGTTCCATGCCGGCAGAAATGGTAAGAGACTCCATACGCAAACTGCGTCAGCTGACAGACAGGCCTTTCGGGGTCAATGTCATGCTCATGAACCCCCAGGCGGACCGGATCGCGGAGATTCTGGCCCAAGAGAAGGTGCCCCTGATCACCACAGGCGCCGGCAGTCCGGGCCCTTATCTGGACCAATGGAAAGCGGCGGGCTCCATTGTAATCCCGGTCGTCTCCACCCTGACTCTGGCTCTTCGCATGGAAAGGCAGGGGGCTGATGCCGTCATCGCGGAAGGCCAGGAGGCCGGCGGCCATGTAGGAGAGATGACCTCCATGGTCCTCTGGCCTCTGCTGGCCGACCGCCTGTCCATCCCCATGATCGCGGCCGGCGGTATCGCAGGCCCCCGCCAGATCCTGGCTGCCCGGGCTCTGGGCGCGGAAGGTTTCCAGCTGGGAACACTTTTTCTTTCGGCTGAGGAATGCCCCATCCACGACAACTACAAGGCAGCTGTCCTCAAGGCGTCCGATACCCAGGTGGCTGTCATGGGCCGCCAGGGCGGGGTTCCCTGCCGGGTCATGAAGAACCAGCTTTACAGGGATTACCTGGCAGCCGAACGCCAGGGGGCTGACCGGCCGACCCTGGAAGGCATGCTGACCGGTTCACTCAGGCAGGCCGTCCTGGAGGGTGATCCGGTCCGGGGCGCTTACATGATGGGCCTGGCCGCCGCTCAGATCTCAGAGGTCAAGCCTCTCTCCAAACTCCTGGCCGACCTTTTCCAGGGCCTGGACCCGGCGGATCCGGGGAGGGCCTGACATGGCCGGCAGGACCTGGGTCTTCCTCTACGGGGGCCAGGGCTCCCAAAAGGCGGGAATGGGGGCGGATTTTGCGGACGCTTTCCCTGACAGAGGTTTTTACCGTCCGCCCCATCTGTCACCGGAAGAGCTGGATCTGCTTCTGGACCCGGACTTTGAGGACATCCACCGGACTGAATACGCCCAGCTGGCCCTGACGGTCTTTGCCCTGACTGTGACGGAAGCCTTGAAGGCAAAGGGCATCCTGCCGACCGCGGCCCTGGGCCTTTCGGCCGGCGAATTTCCTGCCCTGGCGGCGGCCTCCGTCTACAAGCCGGAGGAGGTCCTCTCCCTCATACGCCAGCGGGCCTCCCTCATGTCGCAAAGACTCAGGGCCCGCGAGGAAGAAGGCTTCCATGACGGCATGCTGGCTGTGGCAGGCCTGGACAGAGAAAGTCTGGATAAGCTGATGACTGGTCTGGACAGTCTTTTTCTTGCCAACATGAATTCACCGACTCAGCTGACAGTAGCAGGCCCGGTAGATCAGCTGGAAGTCCTGCGGCAGAGGAGTCTTGAAGCAGAGGCCCGGAAGGTGCTCTTTTTAGAGGTGGAGGGTGCCTTCCATAGCCCGGTCTTCCGGGAGGAGGCTGCCCGTTTTCGGGAGAGCCTCCTGGCCTTTGAGGCCAAGCCGCCCCAGGCGGTTCTCCCGCTCAACCTCTTGGGCCAGCCGGCGGAGGAAACTTCAGGCCCTGTCCAGCGGAGCCGCCTCTTCGCCGATCTTATGTCCCGGCAGATGGCGGGGGCAACCCGCCTGGACGACAGCTTCACTTATCTTCTGGACGCCGGCTTTGACCATTTTGTTGAGATTGCCCCCGGCCTGTCCTGGTGCCGCTTCTGCGCCGCCGGAACAGCGGGCTGACACTGTGTCAGATCAGCGATCTGGAATCCTTCCATGCCTTTGTTGACCAGGCCCGGGCCTGACGGAAAAGAGGACGAAATGAATTATAAGGAAATTGTACTGGTGACAGGCGGCGGCAGGGGAATGGGCCAGGCTTTGGTCCGCGCCCTGGCAGCGCCGGACCGTATGGTCTGCATTCACTACTCCAGCTCGGAAGAGGCCGCAGGGAAGCTGGCCCGGGAGCTTGAGGCCCAGGGACTGCCTGCCTGCACCCTGCAGGCGGATCTGGCGGATTCGCTGGCTGCCAAAGGCCTTGCGGCAGAGGTCATCCAAACTTACGGCCGGCTGGATATCCTGGTCAACAACGCCGGTGTCACCTGCGACCGCCTGACCGTCCGCATGACCGATGAGGACTATGAGGAGGTCCTGGCCGTCAACCAAAGAGCCCCTTTCGTCCTTATGCGGGAGGCGGCCAAGAGCATGATGCGGAGCCGCTGGGGCCGGATCATCAATATCAGCAGCATTGTTGGCCTCAAAGGCAATCCCGGCCAGATCAACTACGCAGCCAGCAAGGCGGCCGTCATCGCCATGACCAAGTCCCTGGCCCTGGAGCTGGGTCCACGGCAGGTCACCGTCAATGCCATCGCCCCGGGTTTTATCGAAACCGACATGACAGCCTGCCTTTCCGAAGAAGTTAAAAAAGCCTACCTGGAGGCCATTCCTCTGGGCCGCTTTGGCCAGGCAGAGGAAGTGGCCGCACTTACGGCCTTTCTGGCCAGCCGGCAGGCGGCTTACATCACAGGCCAGGTCATCAGTGTAGATGGCGGCATCAACCGCTG
>JBBAEW010000088.1:0-7026 GCA_041655695.1 Saccharofermentanales bacterium
CCTGAAGGCGGCCTGCCTTCCGATGTCGGCGTCATCGTTCAAAATGTCTCGACTGTTCACTTCCTGGCCCGCTATCTCAAGACCGGCATGCCCCTGATCAGCAAGGTCATTACGGTCGATGGAAGCGCCGTCGCCACACCCGGCAATTTCGAGGTCCCCATGGGCAGCATGATCCAGGAGGTCATCGAAAAAGCGGGCGGAACCAAGACAGATCCCGGCAAAATCATCATGGGCGGCCCCATGATGGGCGTCGCCGTTGACGAGCTGACCCGGCCTATCGTCAAGCACAACAATGCCATCCTGATCTTTGACCAGGAAGAGGCTGCCCTGCCCAAGGAATCGGCCTGCATTTACTGCGGACGCTGTACCCGGGCCTGTCCCATGAATCTCCTGCCCATGGCGATTGACAAGGCGGCCCGCGCCCTCAATACCAATGAACTCAAAGAACGTCACGTCCTGAACTGCATTGAGTGCGGCAGCTGCTCGTACGTCTGCCCCGCCAAGCGCTATCTGGTCCAGAATATCCGCAATGGAAAGACTCTGGTCCAGACAGCCGACGCGGCACCGACTGCAAAAGGAGGGAATGCCTAATGCTCCACGTCTCCGCTTCGCCGCATATCCGCGACCGTGTTACCACGCGCTCCATCATGCTGCACGTCATCATTGCCCTTGTGCCGGTCATGGTCGCCTCCTTCTTCATCTTTGGCCTGGCCGGCCCCATGCTCTTCGCCGTCAGTGCGGCGGCATCCGTCGGCTTTGAGGCCCTTTCACGCCTGATCATGAAACGCGAGCAGACGGTCGGCGATCTGTCGGCCCTGGTCACAGGCCTCCTGCTGGCGGCCAGCCTGCCGGCCAATACGCCCCTCTGGGTTCTCCTGACCGGTAACTTCGTGGCTATTGTCGTGATCAAGCAGATGTTCGGCGGCCTGGGCGACAACTTCGCCAACCCCGCCGTGACAGCCCGTATCGTCCTCTTTGTTTCCTTCACCAACCAGGTGTCCTCCTTTACGGTGGCTGACAAACTGGCCGGCATCGACCTGGTCACAAAGGCTACCCCCCTGTCCGGCGAGGCAGTACCCTCTTTCCTGGAGCTCTTCCTGGGCAATCACGCCGGCTCCATCGGGGAGACCTCCATCGCCGCCCTCCTGGTCGGCGGCATCTTCCTCCTGGTAACAGGGATCATCGATATCTGGGCTCCCCTGACCTTCATCGGCACCACCGTCCTCTTTACCTGGGCAACCGGCGCCGACCCGCTCCTGCACCTGATGTCAGGCGCCCTGGTCCTGGCCGCCTTCTTCATGGTCACCGACTATGTGACGACCCCGACCACCCTGACAGGCAAGATCATCTTCGGAGTTGGGGCAGGCCTTTTGACGGGTCTCCTGCGGATCTACAGCCCCATGCCGGAGGGTGTCTCCTTTGCCATCCTCTTCATGAATATCCTGACGCCCCATATCGAGCGCTGGACCGCACCATCGACCATCGGAGGTGTTAAACATGCCAAAAAATAAAGAAAAAGCCAGGCCGGCAAATCCCCTGATCGAGCGGGGACCCATGCCCGCCTTGATTCTGGTCATTATCTGCACCGTCTGCGTCGCCCTCCTGGCCCTGACGGCCAATCTGACGCATGATGCCATTGAAGCTCAGAAACAGGCAGCCGCCAATGCCGGCAAGCTGGCTCTCTTCCCCAATGCCAGCCAGTTTCCGGAAGAGACTCTGGCTCAATTGGTTGCCGCCGTCCCGGGAGCTTCCATGATTGACCTTGCCGCTTCGGAGTATACCGATGTCAAGGCCGTCACCCGTGCCGTCGACAAGGACGGCAAAACCCTGGGCCTCATCATCGAGGTCGCCAGCTCGGGCTACAAGGGATACGTTCCGGTCATGGCCGGCATCGACCTTGGCGGCAAACTCACGGGCATCGTGGTTGACGCCTCCGGCGAAACGGCCGGCGTCGGTTCCCCGGTCGGTGAGAAGACCTTTACCGATCAGTTCATTGGACTGGCTACGGACGATACCTTCGGCGATGTCGACATGGTCAGCGGCGGAACCATCTCATCGGGCTCCGTTATCAAGTCAGTCAAGCTGGCCTCCTCTGTCTTCAACGCCATTCTGGGCTTTGAGGGCGCAGAAGAAGGCGGCGCCAGCCGGGAAGACTTCTTCCCCGACGCGGCTGACTTCCCCGAAGAAAGTCTGGAAGATGCGGTCGGCAAGATCCCGGGCGCTGTCCTGATTGATCTGACAGCCGATGACTATGACGGCTTCCAGGGCCTGACCCGGGCGGTGGGCGCCAACGGCGAGACCATGGGCCTTCTGATCCAGGTCGCCAAGAACGGCTACCACGGACCGGTTCCGGTTGAAGTGGCCTTCGACCTGTCCGGTCAGATTATCGGCCTGATCGTGGACGCTTCCGAAGAGACCTTCGGCGTCGGCCAGCCGGTCGGCGAGAAGGAATACACCGACCAGTTTGTCGGCCGCCCTGCGGACGATTCATTCGAGGATGTGGATATCATCAGCGATGCCACCATCTCTTCCAACTCCGTCATCCGTTCGGTCAAGCTGGCCTCCAAGATTTTCAACGACCTCATGACCGGCCGGATTGAAGAACCGGGCGAGCAGGTGAGTGAACTCCAGATTCTCTTCCCTGACGCCCAAGAAGAGTTGGGCGAATACGAAATTGAAGGCCGGGAAGATCAGGCCATCATGGCCGTTCTGGAAGAGAACAGCCGCGACCTGATCGGCTACGTTATCCGGGTGACAAGCGAGGGCCGTAACGGCCCCCTGCCGGTCACGGTGGCCCTTGATCTTTCAGGCCGCATCACCGGCCTCCTGGTCGACGCTTCCGGCGAAACGCCCGATATCGGCCAGCCGGTGGCAGAAAAAGCTTTCACAGATCAATTCCTCGGCCGCCAGATAGACGGGCTCTTTGATGATATCGATGCGGTCAGCTCCGCCACCATCTCATCCAATGCCGTTGTCCATGCAATTCAGGCAGCTGCGGGGATCTACGGATCCTTCCAGGAAGGAGGCCACTAATGGCAACAAAACGTTCCGCCGGCTATGAGCTCATGAAGGGTGTCATCAAGGAAAACCCTCTGCTCATCCTTATGCTGGGAACCTGCCCCGCCCTGGCTGTCACCACGACGGCCTACAACGGGCTGGGTATGGGAATCGCCTCCACGGCGGTCCTCCTCCTGTCCAATGTGGTCATCTCCCTGCTCCGCAAGGTCATACCCGACAAGGTCAGAATCCCGGCCTACATCACCATCATCGCAAGCCTGGTCACCATCCTGCACCTCCTGCTGCAAGCCTATCTGCCGGCCCTGAATGAGGCCCTGGGGATCTTCATCCCCCTGATTACAGTCAACTGCATCATCCTGGGACGGGCCGAGGCCTTTGCCAACGGCCACGGCGTCCTGATCTCCGCCCTGGACGGTCTGGGCATGGGGGCGGGCTTCACCCTGGCCCTCCTGGCCATCGGCGGCCTGCGTGAAATCCTGGGCGCCGGCACCTTCTTTGGCCTGGCCATGCCCTGGATCCAGGAAGGCGGCCTGCAGCCCATGATGATCTTCGCGCTCCCCGCGGGCGGCTTTGCCATCTACGGGATCATGGTGGCCATCACGGAGAAGCTTAACAAGCGCTTCTACTCCCAGCGGCCCCAGAAGACCATGACCAGGGACCGCTACCCGGGCAGCATCAGCCAGCGTACCGATGCCGTCTACAACGAGACGGAAGTCCTGGACGGCCCCCGCCGGTCCAAGACACCCGCACTCGATGCCGTTCCGCCGGTTGTCAAGGAACCGGGTGCTTTCGCCGGTAAAGATGAGGCGCCTTCACAGGCGGTCGAAAGTGAGGAGATCAAATGAAAGAGTTCCTGCTGATCTTATTCAGTGTCATCCTGATCGATAACCTGGTCCTGTCCCGCTTCCTGGGCGTCTGTTCCTTCCTGGGACTGACCAAGAGCCTGAAGAATTCCATGGGCATGAGCGTGGCGGTTATCTTCGTCATGCTGGTGGCGACTGCCGTCACCTACCCCATCTACTGGAACCTTCTGGATCCGGTCGGCCTTGGTTATCTGCAGACGGTTATTTTCATCCTGGTCATCGCCTCCGTGGTGCAGGTCCTGGAGGCCATCCTCCGCAAGGCCTTCCCGCCGCTTTACAAGGCCATGGGCATCTACCTGCCCCTGATCACCACCAACTGCGCCATCCTGGGCGTCATGCTGATCAATATCCAGAACACCTACAGCTTTGCCTCCGCCATGATGTCCTCCCTGGGAGCCGGTGTCGGTTACACCCTGGCCATGTTCCTCTTCACAGGGGTCCGGGAGAAAATGGAAAAAGCCGATATCCCCGCCTTCATGGAAGGACTTCCCTCCACACTGATGGCCGCTTCCATCGTCTCTGTTTCCTTCATGGGATTCAAAGGCGTGATTGAGAATCTCTTCGGGTAGGCCGGGAAAGGATGGGAGAAGAATTGATGATTTTATCGCTGCTTACGAACCCGGTCCTGCTGCCGGCCTTGATCGGCGCGGGGGTTTCGCTCCTCATGGGACTGGTTATACTCCTGGTTTTCCGCTTTTTCCGGGTTGAGACCAATCCGCTCCAAAAGCTCATTGAAGATGTCCTGCCGGGCGTCAACTGCGGTGGCTGCGGCTACAGCGGCTGTGCCGCCTACGCGGCGGCCCTGGCCGACGGTTCCGAACCCCTGACCACTCTTTGCACAGCCGGCGGTCAGGACACCGCTACCGATGTTGCTGCGGTTATGGGCCAGGAGGCGGGAACTGTGATCCCCACGGTGGCCAATGTCTTCTGCCAGGGAACCACCAAGAACACCCACAAGCGCTACGACTACACAGGCCCCGAGCATTGCGCCGCGGCCACCGGCCTCTTCTCAGGGCCCAACTCCTGCACCTTCGGCTGCCTGGGCTTCGGAGACTGCGTTGCCGTCTGTGAATTCAACGCCATCTACATCGAGGACGGGATTGCCCATATCAACCATGAAAACTGCACAGCCTGCGGCAAGTGTGTGGATGCCTGTCCCAAGCACATCATTCACATGATCCCCAAGCACGAGCTGGCAACCAATGTCACCTGCTCCAATCACTGGCCGCCCAAGATCGTGAGAAAAGCCTGTACGGTGGGCTGTATCGCCTGCGGCCGCTGCGTCCGGGTCTGCCCGGTAGATGCCATTGTCATCGAGGACAACCTGGCCGTCATCGACCAGGTCAGCTGTATTCATTGCGGCAAGTGTATTGAAGTCTGTCCGACCAAGGCCATCCGCGAAGGTCTCCTGGGAGGGCCAGCCAAGGCCGGTGCCTAGTGCACTTACGGAAACCTGATTAAAGATTATTGGGGCAGTTCATGCGAACCTTGGATCAAAAGGATAAGAATGAACCAGCGGTTCCTGATGACCTGCCCCAAAGGTCTGCTCCCTCTTCTTCCGACAGCCGGGCCGTACGTGTCTTCTTCCTGATCTTTTCCCTGGTCTTTCTGGCCGCTTCACTCTTTACCGGACCTCTTGATCAATTGCTGCCTGGCTTTGTCAGACTTGTGACCAGCCCGCAGATCCTGACAAACGACGCCTGCGCCCTGGCGGGCCTCAACGGCGCCCTCTTCAACGCCGGCCTTCTGGGCCTCCTGGCCTGGGCACTCATGAGTTTTTCCAGATACAAGGTCAGTGGCGTCTCTTTTGCTGCTTTCTTCCTGACTTTGGGCTACGCCTTTTTCGGTATGAACAGCCTGAATGTCCTGCCCCTGATTCTGGGCACCTGGGCTTTTTCCCGCTTTAAAGGTGAACCCTTCGGCAATTACGTCAACCTGGCGCTTTTCACCTGCTCCCTGTCCCCCCTGACCAGCGAAGCCCTCTTTCCCCGCTACCACGACTATTCCCTCTTGATCGGCATCCCCCTGGCTCTCCTTCTTGGCCTGCTGGTGAGCTTTGTCTTCGACGCTTTCATGAAGCATACAGCGGGCATGCACAAGGGCTACAGCCTCTTCAACGCCGGCCTGACGGCTGGCCTTCTGGGCCTCATCCTTTTTGCCATCTACCGGTCCATGGTCCTCATCCCTCTGGGTCTTGAAGGGGACTACAGCCTCATGGGCGTCCTCTCTTCCGGCTACCCTCTCTTCTTCCCCCTGCTCCTGGCCGGCCTCTTTTCTGCCGCCCTTGTGGCCGGCTTCCTGCTCAATGGGCGCTCCTTCAGGGGCTATGGCCGGCTGCTCAGGGCAAGCGGATACAAGTGTGATTATCTGGCTCAGGAGGGTGCGCCAAGGGTTTTCATCAACTTCGGGATCCTGGGTCTCATGGCTCTGGCTTATCTGCTCCTGGTCAGGGCTCCCTTTACAGGTCCCACAGTTACATCCATCCTCTGCCTGGCCTGCCTGTCAGCCAACGGCAGCCATCCGCGCAACGTCCTCCCCATAATGGCAGGCTATGTCCTGGTCTCCCTCATAGCCCCCTGGACACTGGCCACCCAGGCCATTGTCGTCGGCATCTGTTTTGCCACCTGTCTGTCACCCATCAGCGGCTGCCTGGGCTGGTACTGGGGTCTTGCGGCCGGAGCCCTGCACGCGGGCCTGGTCTCCTCCATCCCCCTGCTCCATGGCGGCTTCAATCTCTACAACGGCGGTTTCACGGCCGGCCTGGCAGCCCTGATCCTGGTGCCTCTTGCCCAATACTTCCAAAGAAAGCCACGGCCGGACTGAAGCAGGCCTTTAACCGGACTTCCGGTAATTGAGCGCAAAAAAAGAGGCCGCCCCCCTCTGCCTGGCAGAGAGGATCAGCCTCTTTATTCTTTTGATTTGTTCAGGTCAGGCGCGTTCGACGGCCCCGCTCCGAAGGCAGCGGGTGCAGACATTCATTGTCTTGGGAACACCGTTCACCACAACATGGACCTTCTTGACATTGGCCCGCTGGCGGTGCAAACCGCGGCGTGAAATCTGCGAACGCGTAATCTTGATTTTCCTGCCAAAAAACATGTGTTTGTCACAAATCTCACATCTGGCCATTGTTTTTCTCCTTAAACAA
>JBBAEW010000089.1:0-6967 GCA_041655695.1 Saccharofermentanales bacterium
TAGAAAAGGATATATTTGCATATTTAATTAACATTTCTTTTACATCATTAAGATATATTTTTTTAATATCTTTTAGCATGGGTATAATTTCACTTGTTTTACCTAAGAATTTGTATGCGTTATAAATTTTTGTACTCATATATTTTAATTTAAAGTTAATAACTTACATATTTTTTAATTCGTATATAACCACATTTTTTACATTTTTGTTTCACTATTATATAATCATTGAATCCTAACCAACCCCTTTTACTTTTATATTCCAATAAATCCCATTCATGTTGACATGATATAGATTTAATTATAAATACTACTATTATAATAGTTATACAAATTATTAATAAAGGGTTAAACATTTTTTAAAATTTTATTTATTTTATTAATTCTTTCTTTTACCATATCAAAATTCAACAATTCTGTCGTAAAATTATATGTTTTATTTTCTTCATCGATTTGAATGTATGTTCTTGTTACACTCTTTCTTGATTTATTGATATTTACATATTTGTGATTTATCAAATCATCTTTTAATTCTGATAATACTGGTATAGTATCTTTAAAATAATGATTAATATGAATATATCCATTATCAGTTAATATATCTAATATTGATAATGATTGTTCCTTATTAAATAGTTGTAGTTCCATTTAAAACATTTTCTTTTTATAAATAGCAATTGGGATAGTTATCGGAAAAAATAATGAGTTAATAATAAAAACTAATACCATTCTCCACGATTCTTTATAAGAAGGATTATATTTCATATGTTGTTTTAATGACCAAGCACCATTAATTAGTGCAATAAATGAGTAAATAATAATAATTGTTTTCATATTTTGATTATTTTTTTTATCGGTTAAACCAAATTATTGTATCAAAATCTTTTCTTATCATATTGTGTTTTACATCAGATGGATAAATTTCGATATTAGACATTTTCCCATCTTTAACATAATTACCAAACCCGTCATAATCAATAAATCCACCGTCTTTAACATTTTCAATAAAATGTTCTAATGTCATAACATCACCATAATCAGGTAATTCACTTAGATCATAATTCATTATATACCTTAATTCCCTTTTTAATTTAGAGTATTTTTTATAATATGGTTCTAGTGATTTACATCTATCTTTCCATATTTTATCAAAATCCTCTTCTTTAACTTTAAAAAAATCCCATTGTTTATCAACTTTTACTATATCTTCTTTGGTTAAACTAATTTCTTCTTCAATTTGCTTTATTCTATTTGTATGCATATTTATCAATAATTATATTATGTGTGTTTTTAACTTGTTTTTCTAATTCTATTAACCCCCATCTATTTTGAATTACAAATTGACATTTTTTAACTATTTCGTTATTTGGTATTTGTGTATTCATTCTTTTGATAACTTCTTCTCTCGTATGATTTGAACGTTTTATTACCCTGTCTATTCTGATTTCATCATCAGATACAACTCCGATTAATTTATCGAATTTTTTATATTTATCTGTATTTAATATAATTGCACTTTCAAATAACGTATAAGGTGAATTAGATTTTTTTATAAATTTATAATATTCATCAAACACACCATCGGAAATTGTTTCAACTATTTTATTTCTTATTATATTATCATTAAAGCAAAAAGATGATAATTTTTTTGGATCTATTTCATTATCAGTTAAAATAGAATCTGTACCGACAATATCTATTACTTTTTGTTTAATATCGGGTAATAAATATAGTTGTTTTGCATAATAATCACTATCAAATGTATCTATTCCTAGTTCATTAAAAATTCTACAAACTGTAGATTTACCACTACCTATACCACCTGTTATTGCAAATTTCATAATAAATTATAATAATGTTTCAAATTCAACAATATCCCAATAATCTTCTATTGATCTGTTATGATTAAATGCCCAATCATAATCATTTATATCATTAATACTAATCCATTTTAATTCTTCAATTTCATCTGGTTCAGAATGATCACTATTTAATTCTGGTAATTCATCTAATCTTAAAACACACCCATACCTTAAAGATACATTTTGTCTATTTTCATTTGGATCTGTGTTAACAAACCATGGCTGATATAGATTATTTACAATTATCTTATGTGTATTTAAATATTTAAATAATTCTAAACCAGTTTCTTCGTATACTTCTCTTATTACTGATGATGTACCATTTTCATTTTTATCAAGATATCCACAAGGAACATTCCATAATCCTTGATAATCAGCAGAACCTTTACCTCTTTTTCCCGCTAAGATATATTTATCGTATGGTGTTTTAACAATTATAAATGCAACAACTGCAACTGATCTAGATTCCCATATTACAGTACCATCGTCTAATTTATATGATTTATTTGGTACATTATTAAATTTCATTTCCATGTTTTTATATTTTATATTTTACATATATAGTAAATAATTATAAATAATTAAAATTTATCTATGAAAGTTTTAATTAATTTTTCTAAATCTTTTTCTGTTAATTCATTTTCTTCTAATGAATCCATATAAGTTTTTATTGCCTTCTCTATAATTTGTGACTTTTTAATTCCTTTTTCTAACATTTCTTTTTCAAGAAGTTCATTTAATTTTTCATTAATTGAAACTCCTATTTTTTGTTTCTTATCTTCATCATTCATTTTATATCTCATAAATGTATTTATTTTTATGTATTATAGTTTATATTATAATTATAGTTTAATTTTATTATTTAGAATCAATATAAATTATTATTAAAATGAAAAAATCATACCTTTTTCTACTTTTTGACTTTTTTAATTTAATATATAATAATAATAAAGGAATCTATAAATTATGAAAACCGAAAAACAAAAAAAAGTTAAAATATCAATAACAATTGATAATGAATTGTTAAAGAGATTAGACGAAAAAACATCAAACAGATCTAATTATATAGAATATGTATTAAAGTTCTATTATCATACAATTGGAGAAGATGTTTCAAAAATTATAATTTAAGATAACATGATAAAAATAATAAATGAATTAAATAAATGTAAAGAATGTCAACAAATTTTTAATGCAAAAAATATATTGTCTAGGCACATTGGGAAAGTACATGGACATAAAGAATATTATGACAAATGGATAAAGAATGATAATGAAGGTACTTGTAAAATATGTAATATCCCTACGAAATTTCTTGGTTTAAGAAAAGGATATAGACAAACATGTAGTAAGAAACATCATTTAGAATTAACATATTTAATTTTAAAAAATAAATGCATTGAAAATTATAATGTGGATAATCCAATGAAAAACAAATATTTAATTAATAAAAGAAGAAAAAATAATATCACTAAATATGGTGTTGTTCACCCAATGAAATTAGAGAAAAATATTATTAAATTAATAACAACAAATTTAATTAAATATAAAACAAAATGTCCTCTACAAAATAAAAAAATACACAAAAAAACTATAAATACAAATATTAATAAATATGGTGTAGAACATCATATGAAAAATAACAAAATAAAAGAAAAACAAAAAAAGACAAATATTACAAAATATGGTATAGTTTGTATTTTACAAAGACATGATATTATAGAAAAAATTAAGAAAAATAACTTAAATATATATGGAGTGGAGCATTATATGCAAATAAAAAAAATTTTTGATAAACAACAATTAAAATCATTCAAATATAAATCGTTTAAAAATACCAATTTGATATACCAATCATCTTATGAATTAGATTTTTTGACTAAATATTATGATATCATACCAAATATAGAAAGAGGGAAAACAATAAAATATATTTATAAAAATAAAAATAGAGTATATTATTCTGATTTTTTTATTCCATCATTAAATTTAATAGTAGAAATTAAAAATAAATTTTTATATGAGAGAGATTTTAATAAAATTAAATCAAAAGAATATTATACTATTAAAAATGGATATAATTATATTATAATAATAGATAAAAATTATAATAAATTTAATAGGTTATTAAAAATGAGCAAAATTAAAAAATTAATTAATCTTAACAATTATAAATGCAACTACTGCAACTGATCTAGATTCCCATAAAATTTTACCATCTGTCAATTTATGTGCGATATTTGGTTTGTTTTTAAATTCCATTTTCATTATTTTGTCATTTTTTCTAATTTTAATCTTCTAACTATATCTTTTTTGGAATCTAACAATTCCATTGCTTTTTTGATCTCATTTATTTCATATTTTTCTATTATTTTTTGATATTCTTCTTTTTGATATTTTAATGCGTTATCAACAGCAATATGTAAATGGTCTTCACATGAAGCTGAAATTAAATCAGATAAATTTGTACCACCTACAAATACCATATATTTATTTCCTTTATCACATTTGTGGGTATTACTATTATTTGTGCATTCACATTTATCTCCATCATAGAAACAACCTTCAGTGACTATAACTTGTAAGGATTTTAATATTTCTTTTCTTTTTTCTTTATCCATGACTATTATTTTTAGTAAGTTTTTGTTTTTGTTTATTTATTAACCTAAACATCATATATAATGGAAAAGAATTTGGTATTGAATCTTTAATTTCATTATAAATTTCATCTAATTCAACAATAGTTTTACAATTTATTATTTTATCATAATACTTACTATTAACTGCATCAGATAATTCATTTGTCACTCTTTCAAATTCACTTTCAAATGCTAAATATCTATTTATTATATCTTTCATTATTTATTCAATTGTTTTCTAAGTAATTCTACTTCTAATATTTCTTTTGTATGGTTAACAACAAATACATCTCTACCGCCACTAGCAGATGATGTAGAAACTTCAAATACTAAATACTCAATACCGTCTTTTTCATAGGTTGAAACTTTTGTTGTGTGTCCACCTGATGATAAATTTTTCTCACTTTTTTGGGCATTAACTGATTTAGTATCAATTTTTACTTCACAATTCATAAGTAAAAAAATCGGAATAATTAATAATAAAAATTTTTTCATAATTTAAATATTTTAGATTACAAATATAGTAATATAGGTACACATACAAGTAAACCAACACCCATTCCACATATTATTATATGATTCATAATAATATACCATATATATTCAATCATACTATCATCCTTTAAATATGCAAATTCTTTAATACTAAAACGAATTACATATATACTACTTAAGATGAATATAACGATGCTTAAAATTATTGACAATGTTGACATATTTAAATATTTTATATTACAAATATATTAATTTTTTCTTAGTATCAGAATATTATTTAAAACATTTTTAATTTTTATTTTAATTAAAAAATCTCTTATTTCCCTTTTATCTATATATTTGACTAATGTATTAGTATATTGATGATATATCAATTTATATTTATTTAAATTTTTATCATAACTAAAATGATAAATTAATTTATCATCTATATTGTATTTTTTAGAAAGATATTTTTTAAATTCATTATTTAATTTAATCATCTATTAAATCATCATTTATGTCCAATTCACCAAAATATAAAGTTTTAGTTTTTAGATTAATATTAATAAAATCTATATCCTTATCACCATCATTTGGTAATATAATTTGGCAATCGTTATCTTTTGCCCATTCAATTAAGAAATTAATTAATTTATCTTCCATTATCTCTTAAATATATTATAACAATATGAAACTTTTATTAATTCCCTATATCCAACTGATAACATAACTCCCATTTTGTCATTTATAAGATATTTACCAGTTAATCCAAAATCATATAAATTATTACCAGGTAGATTAAAGATATAACCATGACTATTATAAATTTCTTTTGTCCACATAATACCAACATATGGTATTAATGACAAATTATTAATATTTTTTATAGGGATATCAATTCCAATATTTAAAGATGTTACTGATAATTTTTTAAAAATACCATCACCAATAAAAATATCAATATCATCACCTTTATTAGATACAAAATTAGTAGATAGTGTATAATACATTGGCCCAATATTAAACCCAGTATTAATACCAAATTTACTACTTATTGTAGATTTAATATTATAAAATGTACTTCCAATAAAAACATCAAATTGAGATTTTGCACTATATGACAGTACAAAAAATGTAATTGTAATTATTAATCTTTTCATATTTAGTTAATTAATCATTTTATATTATTTTTTACACGTACATGATTCTGAATGAATAATACCACCCCTTGATGTAGTTATATACAAATGTCCATCTATTTTTATAATAGAAATGTATTCACCTGGTATATTTTTATGTTCAATTAATTCAATTCGTTCATTTTTTACATAATGTGGGTGTTTTGATTTATCTGGACATTCACATGATGTAAATAAAAAAGTAAGTAATAAAAAAATTATAAAATTAACAAATAAGGATTTTATTTTAATGTTATTTTTCATATTTATGATTTTTAAGAATACAAATATAATAAATAAAAAATTAATATACAAATAAAATATTAATTCAATACAAATTTATAATATAAATAAAATTATATTAATATGTATTATTGATGTTAATGTGGAGCATCTAATTACTTCTTTGTATTTTTTTAATTCCGTTTTCATAATAATAATTTAAAAATAAATTTACTAGTTCTTCACTATCAACATTTTATCAATTTCTTCACTAAACCAAGGTTTATATGATTTTTGAAAGAAAACCAACAAATCTTTACCCTTTAGGGTTTAATAGTTTGTTGGATGAATTTCAAATTATTTCAAATTATTTTTAATTATTTTTAACATTTTAATCAACTGATTTTTAACATTTTAAATAAATTTAACGATTAAATCCATCAAAAATGGAAAAAATTGACCTTTTGAATTTAATATATAATTACAAATAAAAAAAGTTTTCTGTAAATGTTAAAGTCTTATAAATATAGAATATATCCAGATCAAAATCAAAAAGAATTATTATCAAATATTTTTGGTCAGGTTAGAT
>JBBAEW010000090.1:0-6659 GCA_041655695.1 Saccharofermentanales bacterium
ACTTCTATTAGATAATCATAATTTAATGGGTTAACGTGCTCAATAATAATAAGTTTATCAACTTCATTTTTAATTGAATCAACTAGACTAGTTAATAATTCTACGCTTCTTTCTACTAGTTTTCCAAATAGTTCATCTAATAATATAATATTCGGTTTTGATTTATTATTAATCTTCCTTAATGCAATTTTTAATGCAATTGCACAGAATGTTCTTTCCATTCCACTAGATTCAATTGCATTTTGAGATACATCCATTCTAATATCATGTGATAGTTTAAGATTTAAGTTATCATCAAAGAATAAAGTAAAATCTACATCACTTAAAATATTATTAAGTTCTTGATTTATAATATGAATACTTTTCTTTAATAAGAAACTAGGTAATCCGTCTCTATGTACGCATTTCATATAAGAATCCAATATTTCATCTTGTTTTTTCTGTTTTTCAAATGTTTTTATATCATTTTTAAATTTTTGTATTTCAATATTTTTTGCATAATTTTCTTTTTCTAATTCTATTTTATTATTTTTTAATTCGTTTATTGTTGATTCAATTTCATCAATTTTATCAGTTATTTCAGATATTTGCGTTTTTAATTTTTTATTTTTTTCAATCTTATCTATTTCTTTATTATATTTTTCAATTTGTATATTATAATTATTAATTATGTTTTTAGACTTTTCTATATCTAAATTGATTTTATCTTCAAGTTGAATTGATTCCTTTTTCTTAATATATTTTTCATTTTCATCTTCTAATTTTTCAATTTCTTCATTAAGTACATCCAATTCATCGTTTTTAATCTCTAATTCTTTATTTAATTTTATTTTTTCATCTTCTAAATTTGTTAATTTTAATATTATATCAGATTTATCATCATCAAATAATGATATTTTAATTTTTAAATCCAATGGATAGATATTTTCCTTTATAAGTGATAATGTTTTGTCTATTTCAGTATTAGATTTTTTCAAATCACTAATTTTTGATACTGTATTATTATACATATTATATAAATCATCATCAAATGAATAATCTTTATCTGATATGTTCTTTAATTTATCGTTTATCTTATTAATTTTTAATGTTGTTTCATTTATAATAGGTTTAATATCATTAATTTTATTTTTTAATTCTATCATTTTATTTTTATTATCGGTAATCTTTTGATTTACGATAATTCTAGATTCATCATCCATCTGTCTATGACATGTTATACATTTATGATCTAAACTATTCGTTAATACATCTGTATCAATTTTTAATGTTTTGCCTTGTTCCATAAAATTGTTCAAATCATTGTTATTATTATTAACTATAATTTGTAAATTATTAAGTTCATCCTTTAATGTATTTTTTAATTCTACTATTTTAGTATTAAATGATTCTTTCAATGATGATAATTCTTTATCATTAACATTAATTTTAATATTAAGATCTCCAATATAATCATTAATTATATCTTTAATTTTAGAATTAATAGTATTTATTTCTGAATTTAATTTTGTTATATCAATATCATAATCTTTTATTTTAGATTTTTTATCAGATATAATATCCTTTATTTCGGATAATTTATCTTTTTTATTTTTTAATTCATCAGTATCATAATCTTTTATTTCAATTTTTAATTCTTCTATTTTTTCTAATTGTGATTTTCTTTTATCAATTTTATCTTTTTCTTTTTTAATATTATCTTCTATATCTTCTATATTTAAATTATATAAAGAATCATCCACTTTTTCTAGTAGTTCAATAGTATTTTCTTTTGTTTTTATCAAAAGTGGTTTATCTTTATTGATATCATCAATTTTTTTATTAATTATATTTATTCCATTATCATTATTTTTAATAATATCTTTAATTTCATTTATACTATTTTCGTGTGTTTTAATATCAATATTTATTCTGTTTTTATTTATTTCACTTCTATATTTTTTAAATTCTTCTAATTTTTTTTCAAAAATATCATATCCAGCATCCTTAGTTATAGAATCAATAAATACTGATCTATCTAATGATAATAAAGAATTTAAATTATCTGCATTTGTTAATACTAACCTAATAAAATCATCAAAATCACCAATAGAATCATCAATTAGTTTTTGTGTATTAGTTTTTTGTTCACCAGTTAATTTATTTTCTTCAATTATATCTGTTCCTACATAATAATCAACACTTGTTGAGCATGATGTTATATCTGTGTTTGTTTTGTTCCATTTTCTTTCAGTTTCTCTTATAATTGTATATACATCATCATTAATAGTAATTACTGCACCTCCATTACAATAATTTAAATCTCTTTTATTATTAATATATCTATTATCCCCATTTTTTTCTCTTTTAGTTGTAGTTGTAGTTTTACCATAAAGAACATAGGATATTGCATCTAATATGGTAGTTTTTCCTTGTTGATTTATCCCATTTATTTGTATAATAGAATTTGTACCCATTTTATTAAAGTCTATTACTATGTCATCTTCATATGATTTAAAATTATTAAAAAATATTTTATCTATTCCCCATGTTATACCTTTATTAATTGATATATTAATTCTACTATTTATAATATCATCAATTTTTAATATTTCTTCTATGAAAACATCTTTATATCCATTTGCCTGTAAATATTCTATAAATATATCTCTTTGTGTTATGGGATTTAATACATCAACTGATTCATTTATCATTTTAACACCAGATACATCAGTATATATTGCATTTTTTTCAATTTTTATACTATTTATATTATAAGTATGTTTAAAATAGTTTCTTATTTTTATTTCATTTTCAAAATTTATATTTGAACTTATATCATTCCATTTTATTTTTACATTTGATAATGGATTTAATAATTCATGTTCAAAATTTAAATTATCATAATTTGTTTTTTCATCTATTTTAAAATTGATATAATTATAATCATTTTTTATATCAACTTCTTCTATTTTAAAATTATTTTTATCTACAATATCCCAAATTAAAAATCCGTGTTTATAAGGAGATTCACCAAAACTTTGTTGTATTGTAGAACCAACATATGCAGCTGAATTATTATCTCTGAAAAATTGTCTCTTATGGATATCTGCTAATAAAACAAAATCGTTATTTTTAAAATATGATAATGGTTTATTTTTAGAAGAGTTAAATTTTTTACCTGTATCAGTAGACGATTCATATATAGGATCATGGAATAACCCTATGTATATTTTATTATTATCTTTAGTATATTGAATATCATTCCAAGGATCAATATTTTTTTCTAGGTGAGAATAATTTACCCATACTACATTTTCAAAATCATCATCATTATAAAAACCACTTTTAGATATATATTTTATATTTTTATTTTTTAATAAATTAATTAATACTTCTACTGAATTTAATCTGTTTTTATTTTTTTTCATAATATCGTGATTACCTGGTACTATTATGACTTTTGCAATTTTAGATAAATTATCTAAAAAATCCCCACCTAAATCTTTTGCTTCATTTGATATCGCAACAAATTCTTCAAAAAGATCACCTGCTATTATAATTTTATCTGGGTTGTGTTTTTTTAATTCGATATATATTTTTTCAAATTGTATTTTATATTCATTATGTCTTTTTAAGTTATGGATATGTACATCTCCAAAATGTGCAATTTTAATCATTATATAAACATTATTTTTAAATATTTAGTTATTTTGAATATAAAAGTTTAATATATAAAGGTATTATTTACTTAATATAATATATAAATTTAATATATAAATAAAAAAAAATAAAATAGTATATGAAAATTAAAGGAAAACAATTAGCAGATAATACCATAACACAACAACAACTTGGTATAACAACTGAATCAATAACAGATCCAACGCATGTTACTACAAAAGAGTATGTAGAAAATGCTATCAATAGTGGATTAACAAATTTATCATACTCTGATGATGATCTCAATTTAATTGCATCATTAACACAATCGGGTGTTACTAGTTTAGCAACTGCATCATCTATAACAAACATACCACAAGGTGGTGTAAGAGTTTATGTAAACGGTGTTGAAGTTAATGCTGGTACACATAGTAGATGTTATTGTGCATTTTCACCAGATGGAGTTACATTTAGACAATTTGGTTATGAAGAACAAGGTGATCAATTATATTGGAATACTAATTTAGGTGTTTTTGATGCACCATTTCAATTGACAACTGATGATGAAATAGATTTTGTATATTTAACAATAAATTAATTTTAACTTAATTAATTTTTTAAAAAGGGATAAAAAATATTATCCCTTTTTTATATATAATAAAAAACAAATTTAGAATGGAATATTTAAAAAAATATAATTCATTTGTTAATGAAAATTTACAACAGGCTAAGTCTATAATTAATAGAAAACTTTCAGATTTTGAAAAACTTAAAGAATTAGTTGGTAAAAATATTGGATATATTGGTAAATTAACCGATTATTTATTTAATGAAAATATACCTTATGTTGAATTAGAAAATTTATATAAAGATTTAATTAATTTAAGATATAAATCATATCAATTAGATATTAATAAATTAAAATATGAACAGGTTATAGATAAAATACAAGAAACAAAAAATAAAATATCAATTAATCAATTTATTAGAGAATTACCGTCTGAACAAAAACAAATCATTAAAAATATTTTAGATAAAAAGGATAATTGTTATAGTTCTAGTTTAGAAATTGATAATATTAAAAATATTATTATAAAGATAATGCAAAAGAAAAATATTAATACCTTTATTTCTAAAATATCAAGATATAAAGATAATAAATCATTAATTAATGCATTAAAATTATTTTCTAAAGATTCAATGAATGATATAAATGAAATTAAAAATAAATTAAGTGAATTAACTAGTACTAGTATAGTTTTTGAAAATAATGATATAATGATACTTAATGTTAAAGATTATAATGATATTAAAATATTAGGTAGTGATACATCGTGGTGTATTGTTCCATCCGAAAGGATGTGGGGTAATTATACAAAAGGTAGATATCAATTTATTTTATATAATAAAAATAAAGATGAATACGATGTTAAGTTTAAAATTGGATTTACTTTAAATGTGGATGGTAGTATACATGCTGCTCATGATGTGTTAGATGTATCATCATCATCACAATTAAGAGAAATAATATCATCTAACAATATTGATTTTATAGACTTAATCCCTGTAAAATTTAATACAGATGATTTTGATTTTTCAACAATAAATAGGAGAACTCCTGTTAAAACAATAAAAGAGCTATCAATAAGAATTAAAAAAGATAAAATACCGGTATTAATAAAATCAATATTAGATAATAATATTGGGGCAAAAACAACTAAATCAGAGATATTTTATAGTTTAATTAAAAAATATTTTAATGATCATGAATATTTTGTTTATAATGATATAATTAAAATAGATAGTAGACTAAAAGATTATTTTACAGTTAGTACACCTAGAAGATTAATTAATTATATAGATATAAATATATTTGATGGTAAAGAAACAGAAAATAAAATTAAAATCGCATTTGAAAAGATATTATCAGATGATTTAATAGTTAATGGACTTGTACCAAATTTTTATAGATTATATTCTGATATTAGTACCGAAACAATAAAAATTATATCAGATAGATTAAATAAAATATATGAATCTGATTTGTATAAAAAATTAAAAAATATAAACGGTGTTAAATATCCATTAAATTTTGAAATTAATATGTTATTATTTAATCAACATTTGAATAGAACTACTAAAAATTATGAACAAATATTAAATAAAGCTAAAAAAGATTATTATATAATGTATCATAATACAAAATTTTTAAACATACCACTTGATTTAAATGAAATTCAACGTAATTATTATGGATCAGATTTAAAAGAAATTATACCAAAAATAATTAAAAAAGATTATCCAGAACCTATTATTTATTTGGATCGTTATTTACATGATGCTAATGATTTAGTTGATCATTTAGATGGTCATAAAATTGCATTTAAAGTAACAAAATATCAATTAAAGAATATGTGGATAGGTCAAAAATCCACTAAACTAACAGAATTAGTTAAAAAAATACCTAGAAATGCAAAAGTTGGTTCAGTATATACCGATGATAATATATCTATAAAAGTAGTTTAAGAAATAAAGGAGTTAAATTAACTCCTTTATTTTTTTAATTTTTAATGTTCTAGATACTAACGGTGGTTGATTATTCATATCTAAAATTTCAGATAAATTTAATTTTCCTTTTTCTTTATTATACCATCCATTTCTTGGAAATGGTGAATCTGTAAGTTTGTTTTTTGATAGTAATGATAATATATATCTTTTTTTGGGTTTATTAATTGTACCAACATCATATCTACTAATTAAATTATTCCAATCTCCTTTACCCAAACCACTTTTGATTTTTCTTTTATTAAATGTTAATAGTAAACTATTGTCAGTGTTAATATATAATTGTGCATAAACAATAATTGTATCGTATTCCCATGACCAATAACTCTCATTTGTACCTAATAAAATATTATTCATAACTAAATATTTGGTATTTTAACATTTTTATCATTTAAAGTACTGTAGAAAAACATACCCGATAAGAAATATTTTCTTTTTCCGTCATGTAAACA
>JBBAEW010000091.1:0-6568 GCA_041655695.1 Saccharofermentanales bacterium
GTACGCTCTTCCAGGCCTGATCGACGCCCACATTCATATTGAATCCGCTTTTGTCACACCTGAGGAGATCAGCCGTCTTCTGGTTCCTTTCGGAACGACCACCATCATTGCCGATCCGCATGAGATTGCCAATGTCGCTGGTATCCAGGGCATCAACTATATGCTGGAGGCTGCCGGCCTTGCGGCTCTCCACATTGAATACGTGGTCCCTTCCTGTGTCCCCGCAACGCCCTTCGAAAATGCGGGCGCCATCCTGGAGGCCAAGGACCTGGAAGGCCCTCTGGCAGACGACCGCATCCTGGGCCTGGGCGAATTCATGAATTTCCCCGGGATTATCCACGCCGACCCGGCCGTCCTGGACAAGCTTGTCGCCAGCAAAAAGCATAAGAAACTGATTGACGGACACAGCCCCGGCATCACGGGCAAGGACCTCTGCGCCTACGCCTCGGCCGGTATCCTGGCTGATCACGAATGCTCAACCAGGGAGGAGATGCACGAACGTCTGCAAAACGGCTTCTATATCCTCATGCGGCAGGGTTCGGCCTGTCATAACCTGGAAGATCTCCTGCCTCTTGTAACCGCCCGCAATGCCCGCCGCTGCCTGCTGTGTTCGGATGACCGCCAGCCCAGGACCATCCTGGAGGAAGGTCACCTGGATGACCACCTGAGGCGGGCTGTCAAATTCGGGATCGATCCCGTGACGGCGGTCCAGATGGCCACCTTGAACGCGGCAGAGGCCTTCGGTCTCAAAGACCGCGGCGGCATCTTCCCCGGCCGGCGGGCCGATGTCACCCTGGTCAATAATCTGGCCGACTTCAAGGCCCGCTATGTCTTCATTGACGGCAATCTGACAGCTGAGGACGGCGTCTACCTGCCTCCGGTCAAGCGGGCGGATATTTCGGCGGTCCGAAGCAGCGTCCATGTCAAAGATTTCTCTATCGACCGCCTGAGGCTGAATCTGAAGAAAGACCGGGTCCACGTGATCGACATCCTGCCTGGCGGCGTCGTCACCGGCAAGGGCGTGGCCCAGGTCAAGCGGGACGCGGCGGGCGACTTCATCTACGATCCCGGCCAGGACGTGGTCAAGCTGGCAGTCATTGAACGCCATAAACAAACGGGCAATGTCGCGGTCGCCCTCCTCCGGGGCTACGGAATCCAAAGAGGAGCGGTCGCCCTGACCATCGCCCATGATTCACACAACATCATCACCGCCGGGGTCAACGACCGGGACATGGCCTTCGCGGTTGAGGAACTGATCAGCCAGGAAGGCGGCGTTGTCCTGGTACGGGACGGCCAGGTGCTGGCCCGCCTGCCTCTTCCCGTCGGAGGTATCATGAGTGATAAATCCGGCGAATGGGTCAACGGCAAGCTCATCGAACTCCACGATACCGCCCTGGCCGAACTGGGGGTCAGCCCCCAGGTGGAGCCCATCATGACGCTCTGTTTCATGGCTCTGCCTGTCATCCCCCACTTGAAGCTGACCGATATGGGTCTCTTTGATGTAAGCCGGTTTGATTTTATTCCCCTGGAGGCCGACGAATAAATCAAACCTGAAAGCAAGACCAAAGCCAGCCGCCTCCAGACCAGGGGGGCGGCTGGGCTTTTTTCCAGACAAGGAGGTTCTGTGGCGGCTCACCAGACAAATCCTGATTCCCTGCGGATCGCCTGCGCCTGCCTGCCCGCTTCGGCGGACAAACTGTCCCGGAACCTGGAGGTTCTGCAAGAGGCGGTTGTGGACGCCAAGAAAAGAGGAGCTGATCTGGTCGTCTTCGGTGAGGCCTTTTTGAGCGGCTTTGACTCCCTCTCCTTCAACTACATGCGCGACGCCATGAAAGCCCTTTTCATCCGGGGGGTAGAGATTACAAAGATCCGCTCCCTGGCCTCGGAGCACCATCTGGCAATCGGGTTCGGCTTCTACGAGAATGACAACGGCTATCTCTACTCTTCCTACCTGGTCATCGACCGCTACGGCGATATTCAGGGTCACTACCGGCGGGCCTCCAAGGGCTGGCGCAAGACCGGAACCTGTTTCGAATACCAGGAAGGCCGCTCCTTCATCACTTTCAAGCTGGGCGGCAAAAACATCACCATACTTATCTGCGGTGACCTTTGGGAAGACGGACTCCTCATGCCCATTATTGACAGGGATCCCCAAACCGACCTCTTCCTCTGGCCGGTTCACTGTGACTACCCCCTTGAGGAGTGGTATGACTCTGCCCGGGAAGACTATCGGGAGCGATCCCAGATTCTGACCAAGCCGGTTCTCCTGGTCAACAATTATCTGGAAGAGGAAAACAGGGCCAAAGGCGGCGTCTACCTTTGGCACCTGGGACGGGAACTGGCCTCCTCGCCCTACGGGGAAGCGGGGCTCTTTGTGGTGGAGGTGTAAAGATGTTCATCATCTTCATCCTGGTATTTATCGTCTCTTTGATGTCAAATCTTGCCAAGCGCTACTGAAGCTGGGCGGATCCGGCCGCATTCGGCCTGCTCTTTGCCTCTGTACCAACTGCGCCTTCTGACTCTTTTTCTTTGTGCTAGTATCGTTGAGGTTGAAAGAAGGAAGGAGTATGAGCAATGGCTGAATTCAAAGAGGTATTGGATAAACATCTGGAGACCCTGGAGCTTTACGTTCCCGTTGTTGACCGGGTGCACGGCGTGGCCCATCCCGAATTCCACGGCGTCCGCAAGCTCTTTGAGGATATTGTCTCCATGACCCGGAACCCTTCTCCAGGTCAGGATTACTCGCGCGAGTTTGAACTCCTGCGAAACATCACCAACAATTACGCTGTCCCCTGCGATGTCTGCGAGACCTATGAAGCGGTCTACACCATGCTGGCAGAGCTGGACGCGGCTTACGCAAACAAGGACTCCTGAATGCGGACCATTCAAAGAGCGGTCTTGTCCAGTAAAAACAAGATCGCTCTCTTCAATGGCCTTCTGATTGCCAGCGGCTTTCTTGTCAAATGGACAAGTTCCTTTACTCTTTACATCAAATGGGCCCTGATCACAGCTTCGATCCTGGGCCTCCTCCCTATCCTCATTCAAGCCTGGCAGGCTCTGCGCGTACGGGTGATCAGCATTGACCTGCTGGTCACTGTGGCGGTCGGCGGCGCTTTTGCCATCCAAAACTATGAGGAGTCGGCTATTGTCACCTTCCTCTTCCTCTTTGGCGCCTTCCTGGAGCAGCGGACCCTGAACAGGACCCGGTCCGCCATCAAGGCCCTGACTGAGATGGCTCCCCAGACAGCCTGGAAACAGGGGGAGGACGGCGAATTTCTGGAAGTCGATATCGATGAGGTTGAAATCGGGGATGTCCTCCTGGTGAAAACCGGCAGCCGGATCCCTGTCGACGGGCGGGTTCTGTCCGGTCAGGCCAGTGTGGACGAATCCAGTATTTCAGGTGAATCCATTCCCCTTGCCAAGGAGGAAGGATCCCCGGTCTTTGCCGGCACCATCCTGGATAACGGCACCCTGCAGATCGTGGCCGAACGGGTCGGCCAGGATACGACATTTGGCCGGATTATTGAGTTAGTCGAGGAAGCACAGGATTCCAAGTCAAAGGCCGAACGCTTTATCGACCGCTTTTCCAAATACTACACGCCGGCTGTCCTCCTGCTGGCCCTGATCGTCTTCGCCTTCACCCGCAAGGTGGAACTGGCCGTCACCATCCTGGTTCTGGGCTGCCCGGGGGCTCTGGTTATCGGCGTCCCCGTCTCCAATGTAGCCGGCATCGGCAACGGAGCCAGCCACGGTATCCTGATCAAGGGCAGCGAAGTCATCTCCGATTTCGCCCGCCTGGACCGCATGATCTTCGACAAAACCGGCACCCTGACCCTGGGCAATCCTTCCGTTTCAGCCAAGGCCTTCTATGGGGAAGACACCGACAAGGCCCTGGTCTTCCTGGCTAGTATCGAACGGGAATCCGACCACCCTCTGGCCCGGGCGGTCCTGGAGGAAATCGGCCCGGTCGACTACCTGGAAGTCAGTGAAACCGATGTCATCAAGGGCAGCGGCATCCTGGCTCTTATCCAGGGGCACCGGGTCGCCGTCGGCAACCGGGCGCTCATGGAAGAACAGGGGATCCCCCTGCCGCAGGAGGCCCTGGACGATTTGGCCCGCTTCGAGTCCAAGGGCTACTCTCTGGTTATGACGGCCATTGATGACCAGCTGAAGATCCTCATGGGAATCCGGGATCCCATCCGCCCCGGTGTCCCCTCCGACCTCAAGCGGCTCAGGAAACTGGGTGTCCGGGACCTGGTCATGCTGTCCGGCGACAATCAGGGAACGGTCGACGTCATCAGCCGGGAGTTGGGTCTGGAAGAGGCCCATGGCAATCTCCTGCCCCAGGATAAATCCGCCTATGTCAAAGAGCGGATCCAGGAAGGAGAGATCGTCGCCTTCGTCGGTGACGGAGTCAACGACAGCCCCTCCCTGGCCCTGGCCCAGATCGGAATCGCCATGGGCGGAGGGACGGAAGTCGCCATCGAAACATCGGATCTGGTCCTGATCAACTCGGATTTCAGCCGTCTTCCCCACGCCCTTGGCCTGGCCAAGGCTATTGTCCGCAACATGGTCCAAAATATCGTCATCGCTGTCGGCGTTGTCCTGGCCCTTCTGGCCAGCCTCATCTTCGGCGAATGGATGAACATGTCTATCGGCATGCTTGTCCACGAAGGCAGTATCCTGGCCGTCATCCTCAACGGGATGCGGCTGATCCGCTACAAGCCCCGTGCCTGAAAGGAGTCTTTCATGAAATCAGCAACTCTTCAACTGGAAACCCTGGTCTGCCCTTCCTGCTCACAGAAAATTGAGGCAGCCCTTAAAAAACTGGACGGCGTCGACAAGGAATCCGTTCAGGTCTCTTTCAGCTCCAGCCGGGTCAAAGTGGCTTTCGAAGAAACCCGTGTCTCCCTGGAGGAAATTGAAAGCGCTATTGACCGCGTCGGATTCTCAGTCCTCAAATCCCGGGTAAGCTGACCCAGACGGTCTAGCCTTCGTAGCGAAGCGCCTCGATGGGATGCTTGCTGGCCGCCTTGTAGGCAGGGTAAATGCCAAAGAGGACGCCTATGGCAACAGCAAATGCGATGGCGATAAAGACCACCTGGAAGGACAGATAAAAGGATATGAGGCCTCCGGCGATCAGGGTCGCTACCTGCAGGAGGCCGAAGGAGAGGGCAATACCTATGGCACAGCCCATGAGGCTGACCACCAGGGCTTCAATGAGGAACTGGAAGAGAATACTGCCCTTGGCCGCTCCGATGGCCTTGCGGATTCCGATTTCCTTGGTGCGTTCCGTAACTGAAACCAGCATGATATTCATGATCCCGATCCCCCCCACCAGAAGTGAGATGGCGGCGATGCCGCCCAAAAGATAGGACAGCATGTCAGTCACTGTGCCGACCACATCCATGAGGCTGGACTGGTTAAAAACGAAGAAGGCGTCCGGGTCGTCCTTGAGACGCCGGAGCAGGAAGGCATTCAGGGCTTCTTCGGCTTCGTCCATGCTCTTGGGGTTGGAGGGTGTCGCAACGAAGTTGGAGATCCCGCCCCGCATTTCCGTCATACGGGTCAGGACGGTGTAGGGTGCGTATATCTTGGCCGATGTGGTCATAACGCTCATGAGGGAGGTATCCTCCTCCAGAACACCAATCACGGTAAAGCCGCGGCCGTTAAGCAGGATGGTCTCCCCGACAGGGTTATTCTGGCCGAAAAACTGCTGGGAGGCCTCCAGGCTCAAAACCGCCACGTAAGCGCTGTTCTCGACATCACTGGTCCGGATGAAACGGCCGTGCTTGAGCTGCCATCGGTGAATTTCGCCGTAGGCCGGCAGGGTTCCGTAGAGGGTGGCCGTATCCTCGGTATAGCCGTATTTGGCCGCGGCCATGGTCTGTATCAGAGGGGCTACCCTGCCGATGGCCGGATTGGCCTCCAGCTGGTCCAGATCCGACAGCTTCAAAGGATGCCCCTTGTCATCCATGACCATGGTGGTCAGAAGGTCAATGCCCAGAGTTGAGACCTGCTCGGTAACCGAATCAGAGGCGCTGCTGACAAGTGAGACCAGAACCACCAGGGCGATGACACCGATAATAATGCCCAGCATGGTCAAAAAAGAGCGGACCTTGTTGGCCGTGATGGATTCGAAGGCCATACGGATTGATTGGAAGATCATGCGGGTTCCTCTTCATAGACCTTGCCGTCGAAGATATGGACCATGCGGTCAGCGATCTTGGCGACATCAGGGTTGTGGGTTATAAGCAGGATGGTGTTGCCGGACCGGTGGAGCTGACGGAAGAGTTCAATAATCTCCGCGCCCGTCCTGGAATCCAGATTTCCGGTCGGTTCATCGGCTAAAAGGAGTGAGGGGTTGGTCACCAGGGCCCGGGCGATAGCCACCCGCTGCTGCTGGCCTCCCGACAGCTCCAGGGGCTTATGCTTGCGCCGGTCGTAGAGCTCCACCCGGTGGAGGGCTTCCGCCACTCTTTCCTTACGCTCACCCATACTCATCCTTTGGTAGATGAGCGGCAATTCGACATTGGCCTCCGCCGTCAGGCGGGAGAGCAGGTTAAAG
>JBBAEW010000092.1:0-6126 GCA_041655695.1 Saccharofermentanales bacterium
ATCATCATTTGGAAATAAATCATTTGGGTTTAAATCTAAATGATCATTTAATCCTTTCATTTCTCCTTCTAGTGATGATATATTTTGTCTTAATTGATTAATTTGTAATGGATTTTTTTTTGTCATATTTATTATACTTTTTATCTATATATTAAAAAATTGAGTTTTAATTATTAATAGATTATAGATATTGATGTCGTTTCATGATGGGTTTATTTAACAGGGAAAGGTCAATTACAATTTAAGAATTCATCGGAATCAATAACTTTTGTGGAAAATATAAATAGTAAAGATATAGAATATTATTATAAGATGACTCTTAGAATAACTGAATATAAAATGGAACGGGAATATTTAAATCACTGATTTATATCTTTTAATTTGTTTCCTTGTTAATTTTCTTCTTACTCTTTCATCTTTTAATAATAATTCTACAATATCAAAATGATTCATATCATATGCAACCACAATTGGATAATTAAAATTTACTGTTGGATCAATTCTTTCATCTTTTAATAATAATTCTACAATATCAGTATATCCATTATGTGCAGCTTGAATTATAGATTGATTATCATCTACACTCGGATCAATATCACTATATAATAACATATACTTAGCAACAACTGGTTTACCTTCCATTAAACATTGTATTAATAGTAAAGGATTTGGTTTATAACCACCCTTTAACATATCTTTAACAATATCAAATGCGTTAAATTTTATAGATTTAAAAAATTTTTCATTATCATTCATATTACTATTTTCTAAATCTTTTAAAATATCCCCTTCTTTTTTAGGTTTTAAAAAGTGTTTTATTGATTCATTAAATTTATTATAAGATGTGATCATTTATATTTTTAATTTTTAATTATATATTAAATTTTAAACATTAATTTATAATTTGAATATAATATCTATTATGAATATATGGATAACTAAAAATATAAAATTTGGATATAAATACACTATTAATAAATCTTCAAGAGAAGAAATATTAGAATCCACGAATTGGTTGATTAATTTAATAAAAAATAAAAGCAACAAAGATGATATTTTTATATTATCTGGTGGTTTATTCTCTAATACCAATCCATCAATAGTGGCTATAAACGATGCTCATAATTTTTTATTAAAATTAAAAAATATTTGTAATATTTATTTAGTTAATAGTAGTAAAGATAATAGATTATATGAAGGTGATTATTATTCTACACTAGATATATTTAATTATGTTAATATAATAGATGATATTACTACAATATCAAATATAACTATTATCCCATTTAATAAAACGTTTACTAATGGAATATCCTTAGATGTTGAATCAGGTATATTTAACACTGATAAAATTCCAAATTTAATGCAACTAGAAGAAAATGATGGTGATCAAGGAGTTATTGTTTATAATGATATTAAACAAAAACATATTTTTTTAGAAAATAAAATATCACCTAAACACGAAACAATCATAATAAACAATATAAAAGAACTTAAAGAATTAAGCGATAATATTCCAAATAATCATATTCATATAGTTATTGATAAAACATTAATAGATAATCATAAAACACAAACTGATGTATTATTATTTAAAATAAACCCAGTTAGTATAAAATATACTGATGATAAATATGATGAAATTGTAGATGATGTTAATATCAATTCAATTGATGTTGATGATGCTATAATATCACATATCGGAGATAATGAAGAATTATTAACTCAATTTAATAGAATTAAATTAATTTTAGATAATAAATAATTATTTAGCAAAAATTTCTATCCACTTAGAATCATTACCATATAATTTACCTTCTTTAATATTAAATTGTTCTATATTAAAATATTTAGATATTATATTTTTCCATTTATCAGGTGTTAATATAACTTTGTTATGTTTAAAAGTTACATCTTGTTCTATTTTGACAGTTATTAACAAACTATTACTTATTCTTTTTAGTTCACTAAATATATAATCTAATTGTTCCTCGTTAAAATAATGTAACCCTAATCTACTATAAATTAAGTCAAATTCTTTATTATCAAAAGGGAATTCTTTTCTTGTATCGTGTTTTATACATTTTAATCCTTTATTAATAGCATTATCAACATAATTATCATCTATTTCAGTACATATAACATCATATCCTTTATTTTTAAGATATAATGAATCTTCTGCATTACCACATGATATTTCAAGTATTTTTGAACTTTTTTCAAAATTATCTTCTATTATCTTCATTAATTCATAATCTACATTATCCTTTAAATCTAATAAAGGAGAATTAACTATTTGTTCATTAATATATTCATTATACCTTTTAATCTTCATAATAGTATATTTTTTTATTTATATATTAATATTTAAAAATAGTTATATTAATTGACAAAATTTCAGTTTATTTTTATTTTTTATGACATTTTTTCTTAATTTTTCTAATGGTATATCATTTGATAATATGTTATTAGAATTGATTAAATCACAAAAAATAATTTTAAAGCTATGTTAATGATAAGAAACAGACAGAATTTACCAACTATGGAAAGTTTTTTAAATGACTTTTTTGGTTTACCATCACTTTTAAATGAAAAGTTTGTAAATAGAAACTTTGTAGGTGATGTGAATGTTGCAGAAAATGAAGACAATTATGAATTGTCGGTTGCTCTACCTGGATACAAAAAGGATGATGTATCTATTGAAATTGAAGATAATGTTCTTGTAATTAAGAGTGATGTTGAAAACAAAACTGAAGATGAAGGAAAAAATTATGTAAGAAAAGAGTATTACAAGAAATCATTTGAAAGAAGATTCGTTTTATCGGATGATATCAATATTAATAAAATTGATGCTAAAATGGAAGATGGTATTTTAAATATTATTATTGATAAGATTAAAGAACTTAAAACGGAAAGTGTCAAAAAAATTGAAATTAAATAAAAATGGGGGATAACCCCATTTTTATTTAATTATCTATCATATCCCTATTTCTTATTAAATATAAAAGTTCATCTTGATCAAGATGATTATTTATTTTTAAATTAAGTATATTATTTGAATAATACATTATTAACAATATAATATAATCTGTAGTTAACAATATGTATTTTTTATTTATTTTTTCAATTTCACTATTAACAACGGTTATAAAATCACCATTAGAAGAATGTATAAAAAATAAATCTCCATCATTATAATAGTAAGTCGTACCTGATATATCAAATTTAGATAAAGAATTTATAATATCAATAATATATTGTTCATATGGTTTTATAATATCTTTATGTAAATTTAATTTACATTTTTCTAAAATATATATTTTTAAACTACCTATATATTTTTTTATTTCCGGTTTACTCAACAAATATATAAGTATTTCAATATCATCTATTTCTGTAATTAGTTTACTTATTGTCAATTTACTAATTATATTGATATTTTTATCCAATACGTATTTAACACCATATAAATAATCATTTGATATTGATTTCATTAAAATATCATTATCTGATAGTTTGTTTTTTATCATATTGTTTAAAATATCATCATCATTTTTTGGTTTTAATAAATTATTAATTGATTCATTAAATTTCCCATAAGATAAAATCATTATTGATATATGTTTTTTATTATATATAAATTTTATATATAATAAAAAATAAACATAGTTATGAAACATTTAATGACATTTGAAAACTATTCAATTTTAGGATCAACAGAATTGATTAAAATATCCAATGAACAAGGAGAATCCATTGATGTTTATGCTAGAATAGATACAGGATCAAAATCGTCTAAAATATCATCAGATATAGCAAAGAAATTAAAATTACCAGTAGTTAAACAAAAGAAAGTTTGGAGTCCACTAGGTGAAGACGATAGAGTATTTGTTGAATGTCAAATGAATATTAATGGAATTGAAATAAAAACTGATGTAGGTATAGCTGATATGTCAGATATGTCATATCAAGTTATGGTTGGTAGAAAAGATATAGAAATGGTTGATGGTATTGTAGATATTAAAAAAGATAAAAGGGTTAATATTGAAGATATTCCAAACGAACAAGATGAACCTATTAATGTTATAATGACACAAAAGGATTTAAATATTATTGGTAAAAATGACAATATTAATATTATTGAAAGGTTAAATCCTTTACCTGATGATTTAGATGAACAAATAGATAAGTTATATCATAAATCATTAAAAGATAAATATTGGAAAGGAATTGATAAAAAATTCCCAAATTATAATTCTCCACATTCACAAGATAACAAAAATGCGGTTAATTTTGTACTAGGTAAAATGGTGGCTAAATATCATGATGAAATAGATTGGGATAAAGTAGGTGATAAAATGTATAATAAAATAAAAGATGGTTTAACATAATGATAGATAGAGATCTTGTTTTTACTGATAAAAATATACACTTTAAAGACGAACCTGATAAATTCATTATGATGGATTGGGAATATCCATTAATGAAAAGACATGCAGAAATAGTATGTCAAAACGGAGGGGATATTTTAGAATTAGGATTTGGTATGGGTATATCAGCTAATTATATACAAACACATGATATTAATAGTCATACTATTGTAGAATTACACCCACAAGTATTAGAAAGATTATACAAATGGGCAGAAGATAAACCAAATATCAAAATAATAGAAGGTGATTGGTATGAAAACTGGGAGAAAATTTGTGAAAATAAATATGACGGTATATTTCATGATACATATCATGATAAAAATAAACTAAAATTAAGAAAATTTGTGGAATCTTGTATAAAAATAGGTGGAATATTTACATATTTTAATCCAACTGCCATCGATCAATATGATTATAATCAAATGTTAAAAAAAGAATTAGTTATGACAATATATGATAAAAATGATTACTATAATGACTTATTCAGTTATTGCACATGGGTAAATTATTAAAAAAATAAATTAAAAAACATGAATCCAAAAGTCAAACAAATGAATAAATTTGTAAAATTTTTAGTATTTAATAATGTTATTGGTATAACATTAGCACCATTCGGTATTTATATAAGAGAAGGATATTTTAGAGATAAAACAATTAATCATGAAAAAATACATTGGAAACAACAAATGGAAATGTTAATATTGCCTTTTTATATATGGTATATTACAGAATTTATAATAAGAATATTTATTAATGGTAATAATGCTTATAGAAAAATATCATTTGAACAAGAAGCATACAAACACGAAAATGATTTTAATTACATTGGTAATCGTAAGAAATTTAGTTGGTTAAAATTTTTATAAAAAAAGGTGCAAGATTATGATATATTAATATCTTTTACTATCTTTGTATTATGTTAATTTGTTTAACTAATCTTGTTCTTATGAAATTTTTTGATGATTATGGTGTTATTCTTGATGTTATTCGTTATGATGTTAAGAGATATTTATCTAAACATGGATTAAAGTCTGTTGTTTTGGGTATGTCTGGTGGTATAGATAGTGCGTTGGTCGCTGCTATTATTAAACCGGTTTGTGATGAATTAAATATTCCTCTTATTGGTAGGTCTATAACAATTGTATCTAATAAAAATGATGAAATTGATAGATCTATTAAAACTGGTA
This sequence comes from Saccharofermentanales bacterium, assembly GCA_041655695.1. GTDB lineage: Bacteria > Bacillota > Clostridia > Saccharofermentanales > DTU023 > UBA4923. The sequence goes on from JBBAEW010000092.1 coordinate 5,621, forward strand.
ATGTCTTTTGTTCCGATTTTAGTCATATTAATATAATGAAAACAGTTTATGATATTTTATTGGAAAATATTAATACTGGTAATCAAAAGTTTAGTACTGATGATAATTCTACAAAAATTAGAAATGGTAATGTTAAAGCTAGATTAAGAATGTTAACACTTTATAACTTAGCTAGTTTATCTGGTGGTATTGTTATGGGAACGGATAATTTAACAGAACATTATTTAGGTTTTTTTACTATAGGTGGTGATGAAGTTTCTGATTTTGAACCAATAAAATATCTTTGGAAAACAGAAGTTTATAATTTAGCGGAGTGGATGATAAGTAATGATTTAAAAACCAAGAATGAGAAAGAAGCATTACAAGAATGTATTGATGCTAATGCAACTGACGGATTAGGTATTTCTAATACTGATTTAGACCAAATTTTACCTGATTGGAGAGATAGACATTCAAATACTAGAAGTGGATATAAAGAGGTAGATTTAACGTTTATTGAATACTTT
>JBBAEW010000093.1:0-6053 GCA_041655695.1 Saccharofermentanales bacterium
CCAGAAGCAGAAGAGCGGAGGTCTGATCGAAGACCTCTCTGCCCAGATGCATCTCCAGGTCCCAGATCATTTCAAAGGCCAGCTCACTGGTGGAGGAGGCTTCAGGATCAATCAGGTCCAGAAAGTCCACTTCCTCGGGGTGGACATGATGGTCGACGGCTCCGCGAAGGGGTGTCTTCAGGTAACAGGCCCCCCGGCTGCCCATGCGGTCCGCTTCATAGCAGTCAATGGCCAGGGCCAGATCAAAGACTCTGCAGTCCTCTTCCGCCTGGTAGACGATGACTTCCTCCAGTCCCGGCAGATGGGAGAGTGAGTCAGGCACCGGCTCGTCGACCAGGACAGCCGTCTGGCAGCCAAGCGAGCGAAAGGCCCGGGATAAGGCGACAGAAGCCCCGATGGCGTCCGCGTCATAACGTTCGTGGGGGAAGAGGCCAATATGGCCGCCTACCGCCCCGAGATCCATGACGATCTCAAGCAGTCGGCTCCCCGCCTCCCTGGATTGCTTCATGGTCTTCCTCCCCCTGACCTCCGGCTTCCGCCTGGTCTTCCGCGCGCACCTTACGGATCAGGGCGTCGATGACCTCTCCGGCCCGGATGCTCTGATCTTCGATGAATAGCAGGCGCGGTACTTTGCGGGAGCGAAGCTGCGAAGCCAGTTCCCGGCGCAGGAAGCCGCTGGCCTTGTCAAAGGCCTCCGCCGCTCCCTGGCGGGCCTCGTCATCGCCGTAGACACTGTAGTAGACGCGGGCAAGGGATAGATCTCGCGAGAGATTGACACCTGTAATGGAAACCTGCTCATTGATCCTGGGGTCGCTCAGCTTGCGCTGAACCAAACCCGCCAGAATCCGTCTGATCTCATCGCCCATACGTTCCGAACGGTTAATCATCGGCAACTTCCTCCTTCATGGTATAAACCTCGATCTGATCCCCCACCTTGATGTCGTTGAAGCGCTCAAGGGAGAGACCGCACTCATAGCCGGCGGCCACTTCGCGGACATCATCCTTGAAACGGCGCAGGGAGGCCAGTTTGGTCTCGTAGATGACCACGCCGTCCCGGATAAGGCGGGCACTGTCGCTTCTGTGTACCCGTCCGCTGGTGACGTAACAGCCTGCGATGGTTCCGATGCTGGAGGCGTGGAAGACTTCACGGACCTCGAGGTGACCCACAACCACTTCACGCATGACCGGCCCCAGAAGGCCGCGCATGGCCTGCTGAACTTCCTCGATGGCCTCGTAGATGACACGGTAGGTATGGATATCGACATTGGAGTCAGCCGCGATCTGGGCTGCGGTCGCTGCCGGCCGGACATTGAAGCCCAGAATAATGGCGTCGGCGACCTCAGCCAGGCGAATATCCGATTCGGTGACAGCGCCGACCGCTCCATGGATGACCTTGACCCTGATCTTGTCAGTCGACAGGTTCTCCATGGATGAGGTCATGGCCTCAACCGATCCTTGCGTATCGGCCTTGATGATGATGTTGAGGTCGATCATGTCCTCCTGGCCCATACGGTCAAAGAGAGTATCAAGCGACATGCGTGAGGACTGGCGAAGGGCGGTTTCCCGCTCTTCGATCCGGCGTTTGTCGACCAGGTCACGCGCGATGCGCTCGTTCTCAACCTGGTAAAGGATATCGCCGCCATCGGGTACGCCGCCCAGGCCGATGATTTCAACGGGGGTCGAAGGACCGGCCGCTTCAATCTGCTGGCCGCGGTCATTGTACATAACGCGGACACGCCCGACGGTACTGCCGACCACAACGGCGTCCCCCTGATGGAGGGTGCCGCGCTGGATCAAAACAGTGGCAAGCGGACCGCGTGTGGGGTCCAGCTTGGCTTCAATGACCGTACCCTTGGCCTGACGGCCGGGGTTGGCCCGAAGGTCCAGAACATCTGCGGTCAGCAGGATCATCTCCAGGAGCTCATCCATGTTCTGGCCGGTCTTGGCGGATACCGGCACGATGGTCGTCTGTCCGCCCCAATCTGAATCCATGAGCCCGTGCTGGGACAATTCACGCTTGACACGGTCCACATCTCCCGTGGGTTTGTCAATCTTGTTGATGGCCACAATGATTTCCGTCCCGGCTGCCCTGGCGTGGTTGATGGCCTCGATGGTCTGCGGCATGACGCCGTCATCAGCCGCCACAACCAGAATGGCGATGTCGGTCACCTGAGCTCCGCGGGCTCTCAGGGTGGTGAAGGCCTCATGGCCCGGTGTATCCAGGAAGGTGATGGTCCGGCCGGCAACGGCAACCGAATAGGCGCCGATGTGCTGGGTGATGCCGCCGGCCTCCCCTTCGGTAACCGCGGATTTGCGGATGTAGTCCAGTATGGATGTCTTGCCGTGGTCGACGTGGCCCATGACCACGACAACCGGCGGACGGGAAACCAGATCTTCATCGGCGTCGGCCGTATCGTCAAAGAGGATATCCTCTTCAGTGATCTCGATCAGGCGCTCGGTTTCGATCCCGAATTCGGAAACGATGATCTCGGCTGTCTCGTAGTCGACCTCCTGGTTGATGGTTGCCATAACCCCCAGCCCCATGAGCTTCATGATGACTTCAGAGGTTGTCTTTTTAATGGCCTCAGCCAGCTCCTTGACCGTCAGCGAGGAAGGCAGGGTAACCTTGGTCAGCTGGGCCACCTGGCGCTTGGGTGCCTCAGGCGCTTCACCGCCTCTGGGACGGCGCCTTCTGCCGCGTTCCACAGCCGTCTGCTGCTCCCGCTTGCCCCGGTCACGGTAGTCGTCGGGACGCTTATCCCGCACCCGCTGTCCCCGCCTTGCGGCGCCGGGCTTCTGGGCTTCTTCGACCGCAGGCTGGGGAGCAGCGGGCGGTATGGGGCCGGGCCGGCCGCCACGGGGCGCCGCAGGCCTGGGCCTGGAATCGTCAAAAGAGGAAGGTCTTGCCGGCGCTGGTCTTTGCGGCTGCCGCTCGACTGCCGGTGTATCCCGGTCTGTCCCCACATAGCTGCCTCTTTGGGCGCGCAGGGGCTTGCCGTCCTGGGTCGTCAGAGGACGGGCGGTCGCGGCAGGTCTTGCCGGTTTAAGAGGTTCAGGTTTGGTCGCGCGTTCAGTAATAGGCAAAGAGCGCTCCGCAACACTCAAGGGCTCACGTCTGACGGGCTCCTTCCTGGGCGCTTCCTTGACTTCCGGAGCTTTCTCAACTTTCTGAACTTCCGAAACTTCCTTGGCTGGCTTAACTTCTTTGACTTCTTTAGCTACTTTTTTCTCAACCGCCTGAGTCACAGCCTCCGGTTCAGACTCAACTGCCGGAGCAGCTTTCCCGGCCTTGACCTTGACCTCAGCGGCGGCCGCCGGAGCAGCTTTCTCCTTGGCCTTGACAGGTTTTTCCAAAACAGGGGCAAGAGCTTCCGCCGCAGGTGCGGCCGGTTTCACTTCAACCGCCTCAAGAGGCGGTTCAGGCACCGGTTCCGCGACAGGCGAAGCCACCTCCGGTTCAGGCGGGGGGGCCGGCTTCTCCTTGGGTTTTTTCACGATCTTGATGACCCCGGGAATGACTTTCCCCGAGATGCCCTGCATATCGATAGTCGACGGTACCGGGAGATCCTTCAGATCAGGTGATGGACTAAGGGGCTCTTCTTCAATCTCAGGCAGGGCAAGTTCAACCGCCTCCGGCTCCGGATGAACTTCGAATGACTCGAATTCCTTCCTTTGCCTGAGCAGCTCTTCTTCCGTGATAAATCCTGACATGAGCCCAGAATCTGCTTCTTCTCGTTTGGCCATACCCAGCTCATTCCTCCCGTTCGTTGGCGGCCTTGACCGCCTGATCGATTTCGATCCATATGCTTTCATTCAGCGCTTGCCTCAAGGCCCGCTGCAGTGATTTCTTTTTATAAGCCCCGCTGACACAGGTCTCCCTGTAACAAAGATAGGCTCCCCGCCCCGGCATCCGGCCGGTCCGGTCTATGGCAACCCCCTCCGGTGAAGCCACCAGACGCAGGAGCTCCTTCTGAGGGAAGCGCTCCCTGCACCCGACACACATCCGCAAGGGTTCTTTCTTCACAATCAGGCCTCCGGTTCTTCACCCAAAGACTCGATGGTCGAAGACAGGGCATCCAGATACTGGGCCGCTGCCTGTTCGTCGACAACGATTTCCTCTTCGAATTCAAACGGTTCAACTTCCGTCTCCCCGCGCTCGGCCTCATCCGCGGCCACCGCTTCATCGAAGTCAGGCATCCAACTGGCCTCCAGCATCTCACGATACTGGGTCTCGCTCTTGATATCAATCCGCCACTCGGTCAGCTTAGCGGCCAGCCTGGCATTTTGCCCTTCCTTGCCGATAGCCAGCGACAGCTGGTGATCGGCCACAATCACCCGCGCGCTTTGCTCTTCCTCATCCAATACCACCCGGATGACGCGAGCGGGTGACAGGGCACTGGAGATAAACTCCGTAATGTCCTGGCTCCACTCAATGATATCGATCTTCTCACCGTTCAATTCGGTGATGACCGACTGGACCCGGGTTCCCCGCTGGCCGACACAGGCGCCGACGGCGTCGATATTGGAATCGTGGCTGGTCACGGCCATCTTGGTCCGTGAACCTGCCTCGCGGGCAATGTTGACGATCTCGACGATCCCGGCTCCGATCTCAGGCACTTCCTGTTCGAAGAGGCGGCGGACCAGCCCCGGGTGACTGCGGGAGACCATGATGATGGGCCGGTGGTCCCGCTGATCGACTTTCATAATATAGAAGCGCATGTGCTTCTTAAAGGTGTAGTTATCCAGGCGCGACTGCTGGTTGTAAGGAAGAACCGCCTGAGCACGCCCGATGTCGACCAGTACCTCGTTTCGATCCCGGCGCTGGACGATGCCGCTTGCAAGGCCGCCCACACGGCCGGAGAACTCGTCCTGGATACGCAGTTTCTCAGCCTGAGCCAGCTTCTGGTTAATGACACTCTTGGCTGTCTGAGCCGCAAGCCGGCCGAAGTGTGAGGGGTCGACTTCGCGGACCAGCTGGTCACCCAGTTCCAGGTCCTCGGACAGGGCGTGGGCCTGCTCCAGGGAAAACTCGCTGTTAGGATCACGCACTTCCTCGACCACGGTCATGGGCTGGTAGACCCGCATCTCGCCGGTCCTGCGGTCAATATGGGCTGTGATGCCGTCGTTCTCGACAGGCTTGGGTTCTGTTTCCTGAACCGGCACGCCTTCGCGCTCGCGCCCCTTCTCGCGGTCTTTGGATCGTATCTCAAACTCACGGCGGTAGGCCGCGACCAAGGCATCCTCGATGGCCTCGATCAGCGTCTCCATCTCCACGCCGCGCTCTTTTTCCAAAAGCTTCAGGGCTTCTATAAATTCGTGGTTCATGTCATCCCCCTCGATCTATCCTAAAATACAACTTCTCTCTTAACACGGGCGATGTCGGCAAAGGGGAAGAGAATCGTTTCACCCTTGTCATTGACGACGCCAACCATCTCTCCCGAGACGATGAGTTTGCCAAAGAAGCGCTTCTCGCCGTCTACGCCTTTATACAGGCTGATCCGGACCCATTCGCCCTCATGGCGCACGCAGTCCTCCAAGGTGTTGAGCGGCCGGTCCAGACCCGGAGAGGAGACCTCAAAGACATCGAAGTCATCAAGCCCCATCTCATCCGAGATCAGGGGGTCCGCTACCTGGCTTAAACGCTCGCAGTCTTCAAGGCCCACACCGCCTCTTTTGTCAATGATGAGGCGAAGCACCATGCGGCCTTCTTCCCGGACGTAAAGGACGTCAAGAAGCGCCAAATCCATGGCCTCAGCCAGCGGAGCCACGCGCTCCATGATTGTCTTTCGGTTGCCTTTCAGCTCGCTCATTTTTACCTCGTAAGCCCTACGACGAAAAGAGCGGGAATCCCCGCTCTTTGCCACAAAATTCGCCGTGGAGACATTATAGCAGGTTTTATGGGCAGGTCAAGGCAAGCAGGTCTTACACCTGACTTTTACAGTTTGATCTGAATCACCCAACCCAAACACGACATCCACTATCTCCCAAACTCGCCTGATGTGCGGGTTTGGGATTTTTTCATAAATAAAACGGCGCCTGCCTATTGCGTTATG
>JBBAEW010000094.1:0-6035 GCA_041655695.1 Saccharofermentanales bacterium
GCCCTGGGCCATGACCGGGGGTATGACGTCCAGGAGATGGGCCAGCTCTTCCTGTTCCTGATTGACGGCCATGCGGATGGCCTGGAAGGTTTTGCGGGCAGGATTCCCCTCCCGCCGTTCCCGGGCAGGGACAGCTGAGGCCACGATCTCCGCCAGCTCCAGGGTCCTGGTGATGGGCTCCTTTCGCCTGCGCGCCACGATGGCTGCCGCGATCGACGCGGCATAGCGTTCTTCTCCATAGAGGCGCAGCAGGGCCGCAAGACCGGTCTGGGAGATGCCGGCCAGAAGCTCTGCAGCACTCTGTCCGGATTCCATGTTCATGCGCATATCCAGCGGACCGTCATGCAGATAAGAAAAACCGCGTTCACCGCGGTCGAACTGTCGTGAACTGACACCCAGGTCGGCCATGAGCCCCTTGACAGAGCCCCGGTCATCGGCTGCCAGCCAATGGGGGAAGTCCGAGAAGGTCGCCTGTATTACCTGGTAGGTGCCCTTGGTCTTCACTGCCGCCAATCTCTTTTCACTTTCAATGATGGCTTCGCCATCGCGGTCGGCCGCCAGGAGGCGGCCGCCGGATTCCAGCTTTTCCAGAATCAGGGAGCTGTGACCGCCCCCGCCGGCTGTTAAATCCACATAGAGGCCCTTTGGATCAACAAGAAGCGCCTCCAGGGCTTCCTGCGCAAGGACCGGCACATGCCATGCATCAGAGTCCGCGGATGTCATAGCCCGACAGATCCATCTGAGCCAGTGTGCCTTCACGTTCCTGGCTTTCATCGAAGAAGGCCTGGGAACAGATCTCGATCTTGTCAAAAACGTCGATAAAACAGATATCCTCACCCGGTTCGGCACCGATATGCTTCCAGAGGAAAGCAGGCACGGAGATCCGGCCCTGGCCGTCAAATTCACAGACGGTTGAGGCGCCGAGCACGTCGCGCTTCAATTTGCGGATTTCATAACCCGTACTTGAATTGTTGAGGATCTGTTCCTTGATGGTTTCAAATTGGGAAGGTGTGTAGGCGGCCAAATAACCTTCGTCGATACCCTGGGTGACGATCAGCGCCCCGTCGAGTTTTTCGCGAAGTCTGGCGGGTACGATGACCCGGCCCTTGGTATCAATGGTATGCGTATAACGCGCCATGACAACACTCCTTCTACTTTGGTTGCCATTCTACCACAAATTACCACTAAGTTGTCAATAGGCGCCACTATTTACCACATTCTGCTAACAATTGGGCAAAAAAAGGCCGGGGCCACCCCGGCAGGTGCGAACTATGGATCGGGGTCCGGATCAGGTTCCCATTTGAGCCGTATGGTTGAGCGAGTAGTTCAAAAGAACCCCCAGGAGGATGAAATTGGAGACCATGGCGGATCCCCCGTAGCTGATAAAGGGCAGCGGGATACCGGTTATGGGAAGCAGGCCCACGGTCATCCCGATGTTCTCAATGAAGTGAAAGGCCAGGCCTGCGACCAGGGCCACCATGATGAAGGCTTCATCCGGAGCCCGCTCGGAGACCTTGCCGGCCACCCGCAGGGTATGAACGATGAAGAAGACAGCCAGGAGGATGACCAGGGTGGTCCCGATCAGTCCCAGCTGCTCGGAGATGGCAGGAAAAATGAAATCCGACTCCTTGACCGGCACGCTGACCGTCCCCCCTGTCCGGTTGCCGGTCAAGCCCCCCGACGAAACAGCCGCCAGGGACTGCTCAATATGATAGGAGGCGGACTTGTCGTAGCCGCGGAAGAGAAAGGTCATGATGCGCTCTTTTTGCGCGGGGTTGAGGATGAACTGCCAGGAAACCGGAAGCACAATGAAGACCGCTCCGGCCAGAGTCACCAGGATGGTCCGCCAGCGGACACCCCAAACGAAGGTCGTGACTGTCAGCATGAAGAGCAGGACCAGGCTGGTTCCCAGATCCGGCTCGGTGACGATGAAGAGGAAAGGGACGCCGTAGAGGAGGCCCAGGCGCAGGAGGCCCTGGCCGGTCGACAGTTCGCCCTTCTTCATGGCGGCAAAGACCGGGCCCGCCGTCATGGCCACTCCTATCTTCGACAGCTCCGAAGGCTGAAAGGAGCCAAAAAGTGGGATGCGAAGCCAGCTGTCGGCCCCCGCAACCGGCCGGTAACCGTCCACTTTGACAAAGATCAGCAGGATCAGGCTGGCCACATAGAGAAAACCGCCGATCAGCCGCATGGTGGGCGGCTCGAAGAGGCAGAGGGTGAAAGCAATGACCAGACCCATGAGGACCGCGGCGATCTGCTTGTAGAAATTCATGGGATAGTCGAAAATGACAGCCCCGTATCCTTTGGCCAGGACCGTGTTGAGGACTACCAGGCCGATGATGACCAGGGCCAGGACGGGCACCAGCATCCTGTAATCCAGGACCTGGAAAAAGATATCCGCCCGGGACTGCTTGAGGTCGCGTCCCGTTCGCTGGATGGCTTCATCGCTTCTACGGTACATGGCGCGGGATCAGCTGTCTTCCGGATCGGGTGCCGTGTACTCCGTGACAGATCCGGTTGGGGCCTCAAGCTCCGCCATGAGCCGGTCCCGCTTGCGGGCCTTGACCTGCATGACGGCAAAGACAGCCGCCGATCCCAGGACCATGAGAGCTGACAGGAGCTGGGAGACCCGCATGGTTTGCCCGAAGGCTGTGAAGACCAGGGAGTCCGTCCGGATGCCTTCCACAAAGAAGCGTACCAGGCCGTAGCCAAAGAAATAGGTCAAGACCGTTGTCCAGGGGCGCTTTTGCTTTCTGTGCACCAGGAGCAGGATGACGAAGAGGATCATATTGGCGACAAATTCGTAGAGAAAAGTCGGATGAACCGGCAGGGCGGGATTAAGACCCGGAAGCGGATTGGCTGGGTCAGGACTGAGCGGAGCCAGGCCCTGGGCCGTCCCTTCACTGATCATGCCCCAGGGAAGGCTGGTGTTGGTACCGAAGGCCTCCTGGTTGAAGAAGTTGCCCCAGCGGCCGATCCCCTGCCCCAGGGGAATCAGTACTGCAAAATAGTCGAAGATCCGGTGAAGCTTGACCCGCTTGATTCTGGCCGCGAAGGCAATGGCCAGCATACCGCCCAGGACACCGCCGTAAAAGGCCAGGCCTCCCTGCCTCAAATCCAGGATGGAGAGGGGGGAGTCCTTGAACTGGTCCCATTCAAAGGCCACGTAGTAGAGCCTTGAGCCAACCAGGATCAGGGGGATCATCCAGAGGAAATAGTCCAGGATATCATCGCGGGAGAAATTGAATTTTCTGGCCCGCACCATGGCGATGACAATGCACAGGACCATGGCCAGGGTGAAGAGCAGTCCGTACCAGTAGACCGTGATGGGGCGGCCGAAGAGGTTCAGATTGAAAACTTCCCGGGAGATCTCAAGATTCTCGATGCCCAGGCCGGGGAAAGATACGTGGTAGTTCATCAGATAAGGCATGGTGGTCCTCCGCAGTATGGCTATTTTATCACAAGGCGTGCAGGGCGCGGACGTCCCGGATATCGCGGTCCATCTGCTCTTTCAGGGCCTGGATGGAGTCAAAGGTCTCCTCATCCCGGATGAAGGTTTGGAACTCAACTTCAATTTCCCGGCCGTAAAGGTCGCCGGAAAAATCATAGAGATAGGATTCAACCAGCAGGTCGCGCCTGTCCCTGTGGACCGAAGGTGCGATTCCCACGCTGGTGACGGCGGGAAGCAGTTCCTCCCCTAACCGGACCTGGGTCTTGTAGACACCCCGCCGGACCAGGGCGGATAAGGTGGGGTAAGCGATATTGGCCGTAGGGAATCCCAGGGCAGAGCCCAGGTGCCTGCCGCTTATAACCTGGCCTGTCAGACGGAAGGGCCGGGTCATCATGGCCTCTGCTTCCTCCATGTCCCCTGCCAGGAGGCTCTTGCGGATACGGGTGCTGGAAACCTTCTCCCCGCCCCAGAGGACAGGGTCCACGATCAGGGCATCCAGGTCATGGGTGGAGGCATAATCTTTCAGGAAACGGGCGTCTCCCCGTCCGTGCAGGCCAAAGGAACCGTCATCCCCTATGGCCAGCAGGGCGCCTCCCAGTCTTTCCACAATCACATTTTCAAGGAAATCCAGGGGGGACAGGTGGATCAGCTGGTCGTTAAGGGAAGCCAGGAAGACCTCCTGGATCCCCGCGGCTTCCAGGGCCCGGATTTTTTCAGCTTGGGTCATGAGAAACTCATGGACGATGGGCCGGTGATTGAAACCGTAGCCGCCTTCATAGGAGAAGGTGAAGACAGCAGGCCGCAGGCCCCGCTCACGGCAAGCCTGACCCAGGCTCTTCATGAGGGCCAGATGGCCCAGGTGGACACCGTCGAATACACCCAGGGCAATGCCCCGTCCAGCCGTCTCAAACTTATCGTCCTGTCTTATGATCCTGATCATAGCCTCATCTTACCTGTCCAAATCCAATGGAGATATAAAGACCCGTTTGACCCGGCAGCGTCCGTCCTCTTCCCTGCCGACCGCCACCAGATCCTGCTTATGGAAAAAAGCAAGCCCCTCCGCCTGGGACCGGCTGCCGCCGCTTGCCGGCTGAAGCCTGCCGGCCTCACAGCCTATGGTCCGGCCATGGGAAAGATCCAGAGCTTCCTCCCGCGTCAGATCCATGGAGGGCCAATCTATAAAAGCAGAGCCGACCGGCAGAACCCGCTCCCTGATGGCCGGATCATCCAGAGGGGCGGCCTGCGCCTGATCATAAGGGCCCGCTGACATACGGCGGAGCGAAGAGGCGTGACCTCTGACCCCCAGCCTGCGGGCCAGGAGGTCGGCCAGTGACCGGATGTAGGTCCCTGAGCTGACAGTCAGATCCAGAGTCAGGATGGGATAACCGTCCGCGCTCTCATGGAGACCGACCAGGCGTGATTCATAGACCTGGATGGGCCTGACTGGCCTCTCCACGGACTGGCCTTCCCGGGCATAGCGGTAAAGAGGCTTGCCCGCAATTTTGACGGCTGAATAGAGGGGAGCCTGCTGGCTCTTCTCCAGGATCAGGGACTCCACGGCAGCTTGCAGCCTGGCCGACTGGCCTTCCTCAAGCAGCGCGCGGCAGAGGTCCGGCGGGGTAACTTCCAGGGTCTCCCCCTCCCGGTCCATGGTATCCGTTGAATAACCCAGGAGAACTTCGCAGCGATAGCTTTTATCCCAACCGCTCATATAGGCTGCCGCGGCCGTCGCGCGGCCCAGGCAGACAGGCAGGACGCCGGTCGCGAAAGGGTCCAGCGTTCCCGTGTGGCCTACCCGCCGCATGCCGAAGATCCGCCTGACAGCGGCAACCACCCCGGCAGAGGTCAGCCCTGCCTCTTTATCAATGATGAGAATACCTGAGATCTCTGTCATCCGGCCTGATTTCCGTTTGAACAGGCGTCCAGCCAGTCTTCGGCTTTACGGGCCAGGTCGGAAAGCGCCTGGTCCAGGCTCATGTCCCGGATGGTCATACCCGCGGCTTTGACGTGGCCGCCGCCTCCGTAGCGGCTGGCAAAGGCCGCCGAATCGAAGCAGCTGTTGGAACGGATGCTGACCCGGATGGAAGCGTCCTGATCCTCAACCAGGAGGAAGACCACCTGGGCGCCTTCTGCGGCGCGGATCTCCGAAGCCAGGTTGGACAGTTCGTCGTCCGGTGCCCCGCGCTTATCCAGCATATCCCGGCTGGCATGGGCCAGCAGGATCCGGCCCTGGCCCGCCTGGGTCAGGGTAGCCAGGATATCGCCCTTGATCTGCAGGCGGGCCACCGTAGTCCGCTCGTAGAGATTGTGGATCAGGCGTGAAAGGTCCAGGTTATAGCGCTCCAGCATGGCCGCGGCCTGGCGCAGTGAGAGGGGGGTGGTGTTGCTGTAGGAATAGCGGCCCGTGTCCGTGATGGTCCCCGCCAGCAGCAGGACGGCGGATGTCTGATCGAAAATTTCTCTGCCCAGATGCATCTCCAGGTCCCAGATCATTTCAAAGGCCAGCTCACTGGTGGAGGAGGCTTCAGGATCAATCAGGTCCAGAAAGTCCACTTCCTCGGGGTGGACATGATGGTCGACGGCT
>JBBAEW010000095.1:0-5964 GCA_041655695.1 Saccharofermentanales bacterium
AAATCGACCGCACCAATATACTTCAGGCGACCAAAGAAGCCATGAGGCGTGCGCTGGCGGAACTGCCCCGCAAGCCGGATCTGGCTCTGATCGACGCGCTTGCGCTTTCCGGTCTGGATTATCCGGTTTTGGCTGAAATCAAGGGAGACGCCCGCCACAATGTGATTGCAGCAGCTTCCATCCTGGCAAAAACCGCCAGGGACGGAATCATGGAATCCTGGGACAAGATCTACCCCCAATATGGCTTTGCCTCCCATAAGGGCTATGGAACGGCAGCTCACATGGAAGCCATACGGCAATACGGTCCCTGTCCCATCCATCGCCAAAGCTTCCTGGGAGGAATCTGTCCGCAAGGGCCAGCAGACCGATCTGCCTACCATACCGGTCTACGGGTTGAAGGACTTGTGGCCCGGGATCTCATGGCCAAAGGGCACAGCATTCTGGAACATCGTTTTGCACTTGATGGAATCGGCGAAATAGATCTGATCACCTGCCGGGAGGAAAAAATCTTCATCATTGAGTGCAAGGGAAGGGGAGCGTCGTCACAGGCCTTTGGAGGTCTGGGAGAGGCGCTTGAGGCCGGACAGATCAGGCGGATACGGCAGGCCGCTGCCTGCTGGCTGGACCGCCACGCTGACTCAGACAACAAACAGGTCACGCTTCTATATGCAGCTGTGGAACTGTCGGGGAAGGAGCAGTCACCGGCCATCACCTACCTGCCCTTTGATTAGAAAAACTGACCCCGCCCCATGGTCCTTACAGCTTTTCACCGGCCGGTCGTATGATATGATGTAAGCATCAGTCCAGGAGGAGACGTCGCCATGAAACTTGACCGACACAGCAGTGTGCCGCTTTACGCGCAGCTTCGTGAATTGATTGTTGAGCGCATCCAGGAAGGGATTTACCGGCAGGGGGAGCGCATTCCTTCCGAGATGACCCTCTGTGAGGAGCTTGACCTTTCAAGGCCTACGGTCCGCCAGGCCATCGCCGATCTTGTTTCCGACGGGATCCTGGAGATACAGAAGGGGAGGGGAACCTTCGTTGCGGTTGAGCCGGAGCGCTTTTCGATTCCGCACTTCAATGCCCTCACTTTCAGCTTCCTTAATCTTTCCTCTTACGATGACATTAATCTGCAGCCGGTCCAGCATGTTGATCCTGATCCGGAGCTGGATCAGGCCTTCAATATCCTGGATATCAAGCACGCGGGCTATTGGATGCTTCAGTGGCCTATTTTGGTCGATCAGCGGATCTACGGCTGGTGTACCTCCTATATCTCTGCCCAGGTCTTTCCCAATCTGGGCCAGCACATCTCTTCAGGCAAGCGGATGATTGAAATCAAAAGCAATAAATACGCCTTTCTGCCTGTCAAGGGCAGCGTGGCTCTTCTGGCCCGGCCTGCCAAGAACAGGGAGGCCATTGCACTTGAGATTCCCAGAAGAACCGTCGTCCTGGCTGTCAACGGTCAGTTGCTGGGCCGCAACGGGGCAGTCTGTGAATATCTGCGGGTAGTCCTGCGACCCGATCTCCTTCAGCTGGAAATTAACTAGAGACCTTGATTTACGATTTTGACACAACTGCCACGACACCGGTTCTGGACCAGGTGATGGAGCGTTACGCCCGCCTGGCCCGCCAGGGGGCCAATAATCCCTCGTCAGCCCATGGGGGAGGACTTGAGGCAGCCCGCCTTGTCCAGGAGGCCAGGCAATCAATTGCCCGGTCCCTGGATTGCCTGCCCCAGGAGGTCTATTTCACTTCAGGCGGTACGGAGTCCATTAACCTGGCCCTGAAAGGCGCGGCTTATGCCGGCAGCTCATTGCCCAAGCGGGCTCTGACCTCTGCGGGTGAGCATGATGCCGTCGACGCATCCCTTTCTTTCCTGGAAGAGTATCTTGACTACCAGCTGGTCCGGGTTGCCCTGCAGGCTGATGGCCGCATGGATCTGGCTCAACTCAGCCAGGCACTGGAGGAGGAGCCGGCCGGTCTGGTTTCGTTCTTGGCTGTCAGCAATGAGACCGGAGCCATCAATCCTCTGGAACAGGTGGTTTCCCTTGTCCGCGAAAAAGCACCCCGTGCCCTGATCCACAGTGATATCGTCCAGGCATGCGGCAAGCTGCCTTTCTCTTTCCGCCGAACCGGTTTGGATATGGTTTCTGTTGCCGGCCACAAAATCAGGGCTCCCAAGGGCACCGGTCTTCTGATCAAGGCAGAGAGGGTCAAGCTGCAGCCCCTGTTTCATGGAGGCCGCCAGGAAAGCGGATTGCGCTCCGGAACGGTCGATATGCCGGGCGCCCAGGCTCTGGCTCTGGCCCTGTCCCTGCATACGGAAAATCTTCAGGATCATTACCGTAAAACATTGGCTGCCAGGAACTTCTTCCTGGACTGCCTGGCCCGGCATCCGCTTGTTTTTCATACCATCTCATCTGCGGAATCGTCCCCCTACGTCCTGTCCATTGCCTTTCCGGGCCTCCGGGGCGAAACCCTCATGAACGCTTTGTCTGCTGAAGAGATATTCATCTCGACGGGATCGGCCTGCGGTTCCAGGAAAGCCGGGGATAATCGGGTGCTTTCGGCCATGGGCCTGGAGCGTGAGATCATCCTGTCTGCCGTCCGCATCAGTTTTCACCCTGACCTCGACCATGATGCCATCCGGCATCTGGCTGACCGCATCGCCTGGCTGCACGGGCGCTACGCTGTATCTTAAGATCGGAACCAACCATGACCCAAATGAATGAAGAGAAGCTTATTCTGGTGCGCCTGGGGGAGATCACCCTCAAGGGATTGAATCGGGGGCGCTTCATCAGCCGTCTGATCGGCAATATGCGAAGAAGGCTTTCCGACCTGGGGGAATTCGAGATCGAACAAAGCCATTCCCGCGTCTGGGTTCGTGACGGGGAGGGGAGTACACTCAGCCAGCCGGCCGTCATGCAGGAGGCCATGGACCGCCTGTCCCGAATCTTCGGTATCGTCTCCATCAGCCCGGCCCTCTCCATTCCGGCCGACTACCAGATCCTCAAAGAAACCCTTATTCCTTACGTCGGCGATCTGCTGGCTTCCCCGGGCACTTACACCTTCAAGATGGAAGCCAGGCGGATCGACAAAACTTTTCCGGTCCGCTCCTATGATCTCTGCGCCGAGTTGGGTGCCCTTATCCTGGAGACCTGGCCTGATCGGATGAAGGTTCAGATGGAAGCGCCGGATTTTGTCTTTCATGTAGAGATCCGGGACCGGATCTATCTCTACCATCAGACACTTGAAGCAGCCAAGGGCCTGCCTGTCGGCATGAGCGGCAGGGGAATGCTCCTCCTGTCAGGCGGCATCGACAGCCCGGTTGCAGGTTATCTGATGGCGTCACGGGGCATGATCATCGAAGCTGTCTACTTTCATACCTTCCCTTATACGGGGCCCCAGGCACTGACCAAGGTGGAGACTCTGGCAGGCCTCCTGGCTGCCTATGCCGGGCGCATCCGCCTGCATGTAGTGGATTTCACAGAGACCCAGCTGACTTTGAATGAACACTGTCCTGAGGACATGCTGACGGTGGTTATGCGGCGCTTCATGATGCGGATCGCTTCTTCTTTGGCCCGCCAAAGCGGCGCCAAGGCCCTGATCACGGGCGAGAGCCTGGGCCAGGTAGCCAGCCAGACTCTGGAAGCCCTGGTAACGACCGACATGGTAGCGCCCATGCCCGTCTTTCGGCCCCTGATCGGTATGGATAAGAATGACGCCATCACCATCGCCCGCAGGATCGGCACCTTCGAGACTTCCATCCTTCCCTATGATGACTGCTGTACTGTTTTTGTTTCAAAACACCCCAAGACCCATCCGTCACCGGAAGACGCTGTGCGGGCGGAGAGGGATCTGGATGTAGACCGCTTGGTCCAAGCTGCCCTGGACAAGGTAACAGTCCTTGAAATCGTGTCCTAGACGGCCTTTATGTTACTATGGCTTGAGAAGCACTATAATCCCCCGCAGGAGGTCTTTATGCCATACGAACACGTTAAGAAAACGGATCCGCTTGTCTACGAATCCCTGGTCAATGAACTGGGCCGTCAGCGGCAGAACCTGGAGCTGATTGCGTCCGAGAACTTTGTCAGTCAGGCAGTCCTGGAAACCATGGGCTCCATCATGACCAACAAGTACGCGGAAGGTTATCCGGGCAGACGCTATTACGGCGGGTGTGAATATGTCGACGTAGCTGAGCAGCTGGCCATTGACCGCGTCAAGGAGCTCTTCGGTGCTGAGCATGCCAATGTCCAGCCCCATTCCGGCGCATCAGCCAACACAGCCGTTTACTACGCCATGCTGGAGCCGGGCGACACTATCCTGGGGCTTGATCTGGCGCATGGCGGGCATCTGACCCACGGCATGGCCATCAATATTTCCGGCCGCTACTTTCATGCGGAAGCCTACCAGGTGGATCCCAGGACAGAACAGATTGATTACGAGGTCGTCCGTAAGCGGGCCCATGAAGTCCGGCCCAAGATGATCGTGGCCGGCGCCAGCGCCTATCCGCGCGCCATAGACTTTGCTGTCTTCCGACAGATCGCGGATGAAGTAGGCGCCCTTCTCTTTGTGGATATGGCGCACATCGCGGGTCTGATCGCCGCGGGCCTCCACATGAATCCCGTCCCCTATGCGGACTTCGTCACTTCAACGACCCATAAAACCCTACGCGGGCCGCGCGGCGGCATTATCCTCTGCAAGGAACAGTACCGCAGAAAGATCGATTCTGCTGTTTTTCCCGGCCTGCAGGGGGGACCGCTCATGCACATCATCGCGGCCAAGGCGGTCTCCTTCAAAGAGGCGCTGGATCCTTCCTTCAAAACCTATCAGGAGAATGTGGTCGCCAACGCGCGGGTACTGGGCCAGACTCTTACCGAAAAGGGAATCGATCTGGTTTCAGGCGGAACCGACACCCACCTGCTCCTGCTCAAGCTCAAGAAGACGGGCGTGACAGGCAGAGACCTGCAGGAGAGACTGGACAGCGTCCATATCACGACCAATAAGAACACGATTCCTTTCGAGACGGAATCCCCCATGGTAACCTCCGGTTTGCGTATCGGGACACCCGCTGTCACATCGCGCGGTATGGGTCAGGCCGAGATGGTTGAAATCGCGGACCTGATCGCCAAGGCCATCTTTGAGTTTGACGGCAGCCAGAAGGAAATCCGCGATCGGGTCGCAGCGCTCTGCCAGCGCTTCCCGCTCTACCATGACCTTGTCTGCTGATCGGGGAGAACTGGAGGGCACACGCCGGGAACCCCTGGCTTATCGAATGATGCCCAGGACGCTGGCCGAGCTGATCGGCCAGCGTCACATTCTGGATGAGGGCAAAATGCTGTGGCGGATGATCACAGCCGACAGGCTTTCGTCCATTATTCTCTTTGGTCCGCCTGGAACCGGTAAGACCTCCATTGCCCATGTCATCGCCTCCTCTACGCGCTCCAATTACAGGAAGCTGAACGCGGTCACCTCGGGGGTGGCGGATATCAAGGCCATCATTTCCGACACGGAGAACCCCTTGCTGACGCCGGGCGGCCGAACGGTACTCTTCATCGATGAAATCCATCGCTTTAACAAGGCACAGCAGGATGCCCTTCTGCCTTCCGTGGAAAGCGGCCGCCTGATCCTGATCGGCGCTACAACTGAAAATCCTTTCTTTCAGGTCAATAAAGCCCTCATTTCCCGTTCAACCGTCTTTCAGCTGCTGCCATTGACCCAGGAGGATCTGCTGCTTATCCTGCGCCAGGCTCTGGCAGACGGGGAACGGGGTCTTGGTAACATGGACATCCGGATTGAAGAGGCAGACCTGAAGCGGATTGCCATTCTGGCAGGAGGTGACGCCCGGATCGCCCTCAACGGTCTGGAGCTGGCTGCCATGACCACCCCCATGGAAAAAGACGGATCCATCCTTTTGAATCAGGAAGCTATTTTGGATTCCATGCAGAAGAAGACTTCCCGCTT
>JBBAEW010000096.1:0-5803 GCA_041655695.1 Saccharofermentanales bacterium
GATGAAGTGCATATATTCTATAGTAGTGAATCGTTAGGTACACATTTTGATATGGGTGTTGCATTTGCACTAAATAAAAAAATAAAAGTTATTCAATCAGAAAAATATGGTGATGAAAAGAGTTATGATAGAATGTTAAGAACATGGGAAAATTGCTATGAAAAAATCAATAATATAAATATTGATACTGATAATTTTACTGATTTTACAAAAGATGAACATGTATCAAATTTAAAAAGATTGGGAGAATCAAATTATAAATCAATGGTTGGTCAAACTGTATTTTATGTTAAAAAATCATATGGTGAACATAAAATAATTGATTGGTGTCCAATTAAAGCAGAATTTTTATTATCTTTAGATGACGATAAATTTTATTCAAACCCTTTTAGAATATTTAAAAAATAAAAAATTATGAAATTAGAATACACAATCGATGATTTAAAATCATTATTTAATTATGTAAAAAGTGATCCTAATCGTACATTTGATAATTGGGTAGAATATAATTCTAAATTATTGACAAATGAAGAAAAAAGATATTTTAAATTTATAGAAATATCTAATTTTAAAATTATTTCCAATAAAAAAGAATATGATTTTTTTCTTATAAAATGGAATGGTGTTGGTGGTGGTCATTTTCAAGAACCATTTAAATTATTTATAAGAAAATATTTCGGTGATAATGGACATAAATTATATAATAACCATTTAGGAGAACATGTATTATTAACAACTAATGATGATTTTTTCATAGACTTAGACGAATGGGAAGATGGCGAATGTAAGGATTCAAAACAATTAATATCTAAGATTGGTGATGTGGATATAGTTATATCCAGTTCTTTTAATATTGATAGGGATAATATAGAATGGAATGATTATATAGATTGGTCAAATAAAATGGAAAAAAATAATTATCATTTTTGGACAATTAATGATATAAGTATATATATTAGTAATATTTATAATTTAAAATATATTTCTGTTTTAGAATTATTTAAAAAATAATAATATATGAAAGAAATCGAAGGAGATTTAATAGAATTATCAAAACAAGGACATTTCGATATAATCGCACATGGTTGTAATTGTTTTAATACAATGAAATCAGGTATAGCCAAATCAATTGTAGATACATGGAATGGTGTTGATATAATTGATAAACAAACTAGAAAAGGAGATTATAATGAACTACACACAAACTAAATAACCATGAATGGTAAAGATTTGTGTGTTTCCTTGGAAAGATTATACTTTTCAAGTACATTGGTTAAATCCAATGGCTCGTTCATGGAAGCAAAATGATTTTCAAACCATCTTTTCATTATATTTATGGCTGAATTTAAATCTCGATCTATTGTTATTTCATTTGATAATTTAACTTTTCTATTATTCAATTCTATTTTTTTATCAAATAATTTCCCAGTTAAACAATTTAATTGACTTGTCCATTTTTCATCAATTTTTGTTAAATTAATATTTTTACTCTGGCACTTATAAGAAAGAAATTGTAAAAACATATTGATATTAGATTGATGAAATGACTTTCTAATACCTTTTTTCTTTTTATTTGTTCCTTCCTTTTCCATTAATTTTTTAACTGATAGATCACCAACTATAATTGTATTATAGTTCATATTCGCTAATTTTTTACTCTGAATATGGAGAGTTTGTTTTATTTGTTCGTTCTTTCTATGATATAATTTATTTAAATCTTTTCTTAACTTTTTATTTCTTTTTGAACCTTTTTTAGTTTTACTTCTTTTTTCTTGTACCTTACCTATTTGTTTTTGAAAATATTTATTTATTTTTTTACTTTTGTTCTCTACTACTATTTGATTTCCTTTATTATCTATCCCTGTTGATAATTTAATCAAACCCAAATCAAAAGCTAAAACATTTGTTTTAATATTTAAATCATTTTTATATTTAATTTCATCATTAACAATTAAATCACATAACCATTTATTTCTTACATGTTTAACTCTAATTTCTTTTATATTTAAATCTTTAATATTTAGGTTAGATTTATATCTAAAAAATATTTTATTTATTATTATTTCATTATTTTCTTTAATTATCCAACCAGACTGATTCCAAGTAATTGTGTGATAATCTTTATTTTCAATTTTTTTAGGAGGTCTTGCATTTTTATCTTTTTTAATTAAATTGAAAAATGATCTATAAGAACCAAATAATTCTGTTGATATTGTTTGAATTGCCTTTGAATTTAATTTTTTCCAATTTGGATATTTTTCTTTTAGTTTAGGTAACATATTGTTAAGATCAAACTTGTTGTATATAGATTTATTATTTTCATATGATTTTTCTTGTATATCCAACAATTCATTCCATATTTCACTTCTAATAGATGATAACTCATTCAATTCATCTATTTGATTTTTAGTAGGATATAATCTTATTTGATATGTTTTCATTTTTATACAACCTTTTTTTGATTTATATATATAATTATATATTAAATGAAAAATATCATTTTTTCCATTTTTAAAAATTAAATGGTTAAAATATTGATTTATAGTTATTTATAGTTTAAAAATATTTTAAAAAAATTTAATTGAAATTCATCCAATAAACTAAAGATTTATTGGTTTTCTTTCAAGACGAATATAAATAATATTTTAAATGATAGGATTTGAATTAAAAGGATTAATAATCATATTATTAATAATAAGTATAATTATTAATTTTATGACTTATGAAGAAAAACATACAAATAATGGTACATTACCAAAAAATAATTTTTGGTTTTTGTTATTGTTATCAATATTTTTATTTATATTTGCATTGTATTTAAATGAACAAACACCGATATATTTATTTTAAACCCATAAACTAAAAATAAAATGGCACTAAAAATCTTTTCTGGTACATCAATACCCCAATTATCCAAAAAAGTTGTAGAAACATACTTCAATGATAAAAATGCAACTTTGAATGATATTGAACTTAAAAAATTCACAGATGGTGAAATATTAGTTCATTATAATCAATCAATTAGAAATGATAATGTTTTTATTATACAATCTACAAATTCTAATGATAGTATGATGGAACTTTTTCTAATGTTAGACGCTGCAAAAAGGGCATCCGCTAAAAAAATAACTGCGGTAATACCTTATTTTGGTTATGCCAGACAAGATAGAAAGGATAAACCAAGAGTGCCAATTTCTGCAAAATTGATGGCGGATCTTCTAACTACATCAGGTGCAGACAGAGTTATTACACTAGACTTACATGCTGATCAAATTCAAGCTTATTTTAATATTCCTGTTGATCATTTAAGTTCAAGTTATGTATTTATTCCTTATATAAAAGAAAATTTTGATACTGAAAACATGGTTATTGCATCACCTGATGTCGGTGGAACAAAAAGAGCAAGTAGGTATTCAAATGTATTACAAACTGATCTTGTTGTTATCCATAAAGAAAGATCTAAACCTGGTGTTATATCAACAATGAAACTTATTGGTGATGTTGAAGGGAAAGATGTGTTTTTAATTGATGATATAATTGATTCTGGTGGTTCTATTTCAAGAGCTGCTGACTTATTGATGGAATCGGGTGCTAATTCTGTTAGAGCTCTTATTTGTCACCCTATACTATCAGGAAACGCTTATAATAATATTAATAATTCTAAATTAACAGAGTTAATTGTCACTGATTCTATTCCAATTAAACATGGACTTAGTAATAAAATAAAAGTTTTATCGATTGATGATTTATTATCAAAGGCAATAAAAAGAATAAGTGAAGGGAAATCAATTAGTGAAGAATTATTTGGGTCTTTGTAAATATATTTTACTTAATTAAAAATTTAAAATTATGAAAAAAATTATTTTATTATTGTTATTATTATTTACTGGATTTTACTCATTTTCTCAAAATGATAAAATAAATATAAAATTTGTTGTAAATTTAAAAACTGAATTATGGATTGGTAAAGAATGGGATTATAATTATGAAAAACTTAATAAACCATTAATTGTATCATTTGATGAAAAAAAATTAAATATATCATATGAAAATGGTGATAAATTTTGGGATATTAATGTTATTAGTTATACTAAAAAAATTAAAAAAGATTATGATAAAATAGAAAAAGAATTATATACACTAAAAATAATAGATGGAAATTATATAATATATGTTTTAATTGAAAAAGATTATACATCAGTATTATATGAATATACATATGAAATCAAAATACCATTTATTTATAATGGGGAAATTATGAATTATAATTATTATAGAAGTAATTAATAATATGGAAAATCTAATTGGTAAAATATTAAAAAAATCAATTAATTTGAAAATAGAAATAATTGATATCCAAAAAGAATTACCAAAAGAAGAAGTAAAAGAATTTCTTCTTTGGTTAGAATCTGTTGCAGTATCATCAGGATTAGGAAGGCATTTTGAATATTATTCGTATACAGATAATTATAAAGATGATATACCAGTATCATTTAAAGTGGAGTTAAACTATTAAAAAATATTAATATATAAATAGTATGGAAAAGTCATGTTTGGATTGTTTATATTCTAATTATACAGAATCTACTTTATTATTAAATAAGTGGTTTGGTGATCAATGTATGAAATGTGAACATCCAAATAGTCCATATTATGATGAAATTGTTAATGATAAAAAAATTTGTCGATTATTTATTGATGAAAAAGAATATTTTAAAAATAGAGATAGAGATAAAAAAATAAAGGAATTAAAAACAAAATCTAAATTTAAGAAAAAATGAAAAATATTAATAATTTTAATGAACAAACATCATATTGGAATGGGTTTTTTGATGTTGGTGTTATTAAAGATGAAAAAACACTTAAACAATTATATAGAGACGCATTGTCATTGTCATATGATCATCATGTTGATGAATTAACTAGTATACAAAGAAAGAGAACTGATAAATTTACAGCAGAAGAATTCATTGAACAAAAATTATCTTTAAATACTCATAATGTTGTCATTGATAGATTTACCCAAGGTGGATATAAAGAGAGCTGGAAATATGGAGAAATTGGATGTAGATTAATGGATACAGTAGATTATTTTTTATTTATATATGTATCATATGATGATTTATATGATTTAGTTGAAAAGTATAATTTACCAAAAATGTTAAGATAAATGAAAATAAAATTTAAACACTTAGGAAAAAACATAGAAATTACCTATAATGAAGATAATGGATATTTAGATTATGTTAAAGATTTAGACACTGATGAATATTTAACTATTGAATCTAAATTCCAAGGAAAAGGTATTGATATTAAAAAAGAATCATTTATAAAATTTTGTTAAAGAAAACCAACAAATCTTCAGTTTGTTGGATGAATTTAACATTTAAAACCATTAAAATATTCAAAAAGGACTTTAAATATTTAATATATATTAAAGTAAATTAAAAGTTCTTTGAAATGATCTGTGGTTCTGAAATAAAATCTTGTTTCAGGTAAAATCATAAAAAGTAATTAAACGATCTATTCCGTCTTTGAATAGAAACTTATTTTAAAGAATAAGTTCTTGTTAGTTTAAATATGTTTTTTTAACATCTAACACTTGCTTCTATGAACAAGCCTTCCTTTTAAGGGAGTTCTTGTATTCACAAGGAAACACATTAATATTTATTTAATGTGTAGTTCATACCTAGATTTATTTATATTAAAAATTATTAAATTATGACAGAATTTATAATTAAAGGTTGCGAAGATTGTCCATTTAAACAAATTAATTATAATGATTATGCAACTGGACATGATA
>JBBAEW010000097.1:0-5737 GCA_041655695.1 Saccharofermentanales bacterium
TAGTCATTAACATTGTTTTAATCTCCTATTATTTTTAGTTATATATTTAATTTAAAAGTTCACTTTTTTCCATTTCTGGAAATATTTCTTATTTATGATACAAAAGTATAAAAGTTTATTTAATCTGTCAAATTTTTTTGAATATTTTTTATTTTAATTTACAATTAATTCTATAATAGACATTTGGATATTATCCTCATCCAAGTCAGTTAAATTATTTGGTGGTTCATTATTACAACACTTTTTAATAAAATCATCTATATCTTTTTGTGTAGGTTTTTGTAAATAAACATTTTTAGAATAGTATTTATTTTTACCAGATAAGATTTTATATGGACCACTTGCCACTATTTGATATAGTATTGTTCCTTTCATTTTATTTATTATTTTTTATTATATATTAATTTTTCAATTTTATATTTTCTAATTAATTCTGGATATTTTTTATATAATTTAGGACAATATGAAATACATTCTAATCTAGGATAACATTCTTTTGTATGTCTACCAGCAAAACCCTCTTTTTTACATCCACTAAATTTATCATATTCATCATAACATTCAATACCATATGAACAATTTGATTTTATATCAGCTATAATTTTAGATTTTGCGACTTTATCCATATGAATTTTTATTGATTTGTTAAACGATATATTCTTTTTAAAATTACCATTTAACATATTTTTAAGAATATTACCATCTTCATCAATAACATCATACCACTTATTTTCATTAAATGCTGAATTTTGTATAATATTAATTACTTTGAATATATGTCCTTTTGTAAAAACACCACAACCAACATCATAATCAGTAATAAGTATAACCTCATCACCGATATCTATTTTAACATTCATTCCATTTATAAACATATTTTATAATTTTAAAAGTCTTGAATATTTTAATAGTTCATTATTAGATATTTGGTATTTTGATTTTATACCTGTTGTGCAATCAGTATAATTAACAATAACATAATTTTTAAATTCTATAATATTTAATGTGCCTGCAATTTCACTAAATATTATTTTATTTTTTAAGTATTCAACAATTATTTTTCTTTTGTTTTTCATGGGTTTTATTTTTTAGGTTATTTCATTTTTTATACAGTAAATTTTATCTCCCTTTTTAAACATTTTTCAATTTTTAATTTTCTTATAAGATGTTTATAATTAAAATATACACAATATCCATTTTTTAATTTAAAATCATTTAGATATTCAAAAAAATAATCTTCATTTAAAAACCAACCATTTTTTATAGAATTGGTTTTATAATTTGATAATAAATAAATATAATTATTTAATATACCATATCTTATTGATAATGTACTGACACCGAATTCTATTCTATTATATGATGTATCAAAATGATCTGGGTAGTGTAATATTAATTCTCTTATTCTATTTATAATATCTTGTTTTTTAAATATTTTTTTAGAATAGTCATTAGTATCTGTATAAATTCTATCCCAATCAACAGAATTTACAATTAGTTCACTTACAATTTTAAAATCATGTTTGTTCATTTTTAAACAGTCATATATTTATTAAATATTACTAAAGATTTTAAATTTAAATATCCAATGGGTGTTATTAATATACAAAATATTAAAGTTTTAAAAAATCCATACTCTAAAACATTAACTGTTTCTGATCCTATTACTTCAAAAAATGAAAAAAATAAAAATAATGGGATTGATACAGTCATAAAAAAACTAATAATTGAACCAATTGCAACTGTAAATAATATTGGTATTAAAAAACATACATTAACAATTACATATAGTATAATTATTCCTAATATAGTTAAAATTGCATCTGGTATAGTTGGTGATATTAATATAGTTTCATATGACATAATACCAATCACTAATATTTGTAAGATAATAAAATACACAATTGAATATGTATTTATTATTTTATTGATGAAATGGTTTATTTTTTTCATGATTTATATTTTTTAATATATTATTAATTTTAATTTTTCTATTTTCGATAAATTATAGTCTTTTTAGTTTTTCTTTTAATTTAATATATTCACTATAATAATTTATAGTAGTTATACTATTACCATAATTACTATTTTGTTGTACTTTTAATAAGAATAGTTGAGATTTAATCTTTTCTATTAGCATTTTTTAAAATATTATTAATTTTATTTCTTCGTCTGTATAATAAAATAGTGTTTATAGTTTTAATTGTTATATCATCGATATATGATACATTTGTTTTCATAAGATAATCTCTTATATTTTTTAGATGATCATCCTCACAATTTTTTAATTTTACCCATTTTAATGGATCATTCCCATCTTTACCCTTTGTTCCCCATATTTTTTTATTGACAAATGATTCAATTGTATCATTTTCATATAAGAATAATTTTTCTACATTATTTTCTTTACCTTTTGGTATTCCGTATCTTATGTAGTCTCTTCCACCATCTACAAAATATTCTTTATATTCATTGTAATCATGTACTGATCTAGATAATAATATAATATCATCATCTATTATTCTTATTGCATTTTGTATTATATTTGACATATTATTTATTAATTTCGATCCATTTATCTTTTAAGTATTGGTGATTTTCTATTAACCATTTATCTAATATTTCTTTATCTTTTTCAAATCCAAAAAAAGATTTATAACCTGTACTAGATTCTAAAATGTTTAATTCATCTAATGATATAGAGAATTGAAAATCACTAAATTTTCTTATTTTATTTTCTATATTTCTACAATAATGGAATCTAGGTTCACCAAATTCATTTTTAAAAATATAAATATTATTGCCATCTAAATCTTCTGATATTTTTATAAATTCTCTATTTTCTCCTAAATAAGATTTGGTTTCAAGAACATACATATTTTCATCAATAGAATCATCAACATTTAGGGATTGTAAATTTTTAATCTCATTTTCATTTAAATCATAATCTGACATATCTAAATCAATTCCTTTATATTTACAATATTCTAATAATTCTAAAATGTCTAATTTATCCCTACTATTAAATCTATTTAATTTTAATGCAATTAAACTCTTTGGTGATGCTACTCTTATACCATCTGATAAAATTGAATCATCAAATGTTTTTTGAAACATTTGTTCACTTTTATTTAAAAATTTTGGTGTTAAAATTTCTATTTCTACTCCTGTTTTTTTATGTTCAAATGAATGTAATCTATTTCTTTTAAACCCATATACATTAGTTGGTATATCTTTTTCAGTTAAAAATATAATGACTATATCTTGAGTTTGTCTTGGTTTTATATAATATGATAGGGCAAGTACACCTACTAGTACACAATTTGAATTGTTATATTGTTTCCAATCTTCTAGTGCGATTATTACTTCTGGATATATAGCAGATTCATATAAAGATCTAAATCCATCATTTTTCCAGTTCATCTTCCAAATATTTCTCATATATCTTTTTTATTTATATATTTAATTTGCAAATATAATAAAAATATTTAATAAAAACAAAAACCCCAATTAAAATATTTCAATTGGGGAAAATCACTTTTTTATGTTAGAATTGTGGTGGAGGTGGAGGGGATCGAACCCTCGTGCTTACTAAATCAAAACTAACTTTCTACATGCTTATACCATTTTTAATTAATTCCTTTTAATTTTAAAATGATAAAAAATCATTAAAGGAATAGTTGAATATTAAGAAGTAGTACTACAACCATTAACTACTAATATTGGTGTTTTTGCTATTAGGCTGCGACAAGTTCACCTTCTTGTACAGTTTCGAACTGGAAACCAGCCAATGCACTAGCGAACTGGCTAGTAGCATTTCTTAAACTTTCGTTTGCGTTTATTGTTGTTGCCCTTTTAAAGTGTGCTTGACAAACACTGCATGCTTATTAATCCATTTTTAATAAGTCGATACCATGTCACCCCCATAAATTAAAGAACGTTTATATTATATATTAAAATAATATATTTGTTTTACAAAGATATATATAATTTTTAAAATAACCAAATTTTTCCTTTATATTCTGGATATTTTTCCTTAAGTTGTTTAAATGCTTCTTTTTCTGCATCATCACTTGACCAATGATAAATTGTTAATTTATCTAACCATCTAACAGTATCAGTGATTTCATTTGATACTGGTTTTCCTTTTGAATCGATATATAAAAAACCCTGTGAATAATATGGTTTTTTAATATTGAATAATTTTTTTAAAAATCTTTTAATTTTTCTTTTCATTTTAAATATTATAATGTTTTTTAAATCTTTTTATATCATCTTTTGATAATCCTTTACCTTCCCAATCTAAAATTCCTAATTTTTTATCAATATTCCACTGTTGTTGTGATGATAATTCAAAAAAATTTGAAGGTCTTTGAAAACTTTTTTCAAACATTTATCTTTCATTCATAGTTTTGATTTTTAAGGATGATTGCCATCAGATAAAGAAATACCATGTTTAACTCCTTGAATAAAGGAATCTTTATCAAATCCCATTTTGTCATTAATATATTTACCAATTATAATACCAATTGTATTACCTAAATCAGTAAAATCTACATCGATATTATTTTCATTAATAAAATCAACTAATTCTTTTTTTATTTCATCTAATGGTTTCATATTTTTATTATTTATTTAATCTTTTAATTCTAATTCTTCTTTTAAATTTAGTCCATAGAAATTTGTGATAATTATATCTGTTCTCACGTAATCTCATATATTCAGTAGAATCAATTTTTTCTTTTCTATGTGGTTTCATAATAATATTTTTAATAATATTTTTACAAAAATAGTAAATTAAATTAATAATTCCAAATTTTTAAAAGATTTTAAATGTAAATATTTTTCTGTTGTTTTTATATCATTGTGTCCAGCTAAATCTTTTAATGTTTTAATATCAGTTCCATTTTCTAAAAGATTAGTAAAACAGGAATGTCTTAATGTATGAAAATGATATTGTTCACCTAAATAATTTTTAACTATTTTATTACATGATGATGTTGAATATTTTAATGATTTTTGTCCATTAAATAAATATTCAATTGGTTTATAACTTATATAATATAATCTTAATTTTTTTAAAACATTTATTGATAAAGGTACAATTCTATCTTTTTTACCTTTTGATTGTTTAATATTTATAATCATTCTATTTGAATCTATATCTGATATTTTTAAATTAATAATTTCTGATATTCTTAATCCAACTGAATATGATAATAATAAAATTGATTTATGTTTTAAATTTTTAATATTATTTATTTTATTTAAAATAGTATCATTATCTATTACTAATGGTAATTTCTTTTCTGATATAGGTCTATCAAAATTTACTTTATTATATTTTTTATTTAATACTTTAGTATATAAAAATTTAATTGAACTTATAACTTGATTCTGTTGTGAAATTGACTTAAAATCATAACTATTAATATAATTTTGAAAATCTGATGAACCTATTCTTTGTATATTTTTATTTATTTTTTGAAGAAATTCATTAATGTAATGTAAATATATTTTTATTGTATTATTTGAATAATTTAAATAATACATTTTTTGTTTACAAATATTGTAAATTTTCTGATTTATCATATTAATTATCTATTAAATATAAATACTTAAGTATATTTACTAGTTAGTGATAATAATTTAACGATAAAAATCGTTAATATCTAAATGATTACTACCATCCCAATCTTTTATTAAAAAATTAATTATTTTTTTAGATTCATCATTA
>JBBAEW010000098.1:0-5105 GCA_041655695.1 Saccharofermentanales bacterium
TAATTAATACTGGACTTAAATATAACGGACCTGAATATAAATCTAAAAAAATTAAAAGATTGTTAGAAAAATATTATATAAATGATGATAGATTATTAAATAAAAAATATAAATATAAATATGTAATATTTTCATTTAAAAATGAAAATGAACTCAAGATATTTGGAAAATATATTATTGATAATTTCAGTGATATCTTAAGTGTAGATGATTTTAATTATTTCATAACAACGTCCATTAAATATTTAAAAGAAAACTATTGTGTTTATTTTAGTTTTTTTAATAAGGATAAAAAATTAGATTTTTTCTGGGGGTTACGATATTATAATAGTTATAATTTTGATAATATATCTAAGGTTGACTATGGTCAATTATATAATATAAATGATTTACTAAATGGTGTATTAAATAATATTATTATATATGGTAAAGATGACATCAAACCTAAATATGAACCGAAAAAAAATACAAGATTATTAGAAAATATTAATAAATACCCATATGATACTATTGTTATTAATATTAGAAACAAAGAAGAATTAGACATTTTTTACAATAATATACATAAATATTTAGATGAAAGATTTACATCATATAATACAGTATTGGATTATATAGAATATGGATATAGTAAAACTTATGTTAGATTAATAAACGATAATGGTAGAATATTATATATGTTTGGTGATAATTATAATATTATAGATGAAGATTATGATAAAATTTATAATGTTAATATATTAATTAATGGGAATTTGGATGATTTATTAAAATATGGAACAATATCACCGAAATATGAACCAAAAGAAAAACCAAAACGATTATTAGAAAATTTAAGTAATTTACATTTAAATAAAGGTAAATATAAAGTAATTAGTATTTTAATTGAAACTAACAGTGAAAAAAAAGAATTTATAGATATACTAAAAAATACACACCCAACAATATTACCAGATTTAGGTTTACCGTTATGTTATGTTATATTTACTGAAAATATGGGAGGTTTTGTTAAAGATAAGATATACACCGTTGGATATACAGGCGAATACATGTCAAATAGATTCTATGAAGATAAAGGTATAGAAATAGGATTATCTAAAAGTGATATTTCTCCAGTTTTTGATTTTAATGGATTTAAGAGATATATTAGTAATATAATACCTATATACAAACCAAAAAATACTAAAAGAGAATTATGAAATTAAAAAAATCATCAAAATCAGAAAGACTGATTTATATTGTTATTATATTATGGATATTTATGGGTGTATTAGGATTAATTTATAATACTGATTTAGTTAATTTATCTGGATATTATACATCTTTAACATTATTTGTAAGTACCTATCTGTGGGGGGAATATAAAAGAACATCTACGTCAACTTCGATTATATCAAAAGGACATACATCATCAAGAGAAATTGTGATATATGTGGCCGTTTTATTGTGGATAATTTTAGGTATATTCGGGATTATTAAAAATATAGATATTAACACATTAACCGTTTATTTTTCATCACTTAGTCCATTTGTAATATCTTATATAATATATAAAACATCAAAGGGTAATGATTTACCAATATTTAAAACTGATACAAATAAAAATATTAAACAAGATATTGAAAATATAGAAGATATTTAATTATGAATAATTTTGTAGAAAATAATAAAAGTATAATTGTTGGGTCTGAAGTAGTTATAGATAGTCGAAATGATTATGAATCGATATTTGAATATAACGATGGATATGGGTACGAACCAGATTATAAAAATAAAACATATATAGTAAAAGAAATAGGAAATGACGATTATGGTGAATATTTAAGGTTAAGTGGTATAACACTAGATTATATATATAATTTTTATAGACATAATTTATCATTAATCAATGTTAAAAAACCACCATATAATATCCAAATTGGTAAACCTTATAAAATTGGTAAAGATATAAGATATGCACCAGTAATAACTAACCCAATCCAATTGAATGCGTTTGATTTTGATTCTGGATATGTTAACTTTAATAACTCTAATTATGATTTAAATGACATTTATAGAACTACTTTTATTACAAAAGAATCTGTACATTATAACCAATCAAAATATGTAATTATAGAATCAATTGATAAAAAATATAGATTTGTTGTACCATCTTGGTTTTTATATTTAGATAAACCCACATATACCCCAAAAAATAAGATAATAAGAACATTCGAAAATTTTAAAAATTATTATGAATAAAGAAATAACCGAAATAGTTGTAAAAGTTAATAATGTGGATGAATATAATAAATTATATCGCACTATAAAATTAAATTATGATAAAATTAATTATTTAGAAAGAATTGGAAAATATCCGAATTATATATTTATTAATTTTTATTATTATACATGTTCATTCTTTTCTAATAGAAAAGAAGATTTAAATGATTCAGAAGTTATTAATTTTATTATAACAAGAAGAAATTATACATATGATAAAATATTTAATATCAATGATATAAATTATATATTATATATAATCAAAAGTAAAAATTTCATACCTAATTATATACCCAAAGGCAAAATAATAAGAACATTTGAAAATTTCAAATCATCTAATAGTAATATCTGAAAACATACTTTTTTCGACTGATATTATTTTATTAAAAATTTTTAAATCTAATTCTTCTAATCCGTGATGAACTAATACTAAATTTAGTTTATTCTTTAATGCAAAATCTTTTAATATATTTAATATCAGATTAATATTATCTTTATGTATAGAAGAAAAAACTTCATCTAAAAATAATACATTTATATCTTTATTTTTTCTAATCATTTCTATATAAGATATTGCAATACAAATATTTAACATCCTAATTTCACCATTTGATGGTGTTTCACTATGTATTAACTCACCCTTATCGTATATTTCAGCATCAAAATTATCATTTAAAATAACACGATATGGGTAATTTATTGATTTTAATGATTTATTTAAATATGAATTAATAGGTGGCACTAAAGAAGATATTATAGTTTTTCTTGCACCATCTTCACCAAGTATTTTATATAAATCCTTTAATGAATTAATATCATTCTTTAGTTCTTTAATTCTATTCAATTTATTTTTTTTATCATTTAATAATAATTTTCCATTTTCTTTTAATTGTTCAACTATAACATTATCATCATTAACATAGTTATCATACTGATTTTTTAATGATTTTGCATCAGATTTAATTTCTATTAATTGTTCATTATAATCGGATAGTGTATCTTCTAATAACCTAGATTGTTTAATTAGTGATTTATTTTCATCTGTATAATATTGTATTTTTGATTCATTTTCTAATATTTTATTAGTTAATTCTTCATTTTTAATTTTTAATTCATCTAATAATTTAATGTGTTCATCATCACTTAAATCACTGTAACAATATGGGCATTTACCAGATTCAAATATTTTAATCTTAGATTTCACTTCTGATAATTCAGTTCTTCTTCTAATATTTTCAGAATCTGATATATTTATAATATTTTTATATTCTTGTATTTTTACTTGAAAATCAGATATTTTATTGTTTAAATTTTTTATATCATTTTGTATAACCGTATATTTATTCTTTGTTTCTATTATTTTTGTTTTTATATCATCTTTTGATACCTTAATATCATCATTTTTATTACTTTTTATTATTACCATAATGTTATTTAATTCTTTATCAATACTAGATATTTCAATAGTTAATTTTTCAATTTCTTTCTTATTTTGTAACATTATTTCTTTAGTAATTGATTGCATATCATCTATTCTTTCTAAATTAAATAATCTATTTAATAAATTTCTTTTATCTTCTGGTTTTAAATGTATAAAATTTAAGAAGTCATTCATACTCAGTGATATAAATGATTTGAATGTTGAATAGTTGAATCCTATTAATTTTTCTTTATCTAATACATTTAATAATTTAAATCTTTCTGTATAATTCTGTTCATTAACTTCTACATATAAATCATTAGGATCTATTTTTTTTCTTATTTTTATAAAATCATTATTATTATTTATAAAATCAATATCTACCTCTAAGTTTTTATTTATTCTATTTGGAAATGTTTTTAATGGTATTTTTGATGATTCTTTTCCTCTAACTTGATTGAAGAGTGCAATATCGATTGATTCCATAATAGCTGATTTTCCACTACCGTTTGTTCCTGTAAGGAGTATTAATCCACCATTATCATCAAAATTAATTTGTTGATATTTATTCCCATATGATTTTACATTCTTAAATCTTATTGATTTTATTATCATTTAAAACAAATAATTTTTTTATTAATATATTATTAAAAATTAATATTGTTTATTAATGACAAATTTAAATATAAATGAAGTTTATAATGGTGATTGTTTAGAACTAATGAATTTTATACCCGATAAAAGTATTAATATGATTTTAGCAGATCTACCTTATGGAACAACAAACTGTAAATGGGATTCAATAATCGATTTAGATGAACTATGGATACACTATAAACGATTAATAAAGGATAATGGTGTTATTGTACTATTCGCCCAAACACCATTCGATAAGGTATTAGGATGTAGTAATTTGGAATGGTTAAAATATGAATGGATTTGGGAAAAAACACAAGCAACAGGTCATTTAAACGCTAAAAAAATGCCAATGAGATCACATGAAAACATTTTAATATTCTATAAAAAACAACCAACATATAATCCAATAAAAACATATGGACATAAACGTAAAGTATCTACTGCTCACCATAAAAGAAATACAAGTACAGGTGAAATTTATAATAAATGTGATAATTTTAGAGATTATGATAGCACAGAAAGATACCCAAGAACTATTCAAGTATTTGCAAGTGATAAACAAAAATTAAATTTACATAGCACACAAAAACCTTTAGCACTATGTGAATATTTAATTAAAACATATACAAATGAAGGTGATTTAATATTAGATAATGTTGCTGGTTCAGGTACAACATTGGTTGCTGCAAAAAACCTAAATAGAAATTTTATAGGAATAGAAAAAGAAGAAAAATTCTATAATATTATACTAGAAAGATTAAAAGGAAATATATAGTAGTATGGG
>JBBAEW010000099.1:0-4900 GCA_041655695.1 Saccharofermentanales bacterium
ATCTTTTTTACGGATATGAAAAACCGCGAAGAGGTGACCTCAGCCGGAGCCGGTATCGTCAACTACCTTTGCACAGCGGGCTACAAGACCAGCCTCTATCCGACCCTGATAGACCTTGACGGCGGGCGTTTCTTCTACCCGCTGGACACAACCTTGATCCCCAGACGCCATCGCCTGCATTATTGGCGAACCCGCCTTGCCTTCCGCCTGTGGATACGTAAACAGCCCCTGCAGGACAAGCACCCGGTAACAGAGAAAGCCTGAGATACTCTCGGGCCCAAAGGGGCCTGGGCTGCTTTAATGCGCCTGTCGTTACGGCCATGAAGAGGGCCAATCGATAAGATTAAGAACGGAAAGAGGGTGGATTTATGAAAAAGACTTTTGCGGTCACGGGGATGACCTGCGCCTCATGTCAGGCTGCCGTTACCCGGGCAGTTGAGAAGCTGGACGGCGTAAACGATGTTCAGGTCAACCTCCTGACGGGAACCATGTCCGTTGAGGTCGGCGAGCAATCAGAGGCTGAGGCGGCTGTCATTGCGGCAGTCGAGAAGGTAGGCTATGGAATCAGCCCTCTGGGCGGCGGGACAAAAGAGGCCAGCCGGAGATCTGATCGCCAGCGCCTGGTCCAGGAGCGCGAGCAGGAAGAACGGCTCATGCGCAACCGCCTGATTTCTTCCGCCATCCTCCTGATCCCTCTCATGTGGCTTTCCATGGGGCCCATGCTGGGCCTCCCTTTGCCTGCCTTTTTGACAGGTCACAGCAATGCGGTCGGTTACGCCCTGCTGCAGATGGTCTTCACCCTTCCTGTCATGCTTATCAACGGTTTCTTCTTTACATCCGGTTTCAAGGGCATGATCCACCGGGCACCCAATATGAATACCCTGATCGCCCTGGGTTCAGCGGCGTCCTTCGTCTTCGGGCTTTTCGCCATCTACCGCATTGGCAATGGGTTGGGAACGGGCGACGGCGCCCTGATCGACCGTTATCTCCATCAGCTCTATTTTGAGTCGGCAGCCATGATTCTGGTTCTGATCATGGTAGGAAAGACCTTGGAAGCCCGGGCCAAGGGCAAGACCTCGGAGGCCCTGACCGGCCTCATGGATCTGGTGCCCCAGACGGCCCTGGTCATGCGGGGCAGTCAGCGGATCGAGATCAGCGCGGAAGATCTGCGCCCCGGTGATCTGGTTGTCCTACTGCCCGGTGCCCGCGTCCCCTGTGACGGGGTAGTCCGCGAGGGCCACAGTTCGATCGATGAATCAGCCATGACCGGGGAGAGCATCCCGGTAGAGAAAGCGCCCGGGGATCCAGTTACCTCAGCCACTATTAACGGGACGGGGACTCTGATCTTCGAAGCGACCAAGACGGGCGAGGACACGACCCTGTCGCAAATGATCCACCTCATGGAGGAGGCCTCTTCCTCCAAGGCCCCTGTGGCTCGCCTGGCCGACAAGGTGGCGGGTGTCTTCGTCCCCATTGTCATCGCCATTGCCCTGGTCACCCTGGCCGTCTGGCTGCTCCTGGGTTATCCGGGTGAGCTGGCCTTCTCCATGGCCATATCTGTTCTGGTGATCTCCTGTCCCTGTGCCCTGGGCCTTGCGACACCGGTTGCCATCATGGTGGCGACCGGCCAGGGGGCCCGCCACGGTATTCTTATCAAGTCAGGCGAAGCCCTGGAAGACGCAGGCAATCTGACCAGCGTGGTCTTTGACAAGACCGGGACTCTGACTGAGGGCAAGCCGCAGGTCACTGAGATTGTGGTCAAGCAGGGTGTCGACCCCGCCTTTGGAACAGAGGAAGAACTCCTGACCCTGGCCGCCACGCTGGAAGAACTGTCTGAACACCCGCTGGCAAGCGCCATCTTGAAGGCTGAAGAGGAGAGGGGTCTGACAGGCCGGATCCCCCTGGAAGGCTTCGAGGCTATTCCTGGCCGCGGTATCAAGGGTATCCTGGGTGATGGCCGGACAGTCTATATCGGCAGCGCCAATTATATGAAAGAACTTGATGCCCGAGATGCTGACCTGGAAGCACAGGCGGACCAGCTTGCCATTGAAGGCCGGACCATCCTCTTCCTGGCAATCGACGGGGTCCTGCTGGGCCTCATCGGCGCCACCGACCGTCTGAAACCCGGCAGTATTGAAGCGATCGACCGCCTCCACCGGCTGGGCATCCGTGTCATCATGCTGACCGGTGACCGGCAGGCAACGGCTGAATCAATCGGCCGCGAACTGGGAGGCATCCAGGTCATCGCTGAAGTGCTGCCCACTGATAAGGCCGAGGTAATTAACCGCCTGCGGCAAATGGGCGAGCGTGTGGCCATGGTGGGCGACGGCATCAACGACGCCCCGGCCCTGGCCATAGCCGATGTGGGCATCGCCATTGGCGCCGGCAGCGATATCGCCATTGATTCGGCGGACGTTGTCCTGGTCCGCAACGAGCTCAACGACGCGGTGACGGCCATCGAGCTGAGCCGGAAGACCCTTCTGACCATCAAGGAAAACCTCTTCTGGGCCTTCTTTTACAACGTTGTAGCGATCCCGGTTGCGGCCGGGCTCTTTTACATACCCTACGGCTTGAAGCTGACGCCTATGATCGGGGCCCTGGCCATGAGTTTCAGTTCAATCTTTGTTGTCCTCAATGCCTTGCGGCTCAGGCGTTTCAAGCCTAATAAACACGGTGCGGGTCACAGAAAACCCGTACAGGAACTGACATCACAACGTCTAGATGAATTTATCACGGCAGGAATCACGGACACAGCCTGTCCTATTCTGCCGGATGAGGAGGAAGATACCATGGATGGAAAAGTCACCCTTAAAGTAAGCGGAATGACCTGCGGCCATTGCACGGCCCGGGTTGAGAAGGCTCTGATGGCGCTCCCGGGTGTCACCAATACCAAGGCTGAACTCGAAAGCGGCCGGGTAACGATCGAGGCGGACGCACCCCTTGACCGGGCGCTTATTCGCGCGGCGGTTCAGGAAGCCGGCTATGAAGTGATCGATTAGGAAATTTCCAGAACTACTGCAAGGGCCCGCCAAAGCGCGGGCCCTTGCTTATTCACCGATGATTTTTACAAGGACCCGTTTGGGTCTCATGCCATCAAATTCTCCATAGAAAATTGCCTCCCAGGTTCCCAGATCCAGCTTCCCCTGACTGACGGCGACAACCGCCTCCCTGCCCATAAGTGTCCGTTTCAGATGGGCATCAGCGTTGTCCTCGTAGCCATTGTGGCTGTATTGATTGTAGGGTTTCTCAGGAGCCAGTTTTTCCAGAAGTCTCTCAAAATCTTCCAGGAGTCCCGCTTCATCGTCGTTGATGAAGACGCTGGCGGTAATATGCATGGGGTTGCAGAGCAATAGCCCTTCCCTGATACCACTCTCTTCCAGACAGGTCTCCAGGAGGGAGGTGATGTTGATGAAGGCCCGGCGGGTCTCCGTGTGAAAGGTCAATTCTTTTCGATAGGATTTCATGGCTTCTCTCCCCAAAATAAATGAACATGAGCGATCAGGCTGGATATAACTCTGCCATAGATGCCAACTTCTGTCTTCCATAAAAACGGTCATATCGCCCAATAAATAAATACCGCTGAGAGAAGATACGCAGCCACAAAAATAAATACCGTTGACGAGGGTCTACAAAAAGTCCTCACTTTCTAATATCCTAGACTTAGGGATTGGATTTGCGCAAGGAGCTCACCCATTTCTTTTTGGATAGAGAGCAGGTCGAGCGCTTGAAAGAACTGGTGCAATTCCTCCTTCTGTTGAGGGCACAAGGTGTCTTCGATCAAGAGACGGCGGTAGGGAGTGATCGCGAGGTCGTGCTTACGAATCACCCGGCTGCCGTCTCGAACTCTTTGGATGAGTTTTTGAGAGGGCAAAAAGAAGTTATTGAGGACAGACAAGAGCTCGTAGTACTGATTGAGCGTATCCACCGCACCCTGTCCCTCCAATCGCCCGTACCCAATCATCTTTCTTACGACCGACCAGTTTTTCTGCTCTACATAACAACCATCATTGGAGTGGTTGGGTCTTGATCGGGTGAAACAGATCTTCTTGTCTTTACAGTAGTTCAAGAAATGCTGGTTGATGAATTCAGATCCATTGTCACTGTCAATCCCCCGAAGTGGGAAGGGAAGCCTTTTTTCGATGGACTTCATGGCCTCCAGTGTGTGGACCCTGGCCTTATTTCTAACGGCCCAGCACTCCGTCCAGCCTGTTTTGACATCGGTTGCGTTGAGGGTAAAAAGGTATTCTCCTCTGGGCTCACTCCCACAGTGGGCAACCAAGTCAATCTCTAAAAAGCCCGGCACACTGTCATCCCAATCGGTTCCACGGCGGATGGGAATCTGATTCTTAAGAAGTGAGCCTGGCTTGGTGGTTGCCCGGCCAAAGGGGTTGAGCTGCTTGCGATTATGCTTTAGGAGCCTGTCCATGGTCCCATGGGACATCGAAAGCATCTGTTGTTTGAAGGTGGCTTCCAGCCTCAAGTGCCCATGTTGTTCCAGGTTCTCGATGACATCCGGCAAGGCGGCCTCCAGCCTTCGAGAGGATGGGAAGTGCAAGAGGATCCAAGCTCTCTTCAAGAGTTCTTTATGGGCCATTCCATAGACAGCTTTTCTTCCTCTTCCCGGCTTAACGGGTCCTTGTTGATACTGATACTGATCTCTTAAGACACAGCTTATATGATCTCGCGAGAGGCCTGTGGTGGTCACCAGGGCCTGGAGGATTCGACTTTTTTCTTTCTTGCCTGCGCGGCGGTACGGATTCTTTTGTCTTTCAATAATTTGTCGTTTGGTTGCCATCGTTAAATCCATGTTTTCTACCTCCTTTGTTAAGGAGGATTTTAACGGGATTTATTTACGAGGTCACGATTTTTCGTTCGGCGGTATTATTTGCTAGGCGACACG
>JBBAEW010000100.1:0-4820 GCA_041655695.1 Saccharofermentanales bacterium
AGCTGGTGGAAGGCCATTTCAAAGCGGATATCCAGATGGTAGGTGTGGGGTTTGAAGAAACCCGTGTCGTCCTGGTTCATAAGAGGCAGGGGGCGGACATTGACCCCTTCATCATCGTTGGTCAGCTCCAGGCCGGGGAACATGCCCTGCAGGAGGATGCTTTTGCCCGAACCGCTGTCCCCGATCAGACCGATCAGGGAGTCGAAAGGCGACAGATACTGCTGGGCGATCTGCTTGCCCTGATCGACCATCCGCGGTGCCCCGCGCGGGGAAAGAAGCACACTGTAGAGATGATTGCGTTGCATCCGGTCTGAATAGGACATGGCGGATCTCCTTCATTGCAAGAGGCCGAAGCCGGCGGACTCCTGACAGCCCGCTTTTGTGTATTTTCTCATAAAGAGGGCATCCCCGCCACGCCGCGCCGCCCGCCTTGTCCTTTTGTTACAGGATTTCCGGGCGCCTGGCATTTTAAGGATAGAATTAAGGTCCATCGACCATTGAAATGAGGGCAGTTTATGCTAACCGACTCACACGTCAAAACCAAGGAAATTCTGACCAGGGCCGCGCTCAACCGGCCTGCCGAGGTCCCGGCAGTCGTCCGCCAGAGACTTCTGGACAGTGCCCGGCAAACTCCCCAGCAGGTGCTTGAGGCCATGAATGCCCGTTTATCCGGCCTGACGGAGGAGGAGGTTCTGAGCAGCCGCCGCCTCTACGGCGACAATGTCATCAAGTCCGGCCGCCGGATCACCCTGGCCGGCCGCCTGCTTTCGGCCTTCATCAACCCCTTTACCCTGATCCTGATCGTCCTGGCCCTCATTTCCTTCCTGACCGACATCACCTTCGCTCCCGCGGAAGACCGCAGTTACATGACCGTGGCCATCATCAGCGCCATGGTTCTGATCTCGGGCTTCCTGCGCTTTGTCCAGGAAATCCGTTCGGGCAACGCCGCCGAACGCCTGACCAACATGATTGTCAACACGACCGCCATCATCCGCCAGGAAGAAGGTGAAATGGAAAGGGTCATGGAAGAGGCGGTGGTTGGGGACATCATCCGGCTGGCCGCCGGCGATATGATCCCGGCTGACCTGCGGATCCTGTCAGCCAAGGACCTCTTCCTGAGTGAGAGTGCCCTGACCGGGGAGTCCGCCCATGCGGAAAAGCAGAGCGCGCCCTCAGATGATGACTCCTCCAATGTCCTGGACTACAGCAACCTGGCCTTTCTGGGGACCAACGTGGTCTCCGGCAGCGGCACCGGCCTGGTCCTGGCGACCGGCCAGGACACGGTCTTCGGCCAGATCGCCAAAACACTGGAGGAAAAACCTGAACCCACCTCCTTTGAAAAAGGAGTCAACCACGTCTCTGCCGTCCTCATCCGCTTCATGCTGATCATGGTGCCTATCGTCTTCCTGATCGCCGGCCTGACCAAGGGCAACTGGCTTCAGGCAGGTCTCCTGGCTATCTCACTGGCTGTCGGCCTGACGCCCGAGATGCTGCCCATGATTGTCACGACCAGCCTGGCCAAAGGCGCAGTCAACCTGTCCAAGCAGAAGGTCATCGTCAAGAACCTCAACTCCATTCAGAACCTGGGATCCATCGATATTCTCTGCACCGACAAAACCGGGACCATCACCCAGGACCGGGTTGCCCTGGAATACCATCTGG
The DNA here is from genome assembly GCA_041655695.1 of Saccharofermentanales bacterium. Taxonomy (GTDB): domain Bacteria; phylum Bacillota; class Clostridia; order Saccharofermentanales; family DTU023; genus UBA4923. The sequence goes on from JBBAEW010000100.1 coordinate 1,663, forward strand.
ATCTGACCGGCCAGGAAAATGTCCGGGTCCTCCGGCACGCTTACTTGAATTCTTTTTTCCAAACGGGGCTGCGCAATCTCATGGACAGCGCTATCATCGAAAAAACACATGAGGAAGAGGAGGCCAACCCCGACGCCCTGGGCAAGCTCAAGGACCGCTACGAAAAAGTCGATGAAATTCCCTTCGATTTCGAACGCCGCCGCATGAGCGTGGTGGTCAAGGACGGGTCCGGCAAGACCCAGATGATCACCAAGGGGGCCCTGGAGGAGATGCTGGCTGTCTGTTCCTTCGCCCAGATCGACGACCATCAGGTGGTCCCCCTGGACCCTGATCTGGTCCGGCGGGTCCGGGAGGATGTGGACGAGTACAACGAAAAGGGCCTGCGGGTTCTCCTGATCGCCCAAAGGACCAACCCGCCCCCGGTCGGCCTCTTTTCCGTCGAGGACGAGGCGGACATGGTCCTGATCGGTTACCTGGCCTTTCTGGACCCCCCCAAACTTTCGACCAGAGAGGCCATCACAGCCCTCCATGAACACGGTGTCCAGGTCAAGATCCTGACCGGAGACAACGAAAAGGTCTCCAAAGCCATCTGCAAGATGGTGGGCCTGGATGTCGAGGAGGTAGTGACCGGTGATCAAGTGGAGGAAATGGACGACGAAACCCTGACCCGGACAGCCGAGCGCACCACCGTCTTCGCTCGCCTGGCGCCCGTACAAAAATCCCGGATCGTCAAACTCCTGCGCCAGAATGGCCACAGCGTCGGCTATATGGGCGACGGGATCAACGACGTGACCGCCCTCAAGGACGCCGACGTCGGCATCTCGGTTGACACGGGCGTTGACATCGCCAAGGAATCCTCCGATGTCATCCTCCTGGAAAAAGACCTCATGGTCCTGGAGGAAGGGATCGTAGAAGGCAGAAAGACCTACGCCAACATGATCAAGTACATCAAGATGACGGCCTCCTCCAACTTCGGCAACGTCCTCTCCATGCTGATCGCCGCGGCCTTCCTCCCCTTCCTGCCCATGACGGCCATCCAGATACTGGTTCTCAACCTCATTTACGACATCTCCTGCGCTTCCCTGCCCTGGGACCATGTAGACAGCGATTTCCTCAAAAAACCCCGTTCCTGGGACGCCGGCTCCATCAGCCGCTTCATGATCTGGATTGGGCCGACCTCGTCGGTCTTCGATATCATCTCCTACGCGGCCCTTTACTTCTGGATTGCCCCGCAGGTTCTGGGCGCCCCCTTCCAGCAACTGACCGACCCCGGACAGATCGCCCTCTTCATCGCTATCTTCCAGGCCGGCTGGATGGTCATCTCCATGTGGACTCAAACCCTGGTCATCCATATGATCCGGACTCCCAAGGTTCCCTTCGTCGAGTCACGGGCTTCCGCACCCGTTATGCTTCTGACGGTATTGGGCATCGGCGGCCTGACCCTGCTGCCCTTCTCGCCCCTCTCAGGCATCCTCAACCTGGCTCCCCTGCCGGGGGCCTTCTTCCTGCTTCTGGCCGCAGCCGTCGCCGGATACATGCTCCTGGTCTCGGCAGCCAAATACGCCTTCATCAAACGTTATAATGTTTGGCTGTAAAAGAAAGGCGGTCATCCCGCGGCAAAATGACACAGGCCCTCTGAATTTCTGTCACAGAAGCTTGGCAATTATCTGTTCACAACTTGTTAATATAGAACTGTAAACAAAGACAGGAAGGCCAAGGACATGACAGAAACCAATAAAACAAAGGAAAGAATCTGGCTGGTGACCGGTGCCTCCGGCCACCTGGGCAACACGGTTGTCCGCAAGCTCCTGGCAAAAGGAGAAGCTGTCCGCGCCTTCATCCTGGAAAAAGAACGGCCCAAAGCCCTGGAGGGCCTGGACTGTGAAATCGTTTCAGGCGACGTGACCGATGCGGCCAGCCTGGAGCCCCTGTTCGCCGGACTGGCAGACAAAGAGATTTACCTCCTCCACCTGGCCAGCCTGATCACCATTTACGCCAATGCGGGCCCCCGGGTCTACAAGGTCAACGTTGAGGGCACCCGAAATCTCCTTGAGGCGGCCAAAAAACATCAGGCCGCCCGCTTCCTCTACTGCGGAACCATCCATACCCTTCCCCTGCCCTCACTTTTTGACAGCCCCATGAAAGAGATCGACCGCTACGACCCCGACCTGGTCTACGGGGATTACGCCAAATCAAAATCCATGGCTTCCCAACTGGTTCTGGATGCCGCAGCAGACGGCCTCAATGCCCTGATCGTCCAGCCCTCCGGCATCATAGGCCCCAACGACTACCTGGACGGGAATTTCACCCGCCTCTTTGAAAAGCTGGTCGACCGTAAACTGCCCGCCATGATCCAGGGAACCTACAATTTCGTGGACGTTGACGATGTGGCGGACGGCCTGCTTGCCGCCGCGGAAAAGGGCCGCAAAGGCCAGAGCTACAACCTGACCGGCCATAATATCAGTGTCCTTGAGATCATGAATCAGGCCGCCAGGATGACCGGCCGCAAGCCTTTCAAGGCCACGGCCCCTCTCTGGCTGGCCCGGCTGGCAGCGCCCTTTGCCGAATGGTGGACCAAAAAACGGGGCTCCATCCCCGTCCTGACCCGCTATTCGCTCTTCACCATGAGCAGCCCCCACAATTTTTCCCATGAAAAGGCAGCCAAAGAACTGGGCTACAAGATCCGGCCCATGGATGAAACCATCGACCGTACCCTCCGCTTCATGATCCGGGAAAAACGTTTCAAGACCGCAGTCGATCTCCGCTACGCCTGAGCGGAAGTCTGCAGATCAGCCTCCTTGAGAAAAACCGCCGGTCCCGGCGGTTTTTCTCTTCTTCCAGGATTTCAGAAACTTTGGCGGATCTGATCCAGCTCCTCCCCATCCCGGCTGATGACCCGGGCCACCACCCTGCCCCCGGAAGGTCTCGCCTGTGGAACTCCCGCAAGTTTTTGAGCCTTGCTCATCAGATCTTCAATGGCAAAGACCGGAAGCCCCGCCTCCAGGAGTTTCACCTTGAGATCCTGCCTGGCTGGATTGCAGGCCAGACCGTACTGGGTGACCAGGAGATCCACATCCCTGCCCGGCGTGGAAATGGTCCCCACCCGGTCAACAATCAGGGGCAGGCGGGCACGGAGCAGAGGAGCTACTATGACGGAC
>JBBAEW010000101.1:0-4704 GCA_041655695.1 Saccharofermentanales bacterium
ACGATCTTCTGGGCACCCTGGCGGCCATTGACTTCCTCGTCAAAGCCGAAAGCGATCCAGATATCCCCCGCCGGCTCAAAGTCTTCTTCCAGGAGCCATTCCACGGTCTCCATAAGGCTGATGACCGAACTCTTATTATCCATGGAGCCGCGGCCCCAAACCCTGTCCTGGTCGATAACGCCCGAGTAAGGGCCCTCATAGGTCCAGCCCTCCTCCAGTGCCGGAACCACGTCGTAGTGGGCCAAAAGGAGCAGAGGCCTTCTTTTGCCGCGCCCCGCCCAGTGAAAGACCGGGCTGTAGCCGTTGATCAGGGTTCGGTCCAGTTTTTCGTGAATGAGGGGGTAAGCCGACTCCAGGAAAGACAGGAACCTGCCGAAAACCTCCAGGTCCATGTCCTCCAATTTGTGATAGGAAACAGTCGGAAAGCGGACGGCTTCAGCCAGCCGCCCGGCGGCTTTTTCAATTCTCTTGTCCATTCATTTTCTCCTTGCCATTCAAATCAATATTATAAACCCAGAAAATAGCCTATATAGAGCCAAACCAGGCTGAGGACAGCCAGGCCCGCCTGCAGAGGAATCTCCCAGCGCAGCCATTTGGTGTAACCCACTGGGGAGAAACCAAGCCCGATCATGAGGGCCGCGTTGGTCGGATAGAGCAGATTGGAGAAGCCGTCACCAAAGATAAAGGCCTGGACGGCAATCTGGCGGGAAAGGCCGGTCATGTCCACAAGCGGCAGGAGGATGGGCAAGACCAGGAAGGCCTTGGCGGACCCCGAACCGATGAAAAAATTGAGAAAGAGGATCAGAAACCAGATCCAGAGCGGGGCCAGAGCCGGACTCATGCCGCCCAATTTGCCGACTGCGGCATAAAGAATGGTATCCATGACGCCGCCCCGGGTAACAATCTGCTTGATGCTCATGGCCATGAGGATGAGAAGGATGGCCGGCGCCACCCCCAAAAGGCCGTCCAGAAGAGCCTTTGCCGCCTTCTTAAAGGGCAGGGACCGGGAGGCCAGGACGCTGGTCAGGGAACCGGAAAGAAAGAGGACAGCGATGAGAGGAAAGGTGATTTCCGATAGGAAGGGAATGAAGAAGGAGGCCACCAGAAGAGCCAGAATGAGCAGGAGAAAGAAAGAAAAAAGCCGGAGCGCCAGATCAACCCCCTGGGGGTAGGACAAGGGACCGGCTTCGTCCAGTTCAAGATCCTCCCTGCGGACCAGGGACCGGTCGGGGTTCTTTTCAATCCGGCGGGCGTAGGTCAGCAAAAAAAACTGAACCAGCAGGAAGGAGCTGATGAAGATGGCCAGCCGGTAAGGCGTGGCGGAGTAGAGAGGCAGGCCGGCCAGCTTCTGGGCAACGCCCAGGGTGAAGGGATTGAAGACGGCCGCCCCAAAGCCGATGCCGGCTGACAGGAGACTCATGCCCAGGCCGGTCAGGGAATCCCAACCCATCTTCCGGGCCAGGATCAGGCAGAAGGGGACCAGGACGATCAGCTCCTCAAAGATACCGAAGGAGGCCCCAAAAAGCATGAAGAAAAGACTGACGGCGGACAGAAGCAGGTACTTCCTGGCCCCGTAGCGGAGGAGGAGGCGGTCCATGAGCCGCCATACCATGCCGCTTTGCAGGAGCAGGGCGAAGCTGGCTCCCAAAAAGAGCAGGAAGGCAAGGATGACCCAGATCAGGGCGGCGCCGGGAGCCGCCAGGACTTCAAAGGGAGCGGCCAGCCAGAGATAGGGGGGATAAAAGGGTTTGTCCGTCTGTCGGTAGGAATCCTGCAGTATGGTCTCCCGACCGTCGATCAGAACCCGGTCATAGGCGCCTGCGGGGAGCAGGAGGGTCAGGAGTCCGGCAACCAGCATGAGAACCAGGAGGGCGGCAAGTGAGATCAGGTAGGACCGCTTGCCGATGCGAAGTGTCTGTTGCTTCATAAAAACGCTCCCCCCCAGGGTTTCAAGGGGTCTCTAATCGCGGTTGGCTGTTTTTCGGTATAGCAGAAGCACCCAGAAGAGGATTATGGCGGCCAGGAGAATGATCCCGACCAGGAGAAGAAAGAGATTCAGATCGCTGCCGGCAAAGAGGGCAGCCAGGGCTAGAAGGAGGACCGCCGCCAAGGTTCCGGTCAGCAGGAGACCCAGGGCGGACGAAAGGAAGCGCCTGGACAGCTTGAGCTCAGGGGGGGTGTAGGAAGACCGGGTATTTTTCTGCTGGTCTTTGGCCGCCCCTTTCTTTGTTCTTTTCGCTTTTCCTCTGGTCCCTGCCATGGTACGTCTCCTTTTGTCTCATGATACTATGACTTTGTCTTTGGAGAAAGAAAGGAAGGGCTATGGACGGAATCAGCGCGCAGGCAGTTGCGCAGGAGCTGGACCAGCTTCTGGCCGGAGCACGGGTGGACCGCCTGTCCATGCCCGACCGCCAGCGGCTCTGCCTGACTTTTTATAACCGGCAAAGAGCCAAATACAGCCTGGATCTTCTGGCCCATCCTGGCCGGCCGGCCCTGTCGCTTGCGGCGGGCGCCTCCGGCCAGGGCCTTGACAGGCCGCCGTCCTTTTTGTCTCTCCTTCGCAAATACCTGGGGCGGGCCAGACTGATCAGCCTGACAACGCCGCCTTTTGAAAGGGTTTTTATCCTGACTTTTTTGGGCCTGGATGAGCTGGGAGATGAAAGGGAATTCCGCCTGCTCTTTGAGTGTATGCCCCGGACCGCCAACCTGATTCTGCTCAATCAGGATCAAATCATCCTGGGTGCCCTGAGGACCGTTGACCACCGGGTCAACCGGGTCAGGGAAATACTGCCGGCCCACCCCTACATCCCCCCGCCTGCTCAGACTGGACCTGACCCCTTCCTCTGCGCGGAGGATCCCGGCAACCTGGCTCTGGAAAGCCTGACCGGCGGTCCGCCAAACAGGCGGACACTGGCCCGGGCAGTGACCGGTTTCTCACCTGTCCTGGCCCAGGAGGCCATCTGGCGGGCTGGCCCCGACCCCACAAAGCAGGCGTTGGCTTCCGCCTTGCAGGCTGTCTGCTGCGACATCACCCAAGGCCCCCTGTCCCCTGCCCTTTATCTTGATGGACCGGCGGATGAGGCCGCAAGCCGGCCGGTCGCCTGGCATGTCATCCCCCTGACCCACCTGCCCTACCGGATACCCTTCGATAAGGCCTGGCAGGCCATGGCGGAGTATAACCGCCGGATTGAGAAGACTGACCGCTTCAATCAAAGAAGCCAGGCCATCAGCAAACGAATCCAGGACCGGATCCGCCATGTCCAGAAGAAACGGCAGGTCCATGAGGCGGATGTGGCAGAAGGCAGGGAAGCAGCCGGCGACCAGCTCAAGGGAGAACTGATCCTGGCCTGGATCCATACCATCCCGGCCGGCTCATCAGGTCTGGATCTGCCCGATTACCACCAGGAAGGCAAGATGGTCTTCTGTCCCCTGGATCCCCGCAAAAGCCCCGCTGAGAATGCCAATCTCTATTACCAGAAGGCCAAACGCAAGGCCCGCAAATTGACAAAGGCCTCCCGCCTGCTTGAGCAGGACCTGGATGAGCTTAACTGGCTCCTCTCACTTCTGTCTGCGGCGGACCGGGCTGAGTCCCAGGATGACCTGGCGGCAGTTGAGCACGAATTTTCGCTGGATAAGAGAAAAGCAGACCGGCCGCCGGATGAGGTTCCGGCTTCCATGCACTTCCCCGGCAAACCAGCTTCCAAAAAGAGAAAGAAGCTGCCCGCTTCCGGCCAGGCACCCAAGGCAAAAAAGGCCAGGACCTCAGAAGCCCAGGAGCCGCCCCTTGGTCCCCGCCGTTTTCGCTCCTCGGATGGCCTGCTCATTTTGTCCGGCCGCAACAATCTCCAGAACGACCGCCTGCTCCGCAAGGCCGGCCGCCAGGATCTCTGGTTTCATGTCAGGGACCTTCCGGGCTCCCACGTCATCCTGTCTTCACAGGGCGGGCAGATCCCCGAGCGGGCCCTTGTGGAAGCGGCCTCAATAGCTGCCTGGTATTCGGGCGCGGGCCGTGCCGGCGGCGCGGTTGAAGTGGATTACTGTCCTGTCAGCCAGGTCCGGAAAATTCCCGGCGCAAGGCCGGGCAATGTGACCTACCAGGCAAGCGGAAGTCTTTACGTCAAGGCGGAGGACCCCCGCCTTCTTGAAGATTCAGTCAGGGACGATCTTACTTTTGATGGACAGGATCCAGAGACTTAAGCCTCTGGTGCTCCTGGCGGATGGTCTCCGCATAGGCTGATTCATCCAGGGACAGGAGGCAGCCGCAGTATTTCTGCCGGTAGAGACCCAGATCCCTGGCCATGGCCTGGCCCTTGCGGTAGTGATCACGCCAGTCGAAGGCCATGAAGGCCAGATCTCCGCCTTCAACGGAACGCTGACCCTGCGTGAGGATCAGCTCCCTCTTCTGATAGGGGCTGACCAGGAGGCTGGTGCTGATGGCGTCGAAACCTTCCCTGCGAGCTATTTCAGCCGTCCGGGACAGGCGCAGCTGATAGCAGAAACCGCAGCGGCTGGAGTCCCCGGCTTGGAAATCCGACCAAAGGTCAGGCCGGGACTGGTCCTGGACCAGGAGCGGCAGCCCGTAGCGGTCGGCTACAATCCTGGCGTTTTCCAGCCTCCGTTCCCATTCATACTGAGGCTGAATGTTGGGGTTGAAATATAGGAGGGTAAGTTCCAGCCCCTGGTCCAGGAGATCTTCAAGGGGCC
>JBBAEW010000102.1:0-4553 GCA_041655695.1 Saccharofermentanales bacterium
CTGGCAGATGCCGGGCGATATCGCCCGGCATCTGCCAGACTGAGAGGGGTACCAGCTGCTTTTCGAAAGCTCCCACCCCCTCGGGAGAAGCCGAACGCTTGAATTGATTGTTGAAAAAGCGGCGGATAAAACCTGCCAGATGGCCGGCAATCTGTTGAGAGCTGTAATCCGGACCGAAGGCCTGAATGGCCAGGCGGAGGACGGCGGAGGGTTTTCTGCCTTCGAAGACAAGATGCCAGAGGAAGAAGTCGACCAGCGGGTAAGGGCCTACGGAGGCTTCGGTCAGCTGGGAATGGCTGTGGGGGCTGTCGGAGACTAAAAGTTCCGGCGAGACAGGCCGGGCAAGGATGTCCGCCAGGGTTTTGGCAGCAAGAGCGGCCTTGACAGGATCATCGATCAGGTCAGCTTGCCCCTTTTCCAGGAGCTGGACAGCAGTCTTGACCATGTCCTGGATGACGGTCTTGGTCAGGGAGGCATTGACCGCGTACATGGACATGTGGTCGCCGTTGTAGGTGCACCAGCCCAGGGCCAGTTCCGAAAGATCCCCGGTACCGACCACCAGGCCCCCTTCCAGGTTGGCCAGGTCCATGAGAATCTGGGTCCGCTCCCGGGCCTGGGCGTTTTCGAAGGTCACATCCTTTTGATCTCCCCGGTAGCCGATGGCCTGCAGATGATCCCGGACGGCCTCTTCAATTCCGATGATCCGGTAATCGGCGCCTGCAGCCGCAGACAAGTCGGCGGCCAGCTTATGGGATCCTGGACTGGTCCCGGGTCCCGGCATGAAGACAGCCAGGATACGGGAAGGGGGCCAGCCGGCAAGGCGCATGGCCTTGAGACAGACCAGAAAGGCCATGGCCGAATCCAGACCGCCGGACAGGCCCAGGACGGGCCGGGCATCCAGGAGGGTCAGGCGGTCAGCCAGGCCCTGGGCCTGGATCATGAGGGTCTCCTCGAAAAGACTGACGGCGTCCACCTCTTTACGCATGAGAAAGGGCATGCGAAGGGGCGGCTCATCCTCCAGGCGGGTGTTCCCCATCTTTCTTATATCCCAGCGGCTGTCCTGATTGCTGCGGACCCGGAAGAGCTGGTCAGCAGAAAGGTCGGCCAGGGTCAGACCCGTTGTGTAGGGCTTGCCCTCGGCCAGGACCCGGCCGTCGGAAATAATCAGCCGGCGCCCGGCGTAAACATTCTGGCTGACCGATTCCCCTTTGCCTGCCCCGGCGTAGAGAATCAGGCAGCGGTCACCGAGGGAGCGTCGGATCAGGTCACCCCGCAGGCGGCGGTAGTGACCGGTCCATTCAGGGCGGCCGTCCGCAATGGCAGCCACCGGTATGGAGCCGTGGGCCAGCGCTTCAGCAGCCTGGGCTGAATCAAAATTATAGAGCCTGGGGCAGGGGCTCTGGCTCTGCAGGGGTATAAGGGCAGGGTGGACGGACAGGCAGGGGATGACCGTGCAGAGATTGACAAACTGAAAGGTGAAGGAGAGGAGGTTTTGCGCCGTCAGGTCACAGAGCGAAAAGAGGGGGGCTTCTTCCTCCTGCCCCAGGTCAGGGCTTTCCGGCAGGCTCTCCTGGATAAGGTGCCTCAGAATGGTCGGGCATTCGACGGGGGGCAGGCGTAGCTCCAGGATACCGGCTTCCTCCGGCCCGTCTCCGGCATCGGCGATCAGCTCGCAGGCGTAGGAGTCCTGGCCTGCCAGATCCCGGATCTGGGGGTCGGAGAACCAGCGCTTTTCCTCTTCCGACAGGTGGGGAGCCGGCGTCATGCCGACGATCTCTCCCTTGTAAATGATGGCTGTAGCCTTGAAGAGGCGGTCTTCAAAGCGCAGGGGCAGGGAGAGCAGGACCAGCAGATGGGAGTCGGCCGTGGCGCGCGTGATACGGGCCAGACTCTCAAGGCAGGCATCCTGCAAGGTCCGCTGCAGGAAGAGATGGCCGCAGGTCCGGCCGGTCAGGGCCAGATCCGAGAAGAGCAGAAGATCCGCACCGGCCTGGCGGGCCTCGGTGATCAGGTCCAGGATCCTGGCTTCATTGGCAGAGACATCTCCCAGCCGGATCTCCGGGGTTGCCACCGCTACGCGGATATCCCGGTACTGATCCAGGCATTCCGTGGCCGTGAGCTCCAGGGTCAGGGTCTCATGAGAGGTCAGGGTGATACCCGCCTCCTTGACAGGAGCTCCGGCCGGGCTGCCCGCTGCCGGGCTGGAAAGGTCCGCCGCCTTAAACATAAGAGGACTCCCGTCTAAAAGGGTTCTGTCGCCTGGAGGAGGAAGTCCAGGAGCTCATCGGACAGGGAGGGCGCCAGGGCGTCGCGGACTGCCTGGTGATAGTCGTTGAGCCAGGCTCTTTCCTCCTGGGTCAGGAGAGTTCGGTCGATGGCCTCCCGGTCGAAGGGGACAAAGGTCAGGGACTGGAAGCGCAGGAAGCGGTCGCCGGCCTCATTGAGTTCCAGGGCTTCCTCCTGGATCAGGGCCCGGCCCTCTTGAATCCGGACCGACTGCTCCTGGCGCAGGACCACATAATCGTTTTCCAGGCGGATGCCGTGCCTGCCCTCCTGGTAGATACCGGGTTCGATGGTGATGACATTGTGCGGGCGGAAACCGTACTGGCCTGCCCGGACGTTGTTGGTCAGTCTTTGTGGCCCCTCATGGACTCCGGCCAGAAAGCCCAGTCCGTGTCCGGTCCCGCATTTGTAGTCCAGGCCCTGCCGCCACATGACCGAACGCGCCACGGCGTCCAGGGCCACTCCGCTGGTTCCCTTGAGAAAGGGCAGGGAGGCCAGGGCTATATGGGATTTAAGTGTCAGGGTGTAATCGCGGATTTCCTCATCCGAGAGAGGCCCCAGGGAGATGGTCCGGGTGATATCGGTCGTTCCGTCCTGGTACTGGCCGCCGCAATCAACCAGGAGGAAGCCCCGGGCTTCCAGTGCGGCATTATGCTCTGGGCTGGCCGCGTAATGCATCATGGCCGCGTTGGCCCCGTAAGCCGAAATGGTGGGGAAACTGTCGACGATATAACCGCTTCCCTCCTGGCGCAGCAGATGAAGCCGCTTGATGATGTCCAGCTCCGTCAGGCTCTCTTTGGCCGGCTGGGTCTTGGCGTAGTAAATGAGTTTGGTGACAGCCAGGCTGTCACGGATGCCGGCCCGGAACTGGGAAGCCAGCTCCACCTCGTTGAGCTCGGCCTTGATCAGGTAGGGATAATCCTGTTGGCAGAGGACGTCCACCGACTCAGGCAGGGCGTCGATCAGGGCCCGGGAGGTCCGGTTGGTGTCGGTGACCAGGACACCCGGCGGCAAAGCGCCCAGCAGGTCATAAATCCTGTCATAGGCCTGGATCTCAATCCCCTGAGCCGAGAAATTTTCCAGCATGGCCTGGCCGACCTTGGCGGGATCAATCACCAGGAGGGCACGGTCCCTGCTGATCAGGGCAAAAGCCATGGCAACACAGTTGTGGGGGACATCGGTTCCGCGGAAGTTCATCAGCCAGGCCACATCGTCCAGGCCCACGTAAAGGGCGTAATCGGCCCCGTCTTCTGCCATTTTGGCCCGGATCAGGGCGATCTTGTCAGAAGCGCTGCGGCCGGTGAACTCGATCCGGTGTTCAAAGACGCTGCCAGTGGGCAGGGCCGGCCGGTCCTCCCAGACACTGTCAATCAGGTCAAGGTCCGTCACAAGTTCCACCCCGCGGGCCAGGAGGCGCTCGGTCTGTCTCTGGGCTTCGGCCTCGGGCAGCAGGCGGCCGTCAGCTGCCACCCTGGAACCTTGAGGCAGTTCCGTCTCCAGCCACTCCCAGGGAGTCGGGACCTCAGGTTGGCCCTGCTTCATCAATTCGAAAGCAGAACCGACAAGCTCTTTTTCTGCCTGAATGTAATAACGGCCATCGGCCCAGAGGAGGGCCCGGTCTGCGGTCACGAGAGCCGTGCCCGCCGACCCGGTGAAGCCGGTCAGCCAGGCTCTGGCCTGGTAATAGGGGGCGATGTATTCGGAATTATGGGGGTCCGCTGTCCCGATCCAGACCGCGTCCACACCTTTTGTCTTCATTAAGGCCCGAAGCCGTTGGGTCCGTTCGTTTACCGTCATCTTTACCTTGCCTCCCCTTTGACCTTCTGATTTGCCTTTATTGTAACACCACAGGGCAGGGCCGGCCCCTTCGTTGTACAATAGCAAAACAGCCCCTTATTGGTAGAAGAGGACGGAGGTTGACCATGGAAAGAAACAAAACAGCTCTGGTAACAGGCGGTGCCCGCGGGATCGGCAAGGCCATCTGCCAAACCCTGGCCCGCGAAGGCTACCATGTTTTGATCAATTATTTCCGCTCGGACCAGGAGGCCCGGGAGCTGCATGCCAGGCTGACGGAAGAAGGCTTCCAGGCCACTCTCCTGCGGGCGGACGTGGCCAACCCAAAGGCCGTCCGGGACATGGTGGCGGCAGCCCTCATTGAAACCGGCCGCATCGACGTCCTGGTCAACAACGCGGGCCTGGCCGCCTGGGGGCTTCTGACCGAAACGCCCGAGGAGACCTGGGACCGGGTGCTGGCGACCAATCTCAAGTCC
>JBBAEW010000103.1:0-4458 GCA_041655695.1 Saccharofermentanales bacterium
GGATTTGCCATCGCTGATAGTTGCATTCGAAGCAAGTTCTTACGCCCTGAAGGCCGATGTTCTAGCTGGAAACATAAAGAAGAGGCTGTCCCTCATCACTTTACAGTGTTTTGAGACAGCCCCTTTTATCTTTCCCTTCAGTTATAATGAATGCGGTATTTGCCGCACTTTTTTGTGTTCTCAACTTCATATGTGAGCCGCCGTCCCTACGGCAGGAAAGGACTGCAAGATGAGTCAAGAAACTTATGCCAGCGCCATCAAGGAGCCAGGCCTGCTGTCGCCGCGCGTCAAATGGCTCAGGGACTACTATTTTGAGGGAACCGACCGCAAGTGGAATAACCAGTACCTGATCTACACAACAGGGACGCCCTGGGATGTCCAGTTCGATGAGCTCACCTACTACATCGTGCCGGAGATGTACGCCTTCATGAACGCCTTCACGGTTTCATGCCGGCAGAGCGCCCAGAAGGTTGATGTGCCGGAAGACTTCTTCCAATGGTCCATCCCTGAACGCAAGGCCTGGTTCACGCACCAGGTTGTGACCCGGCACATGCCGGTCGAAATCCTGCCGGGCGACCTGCTCTGCGGCGGCCAGTTCAACCTCCAATACTCCATGTGCCTGACCAAAGAAGAACAGAAAGAACGCAACAGGCTGACGAAAAAGGCCAGGGAAGCCGTTCTCTTCCTTCACACTCACGGCTACGGTAACTGCGGGGCCACCAGCGGCCACCTGATTCCCGATTATGAGAAGATCGTCCGCCATGGTTTCAGCAAGGTCTTCCAGGAGATCGAGGAGGCCTATGAGGCGCTGACGGAAGAGGAAAAAACCGGTTCCCGGGGCGCTGCCCTGCGGGCCATGAAGACAGCCTGCCTCATGCCCAGGGAACTGGCAGCCAATTACGCGGCCCATTGCGATGACCTGGCTGACCGGGAGGAAGATCCCGTCCGGGCAGAAGAGCTTCGGGTCATGGCAGCCAACATGAGGACCGTTCCCTGGGAGGGGGCCAAGGACTTTTACCAGGCCGTCCAGTCGCTTTGGTTCACCCACATGCTGGTCATGTCCGACGAGAAATATCCGGGACCGGGCGTATCCTTCGGCCGCCTGGACCAGTATCTCTACCCCTTCTACCAGACCTCCAGGGACCAGGGCATGACCCATGAATTCATGAAGGATATCCTGGGCTGCTTCTGGGTTCACTGCAACACAGTCTATGATGCCCAGATTCGGGTCGGAGGCAATCAGGGGATTACGGCCGGCTTCGGCCAGCTCTTCAACCTGTCCGGCCTGGGGCCGGACGGCGAGGACAGGACCAACGACCTGACCTATCTGCTCCTGGAAGTCATTGAAGCCATGAGCCCTATCCTGGAACCCAAACCCAATGTCCGTTTGCACCGCAAGAGCCCCGACCGCCTGCTGAATCTTGTGACCGACATGATCTCCGGCAGTCAGGGAGCTCCCTTCCTTCTCAACTTTGACGAGCGGTCAGTGGCCGGCATGCTGCTTCAGGCGGACCGGTCCGGCCAGGAGGCCCTGATCAACCGGGACAATGTCTTCGACTACGCCGCCGTCGGCTGTCTGGAAAACACCATGGCCGGCAACGACCGGTCGGGTACGGTGGACAACAACATCAACCTTTTGAAGGCCATGGAACTGGTCTACGGCAACGGCAGTGACATGCTGCCCTACCTGGATCCCATGACCGGCAAGTGGAGCAAGATCCGCCAGGAGGGGCCCCGGACAGGGACCTTGTCCCAGCTGGATACCTGGGACCGCTTCTTTGACGCCTATGTGGAGCAGACCCGCTTCATGGTCAAAAAAATGGTGGATACCTACGAGATGAGCGAATCCATCCGGGCTGTCTACCACCCCACCCCCTACCTGTCGCTCCTGGTCAAAGGCTGTATCGAGCAGGGCCTGGATGTGACCCAGGGCGGGGCGGAGCTTTCCTACACCACCATGGAAGGCGTGACCTTCGCGACCACGGTTGATTCTTTGCTGGCTGTCAAATACCTGGTCTACGACCAGAAGGAGTGCAGCCTGGAGGAACTGGTCCAGGCCTTGAAGGACAATTGGGAAGGCCATGAGATTCTCCAGGCCAAGGCCCTTCACCGGGCGCCCAAGTACGGCCGCGACGAAGATGAAAGTGATGCCCTGGCCTTCCGGGTCATGGAGATCTGGGCCGATGAGGTTTGGAAGCACAGGACCCTGTCGACCGGCCGCCAGTTCAGGCCCGGCATGCTGTCCTGGAACTACTGGATCGGATCGGGTTATATCCTCAAGGCCAGCGCCAACGGCCGGACCGAGAACCAGTTCCTCTCCAACGCCATCTGCCCCTCCAACGGGGCCGACCTCAAGGGGCCGACAGCCAACAGCAACTCGGTGGGAACCGCCCTGGGCGGCAAGACCGACTGCGGCGACTATGTCAATATCCTGCCCAACGGGGCCAGCCATACCATCACCTTCAACGCCTCCCTGGTGCGGACACCCGAGCACAAGGCCAAGCTCAAATCCTTCCTCAAAGGTTATTGCGAGAATGGCGGCACAGCCCTTCAGATCAATATCCTGGATCCCCAGGTGCTCAAGGAGGCCCAGGCCCACCCCTCCGATTACCGCCATCTCCTGGTGCGGGTGACCGGCTACAATGCCTACTTCACCTCCATCGGCAAGGAACTACAGGACGAGATCATTGCGCGCGAAAGCCACCTGCAGTACTGAGCCATGCGAGTCCTGAACATCCAGCGCATGTCGACCGAGGACGGGCCAGGCCTTCGGACAACCCTCTTTGTCAAGGGCTGCCCTCTGACCTGCGCCTGGTGCCACAACCCCGAAAGCCTGTCGGACGCCTTCCAGATTGAATGGCTGGGCGAGCGCTGTATCCTTTGCGGCACCTGTGTCTCCGTCTGCCCGGAAGGCGCCCTGGAACTGACTCCGGAAGGCCTTTCCATTGACAGGGACCGCTGCGGGCTCTGCCTGACCTGCGCCCAGGCCTGCCCCACCCTGGCCATCGAGAGCAAGGGTCAGGATCAGACGGTCCAGGAACTCTTTGACGAGCTGGTCAAGGACCGGGCCTATTTCGGCCAGGAAGGCGGCGTCACCCTGTCGGGCGGTGAGATCATGAACCAGGCGGTGGAGGCGGCAGAGCTGCTGCGGATGCTTAAAGAGAGCGGCATCCATACGGCCATCGATACATCGGGCCTTTGTACCCCGGCCTCCCTGGATCTGGTCCTGCCCTGGACCGATCTGGTCCTCTACGATCTCAAACTCTTCGATGACGCCGGCCACCGGCATTGGACAGGCGTCGGCAACCGGCGCATCCTGGATAATTTCGACTACCTGACCAGCCAGGCGGCCAAACTGGGCTTCTCAATCTGGGTGCGGACGCCCATCATCCCGGAAGCCACCGACTCTGATGAAAACATCCGCCAGCTGGCCCGCTTCATCGGCGACCGGGCTGACCGGTGGGAACTTTGCGCCTTCAACAATCTTTGCGAAGACAAATACAGCCGCCTGGGGAATACCTGGGCTTTCGCCGGCGTTCCCCTGATGACAGCCGGCCGTATGCGGGAACTGGAGAAGCTGGCCCGGTCGGAGGGCTGTCTGGCAGCCTACGCTACAGGCAATACAAAGCTGGAAAGAGCAGACAACCAAACGGTGACAACGAATACAACCAAGAGTTGATTAAAAGATGTAAAAACAACCCCCAAGCGCTTGACCCGGCAGGCACCGGTTTCTAAGCTGGGGGAACAAGCAGGGAAGAGGTCAATCATGGACAGGATCAATGTCGAACGCGATGCCAAGGATTTTGCTTCACCTTACAAGGTGGCCCTGATCGCCACCCATGACCCGGAAGGTCAGGTTCACATAACCCTCTTATCCTCCCTCATGAACCGGGGGGACGACGAAATGGTGGTGGGTGAATTCGTCAAGGGCCTGAGCAAGGAGTTCTTCCATGAGCGGCCGCAGGCCGGTTTCCTGATCATGAACCTGTCCAAGGAATTCTGGACCGGGAGCATGGATTTCTATGACAAGAAAACCGAGGGTCCCGAATACATCACCTTCAATGAGATGACCCTCTTCCGCTTCAACACCTATTTCGGCGTCCACACAGTCCACTACGCCAAGCTGCGGGACATTTCCGACAGGCGCAAACTCAACCTGGCCGGGATCGGCCTCAATATGGTCCGCGTCAGGCTGGCCTCCCCCTTCTTCAAAGGCAGGGGACCGGAGATCTTCAATGCCTGGACCCGCCAGCATACGGGCAAGGCAGGGACCTTAAGTTTTCTCGGATTTACGGATCCCGACGGCTATCCACGCATCCTGCCGGTCATCCAGGCTATGTCCGTCTCCAACAACCGCATCCTCCTGACCGCAGCGCCCTACAAGGGTCTGGCGGAAGGCTTGAAAGACGGCGACCCCGCCTCCATCTTCGCGGCCAACCTTGATATGGAAGCCGTCCT
>JBBAEW010000104.1:0-4350 GCA_041655695.1 Saccharofermentanales bacterium
TTATTTTCACTTAGTTTAACTCCTTGAGGGAGTTGAAATGATTGTTTGGTGTGTTTATTTTTAAACTTTGGAAACCCTTGACCCCTGAAAAAATTTGTATATGCATTATCAAGGTTTCTCATTGTCATCTGTAAAGCCTGTGATGGACAATCGTTTAACCAAGTTAAATCTTTCTTTAAATCAGTGATTTGTTTATTTAAGTCAAAACAAGTTAAATGTTTTTTATTTGATGTATATGCTTGAATTTTAGTCTCTAAACCTAGATTATATACAAATCTAATTTGACCAAAAATATTTGATAATAATTCTTTTTGGTTTTGATCTGGATATATTCTATATTTGTAAGACTTTAACATTTACAGAAAACTTTTTTTATTTGTAATTATATATTAAATTGAAAAGGTCACTTTTTCCATTTTTAATGGATTTAATCGTTAAATTTATTTAAAATGTTAAAAATCAGTTGGTTAAAATGTTAAAAATAATTAAAAATAATTTGAAATTCATCCAACAAACTATTAAACCCTAAAGGGTAAAGATTTGTTGGTTTTCTTTCAAAAATCATATAAAAATTATATCTTATATCTAATTTATCTATTTCGATATTATCAATATTGTAAATTATCATTTAATTTCTTTATTTTAAGTAATCTATCCAGTACTATACCATCATCTATACTTTCAACTATGTATAAATTATTATTAATAATTTCAATATTATTAAAACTTATCGTATAATATTCAAACCAATTACTTGTTGTAATTCTATATTTGATATAATCAGAATATACTTCTATTGATTTTACATCATAAATTTTATAAACATATTTTAAAATATATTTAATTTTTTCATTATTAATGTTAATATCATTAACGTATGATATTGGACAATTAACATCTTCATCTAATTTATCTATATTGTAAACTATCATTTAATTTCTTTATTTTAAGTAATCTATCAAATGGTTTTTTGTTATCATCGTTTTTAAATACATATAATTTTTCATCAATCAATCTTAAATTATCATAATATTCAGTATATCTTTCACCATCAATAATTTGAAACATTATTTTATCACTATATAAATAACATTTAAATGGTTTATTATGAATTTCATCAAATTTTATAATAGTAGCAGAAATTAATTTCTGATCAGTTTTTATATGAAATACGGAATATCCTTTAAATTCCAATCTTCGTAAATTAATAGGATTTCCCCATAAACCATTTTCTTGTGATTTTGATTTTATTTTATAAATTTTCATATTGTTTTAAAAATGTATCAAATGTTATTATGTCTTTTATTTTTTCTTTACCTGTACCGCCACATGAACCACATTTAGGTACTCTACCTCTTATAGTAGTATCATAATATCCACTACCGTTACAATCAGTACATACAGTTGATTTATTACCATGAATATATGTTTCATAGTATAATCTTTTCAATTCTTTGTATTTCTTTCTGTCGTAGTACATTTTATTTAAAATATTTTTAATTTTCTCATTTCTATAAAAAGGTATTGCGTCTTGTTTACTTATAATTCTTTCATTAAAAAAATCTTTACATAAGTAATATTCAAAATCTCCTTTCTTTTTTTTTATATGGATAACATTAAATATTTCACCAATATTATTTTTATACCAAAAAGAATCACTATGACATTTAATAATTTTTACTTGCATGAATTACGATTTAATATCTTTTCAATCTTATCTCTACGATTTATGATTCTAGCATCATCTAAATTTATAAGATATGATTTATTATTTATCTCATAAAAATAGTGAGATGGTTTATTACCTATATTCATATATATTACATTAAAAACTTCACCAATCTTGTCAAAATACCAAAGCGTATTATCTGAACATTTAACAATTTTTACTTGCATGATTTACGATTTAATATCTTTTCAATCTTATCTTTACGGTTTATGATTCTGGCATCATCTAAATTAACAATTAATAATTTATCACCTATTTTAACATTATAATAAAAATTAATTCCGTGTACTACTTCAATAGTCGCATCAATTATTTCGCCAACTTTATTAAAATACCACGAGTTTGAATCCAAACATTTTACTATTTCTATTTGCATATTAATATAAATTAATGCACAAATATAATAAAAATATTTTAATTATACAATATTTAATTAATTATATTAATTATTCCTATTGTATATTTAGATAAACTACCAATTGGCATTATTTGGTATGATATTTCAATATCCTTTTTAAGAATTTTATGTATTTTTAATAATCTCCCATTTAGTTCAGTATCAGTAAATACAGATATACCTATCTGATCACCTTCTAAATAATCTGATAATATAAATATTTTATCTTGATGTATATCTGTTTCGTTTATATAATATTTGAATCTTTTAAAGTTATTATCATTTTTAATAATAAATTCTAATTTCTTAGGAATAATTAATCTTATATTAGTACCTGATCTACTTTTATGTGACATAAAATTACTGACACTATATATTTTACTTATAATAATATTTACACTATCGGTTATACTAATATTGAAATATTTATTACCTAATTCGTTTATATCAAAAGTATTATCTATATAATAATTTAATACATCTTCGTATAATTTATGGATTTCACTTATTTTAATATTCTTGAATTCATATTTATCAATTGTTAAATATTTAACAACTGGTGATATAACTTGTGGGTAAGATGTTATACCTGATGTATTTGAAAATGGATTAAAACCATTATCATCTATTGATTTAGATGTTTCCATATCAATATAATATATTTTTGATATTGGATTATTTATGGTTAAATATTTAAAAAATCCACTTTCATCTAATTTGTATTTCATTGTTATTCATTGTTTTTTAAAAAATACTGACCAGTATTTTCATAATTTTATAATCTTTTTATTGAATATTCATAATAATCTTTAAATAACTCAATACATATAAAATTCCTACCCATTTCTTTACAAGCAACAATTGATTATTTTAAACTTATATTATATTTTTTCATATATGTTTTATATTTTAATATATAATTAAAAATAATAACTTAATAATGTCAAAAATTATAAAATTTAATGAATTTTTAAATTCTGAAATTTTAATAAAAAAATTAATAATTGAATTAGAATCTAAATACAGACATCATTCTGATTTACATTTAATAGAATCAGATAATGATTATGAAAGATTATTATTGTCTAAAGAAATAATACCATTTCTTATTGAAAGAATTGATCATACCAATTTATGGTATTCTGCTTTATCTAAATTAACAAATGTTAATGATTTAGATTTTATTAGTAAATCATCTGAAAGAAAAGATTTTTGGAAAAAATGGGCTAAAAATAATGGATATTAAATCTGAATTAAATAAACTATTCCCTAATTTACCACCAAATTATAATTACGAACTGTTATCTAAAAATGATGGATTACAATTTAATTGTCTATCATATTCTTTAGATATATTTGATAACTGGATATGGACTAATGAATTTTGGCCATACCCTACTGTACAAAGAAATCCAAATATCGAATCGTATATTAAATTATATGAATATTATGGATTTAAATTATGTTATGATCAAAATATAGAAACAAATTATAACAAAGTAGCATTTTATGCTTTAAATGGAATACCTAAACATGCATGTAAACAATATAATAATATGTGGAAAAGTAAAATAGGTGAATTACCTGTAATATTAGAACATAAATTAGAATGGTTAGTTAATAAAAATAATGACATATACTCTTATGGTGATGTTGTATTTTATATGAAAAAGAAAAAACAATAATATAACTAAATGAAAACCAAACTAATAGGATACTTCGGTGGGAAGGGGGGTAAGTTAACCACTGAAATTAAAAATTTTATACCAAAAGATTATCACATTTATGTTGAACCTTATGGTGGTTCAGCAACAATTTTATTTGCTCAACAAGCACCGGTTGAAATATACAATGATATTTTTGAAAATGTGTATTCCTTATTTAAAGTTATGTCAGATAAACATTTATTTGAACAATTTAAAGAAAAACTTGATATAACACCATATTCACAACAAATAAATAAAGAGTTTAAAGAAAATTTAAAAAGAGATGATATATCTCTATTGGATAGAGCATATTATTATTTTTATACAAATAGAACAAGTGTTAATTCAATTGGTGGTTTCTCTGTTAATTTAGTTACTAGGAGAAATATAAGTAAATCTACATCTGATTATTTATCTGCAATAGATGGATTAGAACATTATCATAAAAGATTATCTAATGTTGTTGTATTAAATAGGGATGCAATAGAAGTTATTAAGAAGTATGACGGGGAAAGTAC
>JBBAEW010000105.1:0-4258 GCA_041655695.1 Saccharofermentanales bacterium
GACTACCTGTTCGCAAAAGACAGTTCTGGATTGGCCTGCGCGCAGGCCAATCCAGAACAACAGCAGGTGGCTTAAAGGATAGAGGTACCGGAAGGTGAATTTACACCAACATTCTGGACTTGACTAGACGCCCTGGGCGCTGACTGGGTCGACGTGGCCGGCGTCATGCCCGGAACCACGGTTGCCAAGGTGGTCACGGTTGAGAATACGGGCAACAATCCGGTCTGGGTCCGCGTCAAGCTGACACCCGCGCTGGCTCCTGATGTGGCGGACTGGGACTCCCTGATTACGGTGACCACGAACTCCACTGATTGGATTCTGGATGGCGGTTACTATTATTACAACACCCAGTTGGCAGCAGGTGCGACAACTACTGCGGTTGTCTCTGCGGTCGCCTTTGACCAGACCATGGGCAACGCTTACCAGAACGCCCAGT
Organism: Saccharofermentanales bacterium; assembly: GCA_041655695.1. Lineage (GTDB taxonomy): Bacteria > Bacillota > Clostridia > Saccharofermentanales > DTU023 > UBA4923. The sequence continues at coordinate 437 of JBBAEW010000105.1, forward strand.
TCAGCCTCAACGTCACCGCTCAGGCCGTCCAGTCTGAAAACAACGGGGCATCTGCCCTTGCGGCCGCCGGCTGGTAAAAACCTCTCCCCCTCCTGGGAGATTTATGGATATGACCTTTAAGAAATGAGCTTTCGATCGGAAAAACACAAGAAAAGGCTGGCCCTGGTCCTGGGTTTGATCCTGGCCGGCCTTCTTGTGCTTCCGGTTTACGCTTCCACGCTTTCGGGAGAGGAAGATTTGGACGCTCCCCCCGCTTCTGTTTCTTTGGAAGAGGAGACGAAGGAGACAGAGGGAGACAGCCCCGGTCCCAGCCTGGGCTCAAAAGGAATACAGCCCTTATCCAACGGTTTCTTAACTGACAATCTCCATCTGAGGAAAAGTGCGGCTTTTAATGTCGCAACCGGCAAAGTAGACATCCAACTTGAAGCTTATGCCACCGGTGTCATTTTACCTTCGGATGACTACCCCTTCGATATCGTGCTTGTGGTTGACCATTCGCAGAGCATGAACAGCACCCGGCTGGCTTATCTGAAGACTGCCCTGACCGCTTTCATCGACAAGGTCGAATACAATGCGGCGGTCACGGGTCTGAACCACCGCATCAGCCTGGTCCGCTACTGCGGCACCTACAATAATCTGATCCGCGACTTGACTTCCAATTATAGCCAGATCAAAAATGACGTCGCGGCCATGACCCTGCCCGGCAATACAGCCAACAACGGGACCCGGATCGATCTGGGCCTGAGTGAAGCTTACTCCCGGATTAACACCACCGCCAAGTCACCTGCCGACCACAACCGGGCTGTCATCCTTTTTGCCGCGGGCCATCCGGAGCCGGCCATCGGAAGCGGCTTTAACATGACAATGGCCAATGACGCCCTGGGCCATGCCAACAATATCAAGAGCCTGTCCAAGACAAGTCTTTATTCGGTAGGTGTCTTTGATCATGTGAACCCGAGTGTCATGCACGGAGACGCAGTCAATCACGCGGGCCTTTACGATGTTTACAGTACGGGCGCGGTTAACTCCTCCTGGGCCAAAGAAGTGGCTACACTTTTTTCCACTAACAGTGTGGTCGAGCGGCCCATGACCAACCGCCTCATGAACTTGATTTCATCCAATTACACTGGGGTTCTGTCGGGATCCGACAAAATCGGCCTCTCAAGAGCTACCAACAACTGGCCGCCCTACTATGACCGCGTGACAATCACCAAGGCCTACAACCTGGATCAGTCCGGATACTTTCTGGCTGCCGGCAAAAACGACGGAGCGGCTTATCTTTCGATCTACGGAACGCTTGCGGACCAGATCCTGCCGCCCCTTGGCCTGAGCCCGACGACAAGCCTCCTGGATTACCTGACATCCCATTTCCAAATCAAGTCAACCAGCCCGGCTCCCACCGTGCAAGTGGCGGATGCGACCGGATATAATACATCGACGGGTCAGTACATTTTCGCTCCGGCAGTTGGAGCGCCTGCATCCATTACTGCTTCCTACAATCTGAGTGATCAGGCCCTTGGCGTGACCGGATTCGACTTCCGTGACTATTTGGTGACCAAGCAGCCCAAACCTGGGACGACGGGCGATTACGGCAAGAAATTGATCGTATCTTTCTCCGCCGATGTGGATCCCGCCTTTTTTGGCGGCAATGGGCTTCTGACCAATCAACCGGCAAGCGGCGTCTACCTGAACGATGGGACACCCGTTAAATTCTTTGATATTCCCAGAGTTTCGATTCCCCTGAAGTACGAGACCATGGACGATGTTCAGGAAACAATTGCACTGGGCCAATCGATTGATCTTGCTTCCCTGATCGAATTTGTGACACAAAACGGGGTCAACTACACACCCAACGGCCAAAATAATGACCATGTAAAGATTACTTACAGCCTTTACCATGAAAATGATCAGGTCAATCCCCTGGCTACGTATGTCCTCCTGCCCGGGCAGACCAAGAACTCCCTTTCCTGGACAGGAGCCTGGGTCACCCCTGACTTCGCCCACGCCGACTATGTGCTCAAGGTCGTGGTTGAGCCTTCCCAGACGGGAACCTATCCGGCAATCACCCGATCGGCCAACATTTCCTTTGACTTTGTGACGGGCTCCATTACCATCGTCAAGGAGGCTGAAGCCGGAACCACCATCAACCCGAAAGAGACCTTTTTCGTTCTGGTCTCGGATGCCTTTGGCAAGATCTGGAAACTGGCGGTCAAGACCGGGAGCCCCGTAAGCTTGAAAGGGCTGCCTGTCGGCACCTATACCGTCTCCGAGGACAAAAGTTGGTCCTGGCGCTATCAGGCCACCATAGTCTATCCCGACGGAGGCAGTAACCTGACACTCCAGCCTGGCACAGCCATGAACCAGACCGTTGTTATCGTCAATGAAAAGATCAACAGCCAGTGGCTGACCGATGAGGACTCTGTCCCCAACCTCTTTGAGGGCAAGTAGGAGCAGAGGTTTTATGAGACGCGCCATTCCGAAAAAACGAATGAAGCCCGCTGCCTTCAAAACCCTGATGGTTAAGATCGTACTTATGCTGCTCTCGGTCGTTACGGTGACCACCAGCTCCGCTTACCTGACCTCCTCGCCGGATCCCCTGGAGAATACCTTCAGCCGGCCTGAAATAGAGCTTGAAATTTTAGAAAATTTCGACCAGGAAACCAAAACAGGGCTCGGGATTAAGAACACCGGCAATACCGATGTCTTTGTCCGGGCAGCTGTCCTTATCCAGGCAGAGGCTGCCGACGGAAGCGTCCTGGCCTACACACCCTCGGCCGGTGACGATTACACCATGAGCAGCCTGGGAGCCGGCTGGTTCCATAAAGATGGCTACTATTATCACAGGAGCCCCATCGCCGCCGGTCAGGAGACCGGGGTCCTTTTCGCCGAGATCAAGGCCCTCCGGATCCCTCTTCTGACTTTTGAAGGGACGGATTATTACCTCTCGGTCCATGTGGTTTCGCAGGTCATCCAGACAAGCCCCATCGAAGCTGTCCAGGAAGTCTGGCCTGTCAGCGTCAGCGCGGGACAGCTGGTCCCCTAAAGGGTGAGGCATGCGACGCAGGATTGTAACCGCCCTTCTTCTCACCAGCCTGATCCTGGGACTTCAGGTTTCTCCGCCTGTCCATGCGGCCCAGACTGAGGTTGTCTTTAAAAATGTTCAGACGCAGGCTGTCATTGAACTCAGCTCAGATGACCTCTTCGACAATTTCAAGGGAGTCATGCCGGGCCAGACCCTGACCCAGCAGATACTCCTTCGAAATGAGACCGGCCGTTCCCTGAGGGTCTACATCAAGGGGAAAGCTTTGGGAGCTGCGGAGAAGGCCTTCCTCCAGGTGGCCTCCCTTGAAGGCTCGGTCAATGGCCGTCTGATTTTCGATTACAAGACCCCCGCAAGCGACCTGTCCAGGGAAGCGACCCTGGCTGTCCTGCCGGCCAATGCCAGCTCAGTCCTTCAGGTCGTCCTTTCAGCTCCAGTCGGCCTGGGCAATGAATACCAGAATGCTTCCCTTTCCTATGCCTGGGTTCTGCGGGCAGTCGACGAACTGGTCGGAGGTGATCAGGACCAGCCGCCGCGGACGGGCGCCGACCTTGGCTACCTCCTTTTGCCGACCCTCCTGGTCTTTCTGTCCTTCTTCCTTTTCTTCATCCTCTGGAAGCGGCGCCGCAAAGAGGAATCCTGATTCGGTATGGTGGGGGCTGTCTCAAAAAGAGATGGCCCTTTATTCATGCGTTAAAAACAGAAAGGCGGGCCCCGAAGTGCCCGCCAATCCTGTAAAATTGTAAGTATGAAGAAAACAAAATTACACAGCGAATATAGCA
>JBBAEW010000106.1:0-4255 GCA_041655695.1 Saccharofermentanales bacterium
ATAAAGTGGCTCTCCATTCGGTCGGTTTGTTTCCATTTTACCATGCTGGAGGGAGCATCTGGCCCGGCAGGCGGTCATGTTATGATAGCTTTGTATGGAAACCCCATATAATCCGGACAAGTATTTCGTTTTTTGTTATTCTGTTTATTGGTGTAAAAACATCTGAAGGCTGGAGGTTCTATGAAAAAGACATGTGAAGTCATGGCGTCAACGTCGCTATTCGCAGGGCTCAATCACGACTTGTATGTCGATTACTGCCGGGATACCCATACCCACCTCCACGGGAAAGGGCAGCTCATCGTCATGGAGGGAGCAGTCAGCCACGGGATAGGTATCATTATTGAAGGCCAGGCCGCCAGACAGAAGTTTACACCGACAGGCGAATACACGACCCTCAACCTCCTGGGCCCCGGAACAGTTTTCGGAGCTGACCTGATTTTTTCATCCAACAAGCACTATCCCTACTCCCTGGAGGCCCTGACCCTGGTCAAGACCATTGTCATCTCCCGCGAAGACCTTCTGGGCCTGATCGCCAGGAGCTCCCAGCTGCTTCTCAACTACATGGCCTTTTTGTCCGACAGAGGCAGGGAACAGGATCAACGGATTCACCTGCTCTCGCAGAAAACCCTGCGGCTCAAGATATCCGGCTACCTCCTCTCCCTGCTGGAAGAACAGCTGGAATATGAGAACAAGACCCTGCGCGAGGCCATCGAGGTGCCGACAACTTCAGCCGTTGTCCTGCCGGTTTCCAAGGAGGTGGTCGCCAGACTCCTGGCCATGCCCCGTCCCTCTTTCTCGCGTGAGCTGATCAGCATGGAGAAGGACGGCCTGATCCGGGTCAGCGGCCGGCATATCTGGCTCATGGACCTGCACGGTTTGGCCTGCGGCCTTTACGAAGACTGCGATATCGATTTATAGATTTTGGGTAAGAGGGCGGATTCGCCAAAAAAAATAGAAAAGGCAAGGCGGCGAGGTTGGACCGCAGGAGGAAAGCATGGGTTACAAGTCAGATATAGAAATCGCTCAGGAAGCCGAATTATTGCCGATCGATGAGATCGCCGGGAGAGCAGGCATTCCGGAGCAGTACCTTGAGCATTACGGCCGGTACAAGGCTAAGGTTTCCCTGGCTGCCCTCCAGGGTCATGAAGATAAAAGAGGCAAGCTTGTTCTGGTGACAGCCATTACACCTACGCCGGCAGGCGAAGGCAAGACCACCACTACCATCGGCCTGGGCGACGCCATGACAAAAATCGGCAAAAAATGCGCCCTGGCTTTGCGGGAACCGTCCATGGGCCCGGTCTTTGGAATCAAGGGCGGCGCGGCCGGCGGCGGTTATGCCCAGGTTGTCCCCATGGAGGATATCAACCTCCACTTCACCGGAGATATGCACGCCATCGGCGCCGCCAACAACTTGCTGGCAGCCATGGTTGACAATCATATTCAGCAGGGCAACCCGCTTGGCATCGATCCCCGCCAGGTCACCTGGAAGCGGGCGGTCGACATGAACGACCGGCAGCTGCGCTTCCTGGTGGACGGACTGGGCGGCAAAGCCAACGGAACACCCCGTGAAGACGGTTTTGAGATAACAGTGGCTTCAGAAATCATGGCGGTCTTCTGCCTGTCCACCTCCCTTATGGATCTGAAGGAACGGCTGGGCCGGATCGTGATCGGCTACAACTACAGCGGCAAACCCGTCACCGCCAAGGACCTCAAGGCCCATGGCGCCATGGCGGCCCTGCTGCGTGACGCCCTGGCCCCTAACCTGGTTCAGACCCTGGAAGGAACCCCCGCCTATGTCCATGGCGGCCCCTTCGCCAACATCGCCCACGGCTGCAACAGCGTCCTGGCTACAACCATGGGCTTGTCACATTCCGATTATCTGATCACGGAGGCAGGCTTCGGCGCCGATCTGGGAGCAGAGAAATTTATTGATATCAAGTGCAGGACAGCGGGCCTTGCACCTGATGCCATTGTGCTGGTAGCCACGGTCCGTGCGCTTAAAATGCACGGAGGAGTAGCCAAGAGCGACCTCAAGTGTGAGAACCTGCCCGCCTTGCAGGGCGGCATGGAGAATCTCATCCAGCACGTCCATAACCTGGTCGATGTCTTTCACAGACCGGTTGTAGTCGCCATCAACGCCTTCCCTGACGATACGGAAGCGGAGCTTGCCCTGGTCCGTGAAGAATGTGAGAAGCACGGTGTCCACGTTGCCTTGTCCCAGGTCTGGGCCAAAGGCGGAGAGGGCGGAGTCGAACTGGCCCAGGAGGTTGTCCGCCTCTGTGATCTGCCGGATAAGAAGCCCCTGGGCTTCACCTATGGTGAGGATACAACCATCCGCGAAAAGATCGAGGCGGTCGCCACCCGAATCTACCATGCCGACGGGGTTGATTTTGTCGGTCCGGCCGTCCGCCAGTTAAAGCAGCTGGAAGAGAACGGTTTCGGGAATCTGCCCATCTGTATCGCCAAAACCCAGTACTCCTTCTCGGACAATCCGGCGCTTCTGGGCGCTCCCCGGAATTTCCGGGTCAGTGTCCGCAATCTCAAGGTTTCTGCCGGAGCAGGCTTCATTGTTGCCCTGACAGGCGAGGTCATGACCATGCCGGGCCTGCCCAAGGAGCCGTCAGCAGAGAAGATCGACGTTGATGAAAACGGGCGCATCTACGGCCTCTTTTGATAAGGTATTAAGACAGGCCTGAGGCGGGATAGCAAAAAGCCCGCGAAAGGTTATAATAGTTCGGCCGGGTCCGTCCAAGGCGGGCGGTTCCGGCCGGATTTTGAGCGTAGGCCTTGCGCTTCCACTTGAAAGTGAGGATCAAGACATGAAAGAAATCCAACGGGCCCTCAAGGAAATGGCTCCCTATCTGAACCGGGTCATCGGCTTGGCTGATGGACAAGGTGAGATTATCGCAGCCTCCGATGAGCAGCTTGTCGGAAGTCAGGATGCAGGAGTCCGGGCCGTTCTGGCGTCAGGTGACAGCCAGGTGACAGCCGGGGACCGGACCTACCGTGTCTTGGAAGACCGGGATGAAAGCCGCCTGATTATCTTTACAGAGGGCGTTGATCCGGAGGCAAGAGGTTATGCTGAGCTTTTAGCCAACTGGATTGGAGCCGAACAGTTCAAACGCGATGATCACGCCTGCCGTGAATATGAGCAGAAACAAAGTTTCCTGAAAAACGTCCTGCTGGAAAATGAGCTGCCGGGCGATATCCCCCTCAAGGCGAGGGAATACCGGATCCGCTACAACGCGCGCCGGATCGTTTTGCTGGTGCATTTCAAGCCTGAGGAACTCAAGGCCTGCCATGAGACCCTGGAAGAGTGGTCGGCCGCTGATGAGGAGCGCTATATGCTGCCCATCGATGAGCAGACCATTGTTCTCATGATTGAAGCCACGGAAGAGAACCTGGAAGGCCTGGATGATTTCCTGGGCAATCTGGTGGAGACCCTGCGGGATAAGGCCATGGCTGATGTCGCCATCGGGGTCGGCCTGGTTGCGCCCACCCTGACCGATACGGCAAAAGCCTTTCAGCAGGCTTCCATTGCCCTGATTGTCGGCCAGATATTCCAGGATGCCGAGTCGCCCATCATGCGCTACGAGAAACTGGGTCTGGGCCGCCTGATCTACCAGCTGCCCATCACCCTCTGCGAGCTTTTCCTCAGGGAAGTCTTCGCCCCGGGTACCTACGAGGCTCTTGATCCGGTCACCATGAATACCATCAATAAATTCTTTGAGAACAATCTGAACGGCAGTGAGACGTCCAGGCAATTGTTCGTCCACCGGAATACTCTGGTCTACCGGCTGGATAAAGTTGAAAAAATTACAGGCCTGGATCTTCGCAATTTCGAAGATGCCGTTCTGTTCAAGCTGGCCGACATGGTCCGGGATTACCTGGCCTATGTCGAAGATCAGAAGGCAAATAGATAAGCGCTGAGGCAAGCGGCAGGCTTCGGCCGGCCCCATGGAGAAATCATGGCCTATATAGACTTTGAAAACGTCAGTAAAACCTACCCCAATGGGGCAAGGGCACTGGAAAATGTATCTTTCTCAATTGATGAAGGGGATTTCGTCTTTCTGATCGGTGAGAGCGGAGCCGGCAAATCGACTGTATTCAGGCTCCTGACGCGCGAGGAAAACCCTACGGGCGGACGCATCCTCATCGACGGCTACGATATCGGCAGGCTGAGCGAGAGGCGGGTTCCTTTCCTGCGCCGCGGGATCGGCATGATCTTTCAGGACTTTCGCCTGATTGATACCCT
>JBBAEW010000107.1:0-4235 GCA_041655695.1 Saccharofermentanales bacterium
TATTCCCTGCTTTGCTGCACAGGAACCAGCCCGGGTTCCATCCCCGTCACCACGGTTGCCGTCAGCCTGGGCCAGGCCGGCGCCATCCAGGCGGTCCTCCAGCTTTACCAGGCCTTTGACGGTTTCTACAGCCGGACCTCCCTGACTTCGGCGGGCGGCAGGTACCCGGGCCAACCCCAGGAAGCGACCAACGGCCAAACCTTTGATCTGATCTACCTGGATTCGGTCGACTACATCCACCCCAAGGCGGACCACTACCTGGAAGATACACTGGAATACCGGGGGACCGCCCCTTACCCCATCCCCGTCCAGAAGGGAGCCATGACAGGTCAGGTGATCTTCACGCTCAAGGACGGCCTTCAAATCCCCGTCCGGGTCGGGTCCGACCGGGATATCCTGGCTGACAGCAACCTGGTGGGCCGCGGACTGCAGCTCCTGATCCGAAATCCCAATCTTGCTTACACCATCCTGGGGACAGCCATTCTTCTGGGCCTTGGTCTTGTCTGGATCATCTTCCGTGAACTGGCAAGGCTCCGCTTCTGGCTGCGCCGAAGCCGCAGAGGTTAGGAACCCCGCCGGTGGATCCAGGGCTCAATGCGGATCCGGTAAAACTGCTCAAACTGGGCCAGGGCGTAGTAATAGACCAGCAGGAAGAACTGCAGAGCCAGAACCACAAAGAAGACAATAGTTCTTTCCGTCCACCTGTCTCCCCTGACTACGAAAGCTTCAAGGCCGAAAAGCCAGAGGATGGCCAGGGAAAAGAAGGTCATGCACACATGGACAATCAGGCGCTCGACCCAGGGCCTGCCAAGCCTCCGCAGCCAGACGGTCAGGAGGGGCAGAAGGCCGAATAAGAGGGCGAACTGGGCCGCGGTGATCAGGCCGGGCCGGATGAGGGCAAGCAGGGAGGAAGCCAGATAAACCAGAAAGGCGCCTCCCTTGCCCAGCTCACGGGCAGCCGCGACCAGGACAAAGGAAGCCAGCATCAAAAGGAAGAGGCGGCCGACCGGCAGAAAACCCGAGGCCAGGAGACAGACCCAGATGAGGGCTGTCAGCAGGGCGCCTCCGGCGATTCTTGAGGAAGGCCCATGAGAGCCGCTGACTGAAGGATTCATTGGATCCCGGATCAGCAGCAGATGCAGAGATCACCGCCCAGGCACTCACAGCATGAGTCGGCGCAGCAGAAACAGGTCAGGGTCTGGCAGCAGGAATTGCAGCCCCCTGTTGAACGGTAGTAAGGCGATTGGTTGGGCGCGCCGTAAGGCTGCTGATTGGACCAGGACTGCTGATGCTGCCAGGCGGATTGGCTGGTTTGCTGCTGCTGGTTGCCAAGTGTAACGGCGTCGTAGGCGGCGTTGATCTCGCGCATTCTGGCTTCGGCCAGTTCCTTGGCCCGCTCATCCTGAAACTGGTCGGGGTGGTACTTGCGGACCAGCTCACGGTAGGCTTCGCGCACGGTCTCTTCCGATGCCCCCATGGGGACCCCCAGGACTTCATAGGGATTTCTATCCATAGCATTCTCCGCCTTATGCCTGGCTCCCCTAAAGGGCGGGGAGCGGTTGACCTGCCAGGACGCGCTGCCTGGTCGCCGGTAATCCGATCGTTACGATATTATACACGAGCCCGCTCAGCTGTTCGTAGGCCAGCAGGGCCAGGTTGCGATCCACGGCTTCCTCGGCCTGGATCAGGAGCTTTTCGGCCAAATCGCGCCCCTCCTGGTCAGCCAGGGCCGCCAAAGGATTGGGGCTTCCCTTTTTCCGGTCTTCTTCCAGATCGTCGGCCGCATCCACAAGGTAAACCCATCGCCCCAGGGCCCAGGCCGCGTCGCCCAGCAGGAGTCGGGTCACCTCCCCCTCTTCGGAATCTGGCAGGAGGTCAAAGCCCTCAAGAAAGACCTCCTTGAGGATGGAGCCGAAGCAGTCGGCCGCCAGGTTGGGATCCGGCTCTTTTTCCAGGCGGGCCAGGTCCAGCAGATCTTTTTCGATCTTTTGGCTTATCTGCGGCCTCCGGCGGATGGCCTTACGGGCGGAGCGTGAAAAAAGAGCCGCCTGGATCCGCCCTCGGACCGGTTTCTCATCCCTGGCGTCATCCCGGGCCGAGTACCAGGCAAAGATACAGGAGAGGTCGGCCGCGTACTCCAGGACGGGCTCCGTCACCATGACAGGTTTCTTTTTCAGGGGATTGAGAATGCAGCCTTCCTGGTTGATTTCCAGGCTGTCCGGGGAAAGAGCCAGGAGCAGGATGGACAGGAAGGTCATGTCATAGGTAACAGCCAGGCGCGGGATCTGGCCGCAGGAGGAGCCGATAGTCTTGCAAAGGCCGCAATAGACAGCCTTGTAGGCCGCGAAATCGCGCATGAGAAGCTCTGGTTTTTCCGGCCGGACATATCCGAACATTCTTTTCTCCTTTTGCGCCTGCCTGGGCGCTTGAGCGGTGCCGCCGCGCCCCTTTATGATATCATCAGGATTGATTCGCCGACACGGCCTTTTGCGGCGGAAACCTGGAGTCCAATGAAATCAAAAACCGTTAAAACAAGATTCGCTCCCAGCCCGACCGGTATCATGCATATCGGCAACCTCCGGTCGGCTCTCTATGAGTACCTGATCGCCAAATCCAAGGGCGGCTCCTTCATCCTGCGTATCGAGGATACCGACCGGGCCCGCTATCTTGAAGGGGCAGTCGAGATCATCTACCGGACCTTGAAGCAGTGCGGCCTCAAGCATGACGAAGGACCGGATATCGGGGGCCCTAACGGACCTTATACCCAAAGTCACAGGCTGCCTGTCTACCAGACCCATGCCCGCCAACTGCTGGAACAGGGGGATGCCTATCCCTGCTTTTGCGGCAGCCAGGAGGAGGAATCCGCACCCGACGCCGAGCCGGGAACGGAAGTCTTCGGCTATGACCGACGCTGCCGTGACATGGATCCGGCCGAGGCCAGGCAGCGGATGGAGGCGGGCCAGGCTTATGCCATCCGCCAGAAAATGCCCCTGGAGGGTCAAACCAGCTTCACCGACGATGTCTACGGGACCATTACCGTCCAAAACAAGGAGCTGGAAGACCAGATCCTCCTCAAGTCCGACGGCTACCCAACCTATAACTTCGCCAATGTGGTCGACGACCATCTGATGGAGATCACTCACATTGTCCGGGGATCCGAATATCTGTCTTCAACCCCCAAGTACTGCCTGCTCTACCAAGCTTTCGGCTGGGAGATCCCCCATTTTGTCCACCTGCCCCTGATCGTGGGCGAGGACGGCCGCAAGCTGTCCAAGCGGCACGGTTCCACCGGCTTCGATGACCTGATCGGGGACGGCTATCTGCCCCAGGCCATCGTCAATATGATCGCCTTTCTGGGCTGGGCGCCTGGCCAGGAGACCCGTGAGATATTCTCGCTGGAGGAATTAGAGACCGTCTTCCATATCCAGGGAATCAACAAGGCCCCTGCCGTTTTTTCCTACGACAAGCTCAAGTGGATGAACGAGCAGTACATCCGGGCACTCCCCGCCGATCAGTGGCGGGAGTATGTCAGGGCCAAGGCCGATCCCGCCTTCGCGGGGCAGGCCTATGACCTGGACAAGCTGGCGGAGGTCTTGCAGCCCCGGGTCACCCGACTGTCGGACATCCCGGAAATGATCCGCTTCCTGACCCTGCGCCTGCCCCTGTCAGAGGAACTCTTCCTCAACAAACGGGCCAAGCTGGACGCAGCCAGAGCCGCCGATCTTCTCCAGTTGCTTGTCCCCCGCCTTCATGCTCTTGAAGAGTGGACTGAAGACGGCCTCCACCAGCTGCTTGAGGACACCATCCAGGCGCATGACCTGCATAAGGGCCAGGTCATGGGATCTCTTCGGGCCGGTCTTGCCGCCCAGCAGGTGACCCCGGGCGGCGCAATTGAATTGGCAATCATCCTGGGCCGGGAGGAATCCCTCCAACGGCTGGATGCTGTATTACGCTTTTTACGAGAGGCAGATGAATGAAAAGAGATGACAAGGAGAGGCTCCCCGGTCTGGTGACGGGTATGACGCCCAAAGAGGAAACCTACACAGGCAACGAGATTTCCCATTTCATACTGGATGAAATCGCAAAAGACGTCGGCCCCGGCGGCCGCCTGGAGGGCTTGCCGGTCCACACCCGCTTCCCGCCCGAACCCAACGGCTTCCTGCACATCGGCCACGCCAAGGCCATTGTCATTGATTTCGGCACAGCCGAGCTCTTTGGGGGTCTTTGCAACCTGC
>JBBAEW010000108.1:0-4205 GCA_041655695.1 Saccharofermentanales bacterium
GTGTGGAAGCCCGCTGAAGGGGACAATGTGGACTTTCCTTCTATCAAGGCGTTGGTATTCACTGGCAACGCGACCTATACAGCAACCGCCTCGCCCAGCAAATACACGATTGTCAGTTATCCGGAGGATCACACCACCTTCACTTTAGGCGCCGTATATGTGGAAGGCGTAGGCTATCAGGTCACCTACCAGACGAACGTTACCTTCACCATGGACGCCACTATTGGCTACTCCGTTAAGACGGTTACCTATCAGGTTGGGAATGGCGCTCCTGCCACACTGCCCCCGGATAATGGTGTTTACACGATTCCGGGAGAAGAAATCAAGGGCGACATCACGATCGCCTTTGGCCAGGAGGTTGTCGGCGAGATTGTCTTTACCGACAACGATGTCTACCGAGCCTTGCCTGCAGGTTACAAACTGATGGAGCTGAGAGTGACTGGCAAACTTGGTTCGGGTGAGGCTTATCAGTATGGCAATGAACTCATGTTCTATTCAACCCTGTACAGCGAGCTGAGTCCTGACCTTCACATCTATGTGTTCGCGGTACCCAATGCAACAACAGAAGAAGAGGCTCGCGCTCTCATTCAGATTGTAGCGGGCGAGACGTGTGAGGAACTGGCTTACAGCTTTGACGTCAACGGGGATGGCCGGGTTAACTCAACCGACGTTGTCTTGACTTACGGCTTCTATAAGGGGGTTCACTCACTTACGGGAGAGTTCGGGCAGGCGACCATGAAAATGCGTTTGAATGCTGACATCACCGGTGACCGCAAGGTTGAGACCGACGATGCCCAGGCGATCCTTAACCACATTTGGAGTTAAGCAAACGGAGAACTGGAGGGGAGGAACCTTGGGGTAACCGAGAGGCCTCCCCTCCCAACGTTTGTTAGATGGGTCATTATCAAAAGAGGATATCGAGCTTGTTGCTCCCAAACCTCTTATAGCGCTGATTGTCATGAGCTTTGTGGTTAATGACGGCTTGCTGGCCTATGCAGAGCGTATGACCTGAGGTTTGGCTGTGATGAATCATAGATGGTCTTTGTGAAAGCAGGTTGCTTTCAGTGGTTCCTTCCGCTTCCTGAACAGAGCTAATCGAAAGTAGAATCAAATGAACAGAAAACATGCTAGAACAAAGAAAGTCCTGGGGACGGTACTGGCGCTTGTGCTTATCTTAAGCCAGAGCGTATTCACGATTCCCGTACAGGCGGCTACTGTTCCGACAGACACGGTCTTTACAGTCGGTTCAGACTCGGCTATGGCAGGTGAATCATTTTCGATCCCTATTTCAGTAAAGGATTGTGCCGACTTCTATGCGCTCGGTCTTGAGATCCTTTATGATGAAACGGTTTTTGAATTGACCGGTATCGCCTTGCACGATGATCGCAATCCTTTAACAGGATACGAAATGGACCTACCCGATAATATTTCAGAAGGTACATTGAACATTGTCAAGACGGGCAATGGGAATATGGCTTTTGAGGATGGTCCAATCCTATTGCTGACATTCAAGGTACTGGAAGATGCGATGACCAATCCTTATGAGATTGGCCTCAAGGTCAGCGATGCCGACTGGGTTAATTGGGAAGAGGAACTCCTAGAAGGCACTTTTATTGCCGGTGCCGTCCAAGTGACAGGAATTGACGGGGAAGCTGAGTATGCTGGTTATCAGTATCCGACACTGAAAGAGGCGATGGGAGCCGCAGTTGGAAGCGGATCACCGGCGCTAGTCAAAGTGCTCAAACACATCCAAATCGATCATGAGGATGATCACCTGATAATCCCCTTAGACGCCGACATCACCCTGGACATGAATGGTAAAACCATCACGGCGGGCTATGCAAGCGGTCATTTGATTGAAGTCGAGTCAGGAGGAAGGCTCACACTGACCAGTACAGCCGGAGCACGGGGTAAGTTTGTCTATGCCGAAAGGCCTGCCTATGATGATTCGGGACCCGGCGGGCTTTCCTTCCTGATTAACGAAGGCACGCTCAGTATGAGCAGGGTCGACGTCCAAGATTTTTGGCTGGGCCTGGCGGACGGCCTATTTGTCGATTATGTTTGTCCAGAGGACCCTCTAACGGGTATGGGAGGTACCTTCGATCTGATTGAGGATTGTGATTTCGACACCGTTTTCACCGCCATCGGGCTCGGTGGATCAACTGTCGGTACAATTGGCAATTGTCTTATCGTAGCCGATGCCTTCCCAGTGGCCTTCGGAATTGCTATTGACCCCGATGAAGGCGACCCAGTTGAGCAAGGCACTGTGGATCTGATTGTCAGCTCGACTATTTTGTCACGGCGTAAAGAAGAAGCGCAGATCTTTGGCAGCTTATGTGTCCTGGCTGGATGGACGGTCGAAGAAGTTCGGGATTCAATTCTGGCTGAACATCCTGAAGCGATGGCAAGCAATTCTGTGGCCACCTTGATGAACCAAGGCACGATAAACTCCATCACCAGCAGTTCAAGTGAAACGTTCACGCTGATTGAGGGGCCCTATTTAGCTATTGACAACTTCGGAACCATAGGCCTGATAGAGGGGGTTCATACGACAATTCGGGCGGGGAATATCGCAATCTCTAACGTGGGGACCGTTACTGAGATTAGCGGAGGGCTTTTCCAATCGGCAAACGGCCATGCCATCGTAAACATGGCTTTTGGGTGGATCACCGAAATCACCGGCGGTACCTTTGTTTCGAATTCTGAGTCGACCAATAGCTATGCGCTCATAAATCTGGGAACAATCGACGAGATCAGCGGTGGTACCTTTCAAAACGATGCGGGATCAGCCCTGAATAATCGAAACAATGGATCCATACTTGAGATCAGCGGCGGAACCTTTTTGTCTTCCGCTGGCAGCGCATTCACAAATAACGCGACAATCGGTGAAATCAGTGGGGGTATCTTTCAAAGTGAATCAAGGCCTGCCTTGGAGACCCTTGAATTGGGAACGATCCAAAGTATCAGCGGCGGGGTGTTTGAAGCGACTTTTGCTGAAGCAGTTCTAAGCGGAGGAATGATAGCAGAGGTCAGCGGTGGACGCTTCCTGGGTTACTCCGCGGCTTTGGCTTGCCAGAATGGAGATTGGCATTATGGTCGTTTGATTGGAGGCTACTATAAAGTTACCCAAGGTGATACTTTGCTCGACACGTATGCTTATAGCTCCATCGAAGGTGTGATGAGTACCAACCCCCTGCAGGATGGCGAGCAAGCCGGTTATTACCACCTTGGAAAAGAATGGGCAGATGTTGTCTGGTACTATTACCTTGAAAATCAGTACATGGACAGATATGACTTTTTTATAGCTGGTGATCCTATTTATTTCCCTCTGGCGATTGAAGCTCCGGAAGGCGAGTACTTCCAGGGCTGGCAGGAAGGAGATAACTACTACGAGCCTGGGGAAAGTCTCCCAGATGCCGTCGTTGGTGATTTCCTTCAATTTTGGGCTCTTTATGATCTTGCCCAGCTGCCTGACGACTACAAAATAGTCCTTGAGTCGAATGAAACGAATGTCAACGCCAACGATGATTTCCTGGTTGATTTGTTGGTCACCAGTAAAACCAATGACAGATTTTTCGGCGCAACCGTTGAGATCACCTTCGAAAATAATAAGTTGGATTACCAGGAGGGTATGTATCCGGAAGGATTCAATATCATCGAAAATTCTGAAGGTGACCTTACCACACTTCTGATCGTCGGTGCGTATTTGGGTGAACCTGAAGAGGGAGAAGAAGGTGGTTTCGAAATAAAAGGGGATGGGTTCAAACTCGCCACCCTCTCTTTCAAAGCCAAGGGCGATATCGAGACGGGAACGACCCTCATAAAGATTGGTGAAGGCCCCATCGTAGACCAGTCTGGAGCTGTATTCAGTGAGGAAGTCGGCAAGGGTGAGGACTTGACCATTCATCTTTGGAACCTGAAGGTCACCTTTGTGGCGGGTCAGCATGTCACACTGAGCGGGGACACGATTGCCTATGTCCGCTACGATGAAGCTGGGCTCTACGCCGACACAACCTACACGGATCCCTTCACCGAACCGGGACGGACACCGGATTCTCACTACACCCTGGATATACCGGTGTGGAAGCCCGCTGAAGGGGACAATGTGGACTTTCCTTCTATCAAGGCGTTGGTATTCACTGGCAACGCGACCTATACAGCAACCGCCTCGCCCAGCAAATACACGATTGTCAGTTATCCGGAGG
>JBBAEW010000109.1:0-4169 GCA_041655695.1 Saccharofermentanales bacterium
TCCTGGAATTCCTGGACCAGGCAGCCAGGGCGTCAGCCGTATCCCGGCCGAAAAGGTAGTCGGTCTGATCGTAAACGGTCCGCATGAGCTGGAGACCGTATTTGTAGTCACAGGCTGCCACCACAATGGACTGATTGAGCAGCTGGATCTCTTCGTCGCGCAGGGGCTCTCCCTGAGGATTGGTCAGTTCCTCCATGAGGGCCCGGGTCCTCTTCTCGTCCCGGCCGGTCACCTCAAAGAGCAGGCGTTCCAGGTTGACCGGGAAGGCTGCCCCGGAGCCGGGGTGCCGCCTGTTTTTGTCCTCAAGGGGGATTCTCCCGGATTTGAAAAGGGTGGTCAGGGAAGGGGGTTCGCTCTCCCCGATATAGGCGACCCCCACCGGGATGCCCAAGCTGCTGGCATCTACCAGTCCGGCCAGAAAAGACAGATGGCCTTTGGGGACAACAAAATCCACCCGCTCATTCTCATCATCGGTTTCCATGATCTGGGCGACGGACGCCGTTGCCAGCGCCCCGGCGGTCAAAACGGCTGCCGGATGTCCCGGAGTCAGGAAGAGGGGTGCCAGCCCACGGCTTCGCAGGTCCGCCTCAAAAGCAAGGTCGCCCGCCAGGTCTGTCAACTCACGGTAGCGGGATCCCAGCTCCTCGGAAAAGACCCTGACTTCCTGGCCCGGCTTCAGCTGGCCCAAAAGTTCCCCGGCCCGAAGAGGCGGGTCAGGTACAAGGAGAAGCTTGGGCGCGCCGGGCAGGCTGCCCGAAAAAGCGAGAGCCAGATCCCATGAGCCAAGGCCAATGACAAGCGGCTGCAGGCCGCCGGACTGGCGCTGGATCCATTCGAAAAGTCCGGACAGGATGGCGGCGGTCAGATCGGCCATGCTGCCCGTGGGGAAATAATCTGTGTTGATCAGATAATAGCGGTCCAGATAGGGGTTGAGTTTTGCCAGGGGCAGGGCGGCTGAGTCTCCTTCTGGAGCCAGGCAGGCAAAGGCATCTTCTACCAGGCTTTCCCATTCGCCCAGGGTCAGATCCGGAATATAGCCGTGGTAATACCTGGCCATGACCTGCTGAAAGGTCAGACCCCGAAGGTCGGCCAGCTTGAGAGCTTCAGGCGGATTTTCCGCCGTGAAGAGGCCGCCCGTCACGGACAGGCCGCGGCAGACAGCTTCAAGGGCCGTAACCCGTTCACCGCCCCGGGTACTCACATAGAGCATGGTCAGAGATCCCCCTTATTTCCCCGTCTCTGCGGGGAAGGTGCGGCGATAGAGGTCAAGGATGCCCCCGACCGACGGATCACCGCGCTGTTCTTCGAGAATACGCTCCAGCCATTCAAGCTGCTCCCGCCGCGCCTCATTGCGGACGATGGCCGGCCGGATGGCAAAATAGAAAAGCAGGAAAAGCAGAGAAGCCAGGATAAGGGCCAGGGTCAGCCCCTGGATCAGGCGGGAGACGCTGCTGTGAGCGCGCCTGCTGCCAGGCGACAGGCCTTCCTCCATACGCAGGGCGTCTTCCTGCTCCCTGCGGCCTGCCATTTGGATGCGGCCAGCCCCCTGATCATCTGTGGCCCGCTGGAGGATTCCGCTCCGGGCCATATGAGCCCGGATAGGAGCCAGCACCCGGTCCTTGTGAACCCTGGAACTGTCACGGGCCTGCTCGCGGATCCGCTCCTCGCGCGCTGCCAGCCGGCAGCGGTCCACGGTACGGGCCAAGGGGCTGTCGGGGGCGGCCAGAAGAACCTTCTCAAACTGTTCTTCAGCTGCCCGGTAACGGCGCTCCCTGGCAAGGAGAACCCCGTAGAGGGAGCCCGCTTCGGAGAATTGCGGCCAGTTGACGGCCAGCTTCTCCAGGGCGATCAGGGCCATGTCGATATTATTGGTGGAAGCCTGGGTCAGGGCCCGGTTGTAAACGGACAGGATGCGCTCTTCTTCACTTTCAGAGGCATGGAGAATGGAGGGCAGGCTTTCCAGCTTGCGATAAGTGGAAAGAACCCGATCCCAGTCAAGTGTATCCGCTTTACTCCTGGCCGTCTGAGCCGGCCGGTCTGTCTGGGCCGCAAGCAACTTGAATCCGCCTTTCATCCGCGCAGGGCCTTGCCGGCTGGACCGGCCGCCTGCGCGTTTCCCTGTCTATTAAACCACAACCGCCGCTTGAGGAGAAAGAAGATCCCCCTTCTCCAGGCGCTCCCGGACCAGGGGCCGGACCTTGCCGGCCAGATAAAGCGATCCGCATATACAGACCAGCGCTCCCGCTGCCCGGGCGCTTTCCACGGCCTGGTCCAGGGCCTGACCGATGTCAGCCAGGGCTGTCAGCCGGATGCCTGCCAAGGAGCTCTCTTCCAGAACGGAGGCGGCTTCCAGAACCAGTTGGCCGGCTTCGAAGCGCCGGGGATCAGGCGGCTCTGTAGCGATCAGTTCCTGGATGGCAAAAGGCGGGTCAATCAGGATGGCTTCCAGCATCTTGCGGTGCTCCTTGTCCTCCAGGAGGCCCAGGACCAGGACAACCGGGGTATCCCCGGCCAGTTTGCCCAGGGCCTCCCTGAGCCCCAGGAAGGCCTGCTCATTGTGGGCACCATCCAGAAGGATGACAGGGTCATCCGCTAAAACTTCCATGCGGGCAGGCCAGATAGCGGCAGCGATCCCCTCCTGGACGGCCGTCTGATCGGCCATGCCTGTTGCCATGGCGGCAGCACCCGCCATAAGCGCGTAGATGGGATGGTAGGGACCCAGCATGCGGGTCCTGTAAAGGAGGCCGTCACTCCGCGATCGGAAGGTCTGCCCTTGCCAGCCATAAGAGAGAGCCTCAAAGTCGCTGTAGCCAAGGAAAGTCAGCGGAGCTGACAGATCCCGGCAGCGCTCCACCAGGACTTCCCGGGCCTCCAGGGCATCTGATGGAGCCAGAAGGGCATCTTCCGGCGCATAGGCAAAGACAGGACAGCCCTCTTTGACGATCCCGGCCTTCTCACCCATGATCTGCCGCATGATGGTGCCCAATCGCTCCATATGGTCAAAGCCCGGGGCCCCGATCAGGCAGGCAAGCGGCTCTTCAATGACGTTGGTTGAATCCTGCTTCCCCCCCATGCCGGTCTCCAGGACCACCACATCGCAGGCCTCTTCCTGGAACCAGACAAAGGCCAGGGCTGTCATCAGGTCGAACTGGGTGGACGCCGCGCCGCCCCGGGCAGCCACCTGGCTTGCGGCCTTGCCGATCCTGTCCAGGAGGCGGACCAGGTCCTGGTCAGGAATCTGGCCCTCCGTCTGATCCCGGTCATAGCGGGCCAGGCCCTCCGGTCCGTCCAGGACACGGACGCGTTCATTGAAGCGCTCCAGGTAGGGGGAGGTATACCAGCCGACCTTATGGCCGGCCTGGCAGAGAATATGGGTCAGGTAGCTGCTGATGGAACCCTTGCCGTTGGTCCCGGCGATATGAAAGGCGGGATAGGCGCGCCAGGGATCCCCCAGTTCACGGTAGAGGGCGGAGCCCCGGTCTCTTTTTTCGTTGTCTCCGAAGGCCCGGGCATTGCGAATGGCTGCCATGGCGGCATCCATCAGGTCCTGGGCATCCACCGCCTGCGGGTCCGGCCGGGCGGGAGCCTTTCGAAAGACATAGAGTTTGCCGGAAATCCGGTTGGCCAGGACCACAAAGGTCAGGGCAACCAGCTTGGCCAGATCCAAAAGGCCCGGGATGATCTCCGTCCGGTCATTGAACACGTGGTTGATCAAATAGATGCCGGCGTACTCAAAAACGAAAGAGATGGCCAGCCGGCTGCCGACAAAGCGGAAGAACTCCTCCAGCAAATTGGATTTGGAGTGAAAGACCCAGATGCGGTTGAGCAGATAGGCGGCCAGAACCGAGAGGATGATGGCCGGAACATCCGAGTAGTACCACTTGTCCAGGCCCAGCCAGCGGTTCATGAGCATGTAGACTGCCAGGTTGACCAGGGTGGCCACGACACCTGAAACAAAGTATTTCAGAAATTCAATTGAAAAGAAGAGATCGGTTAAATGGGCTTTTAGTTTTCTCATAGTTCCTCATGATCCTGGGGATCATCCCGATCCTCCCTGCGGTGAAGGCGGGGCCGGATCTCAGGCGAACGCCGCTCGGCCCGGTCGGTACCTTCCCTGACCTGCCGGCTGCGCAGGGTCTCCTCCAGGCTCTTCCAGGCAGCCTCCTCAG
>JBBAEW010000110.1:0-3565 GCA_041655695.1 Saccharofermentanales bacterium
CTTCATATTATTATTTATTTTTCATAACTTGATTTAATTTATTTAACCCGATATAATAATCCATAACTCGGCATTTAAGTACTCCTAATGATTGACTATTTATAGCTGATCCACTTGTTTTTTCTAATAGTGCAGTTAACCATATAACATCTCCTCTTTTAACATCTTTAACGGTAATAGATGTATCAAGGGTGAATGATTCTTCTATTTTTTTAAGTTCTTCTTCGTCAGTAACAACTCCTGTTATTTGTAATATGTTTACTGGTTCTTTTATTTTTTCAAAATTTCCATTTTCATCTTTTGATAATATTATATCATTTGATAAATTATCTTTACCATCAAAATCGTTATATTTTTTAATTTTCTTCATAATACTATTTTAATTTTCATATAAATCTCTAAGATAATCTTCATCTTCATTACTAGCATAATCTCTAGCACATTCATCCATATCTATATAATTTTCTATATGGTTATAAACATCATCATTTAAATTATCAACTGCATTTCTACCATATAAATCTAACATGATATCTTTAGCACTATAATTGGAATATCTATCATTGACATATTCATTTGCGATTTCTTCTTTTATATTTAATTTTTCAACTAAATCTAATAATTGATCATTATTTAAATCATCAACTGTTGATGAATCATCATAATCATTACCTAGTATATCTTTGATGTGGTCTTCTAACTCATCATCAGTTAAAAAATTATTTATATATTTTACTATAAAATCATTATCAATAACATTTTCAAAATCATCATAGTAATAATCATATTCATGGTTTTTATAATCTTCTAAAAAACGAATATCATCTATGTAATCCCATACATTATAAGGGAAATAATTTTGTGCATAATACTCAAAATCAGATAATATACATTCCGTATACATTTCTATCATTTCATCTAATGTAAATTGTTGTTCTCCTTCGTAACCACCTTGTGTATCTTCTAATTTTTTATAATTATAATCTTCAATATTAGTTAGTGTACCAGAATCACTATCATAGAATTTAAGTGTATCCATATAAGGATATTGGTCGTTATCAATAAAGTTATAAACATATAATCCCATATTAGTTTTTTCTTCTGTTATTGTATCATAAATATATTCATCCTCACTCATATTTTGTCTATATTTATATAACCATTTATTTTCTTTTGCATATCTTTTAAAATGTTCAACATCATATTGGTAATTGGTATAGATTCTATCCATAAAGTATCTACCTTCTGGTTCATCTAATTTCCAAACTAATGCTCTACCGATTATTTTATCATTACCTTCTCTATCCTTTAAGACTAGTAGAGATACTTTATCTTCGTTTTTTGCATAGAATTTTATATAACCTTCACATCTATCATGTCTCATACAAGAAGTACCTAAATCTCCCATATCATTTATATCATAAGATTTATAATTATATGCAGTTATAATATCATCACCTTTCAATAATTCAAATTTTGATGGTTTTCTAAGAGATTTATATTTATTAACGAACTCTTCTAATTCTTGTGGTTTTGTTTTTATACCTTTTTCTCTATTATGTTTTTTTTCTTCATCTGATAATTTAACTGATTTATATTCATTATTAAATATTTCATTAATGAATCTATTAATTTTCATTGTAGACCTTTGTCTAGCATTAAAAATTTTATCTATATCATTTTCAGAAAACCAACTATTTTTAAAATCTTCAATATGTGGTAATACATCATTAAGTTTAGTTGTTACTATAAATGATATTTTATCATCAGAATCTTTATCAATATCTATATATGTTTTTGTATAATTACTATCACCGTTCTCTAAATTTAATAATCTATTTGAAATGTTATCATTTATGTTAATTAACATATCTTTAAATTCAGCAGAAAAACGCAAAGGTAATTTATCTCCATTATTTTCTAATAATTTAGAAAAAATAAAATCTGAATATGTATTAATAATTTTCATTTATATGTTTTCATTTTTTTTAATTATGACAAATCCATTATTTTTAATAAAATTTGTATATCTGTTATATACAATATTTATTATATCAGTTTTATTTACATCTCCCATATAATAATCTAAATTATTGTTTATTTTGATTTTAATAGTATTGTTAATATATTCAACATCTATAATATCTTTGTTTGTTAATTGAATTTTTAAAAAATAATTATTATCTAGATTACCTGTAATTTTTTTAGGTCTAATGTATCTATCACTTCTTTTTTTATAAATAAATGATAAATTATTAATAAGATTATTAATAAAGATATTATCTATTGGGTTAACATCAATTATAATATTATTATTTTTTTCTAATATAAAATCTTTAAAGTTTATAATCATATTTTTCTTTGTATATTTTTAATAAATTTTTATAATTATTTTTAACTCTTTCTGTTAATCTTTTATCAGAATATATTATACCAGAATATTTTTCATAATATTTATTAATATTATATATAATAGATATATTACTGTTATTTTTTAAATCATTTAATATGATATCATAATCATCATCCATATCAACAATAATAGATTCCTTTATATTTTTGTTATCTATTTTAAATCCTGGTCTTTGTGTAGATACAATGGATTCTCTAGGACTAAATCCACTTTGCCATAATTTTTTAAAGAGGTCGTTATATAAATTAATATATTCATTTGATTGTTCTCTTGTGTGTTTAAAATCACCAATCAATGATTTTTTCACATCAGATAGAAACATCTTATATGTTCTGTGATTTTTACCTTCACTTATTATTGAATCATTTAAAAAATTAGAAAATTTAGTTTCCATATATACTATTTATATTTTTAGTATATATAAAAAAATAAAAGGGAAAAATATTTTCCCTTTAAAATTTTACAACCATATATGGTATTTTATTGTAATCAGCAATATTTATAGAATGTAATGTACCTTTTGACATATTATCCCAAAATGCTATCATTTTATCAGAATTTATGACAATATCTTTATTTCTAACAAATCCAGCTTTTTTACCATATAATTTCCAATTGGGATAATATATTTTTGTTTCGATATTGTTTTCCCTTGCCCATCTTTCTGCAAAAGAATCTGCTCCTTTTGCTCCTCCTGATATAATTAATGTTATTGGGGTTTCTTGGTGTATTTCATCAAGTTTTCTTTTTAATAATTGATAATTATTGAATGTTCTTGATCCAACGACTGATAATTTCATAATTTTAGATTGTTATTTTTTAGGGTATTTCTTTTAATTAAATTATATAGTTTACTGAATTTTTGAAAAAATTCTTTCTTACTGTTTATGAACTACACATTAGCTAAAGACTAATGTGTTTCAGGTTTCATAGACTCACCTAACGGCAACGCCTCCACCTGTTTTTGTTTAATGTCCGACTCAATCCCTGAACCAGACAATATTATTTTTAAACCTTGTTTTAAAATGTTTTTACTTGCGTTAAAATCCCTATCATGTATTTCACCACATGAAGGACAAGTCCATTCTCTAATGTTTAATGTTAAATCTTGGTTTATCCATCCACATTCAGAACACATTTTAGATGATGGAA
>JBBAEW010000111.1:0-3512 GCA_041655695.1 Saccharofermentanales bacterium
AGCCCTGCTTTTTGTAGCGGGCGATCCGGTCTCTGTCGGCCAGCTGGCTGAACTGCTGGAACTGGAGGAAGGGGAGGTCCGTGCCCTCCTGGAGCAGCTCAAGCGCCGCTACCAGCGCGACCCCATGTCGGGCCTCATCCTCCGCGAGGTGGAGGATGCCGCGGCCCTGGCCACGTCACCTGAACTGGCAGACCTGATTGAAGCTTACTACGGCAGGGTCAGGGAGCAGAAGCTGACCGATGCCGCTTATGAGACCCTGGCGGTCATTGCCTACAACGCGCCCGCAACCCGGGCGGAAATTGAGACGGTCCGGGGTGTCAACAGTGATTCGGTCGTCGGCCGCCTGATCGAGCGCGGCCTGGTCCGCGAGGTGGGTACCCTGGACGCGCCGGGCCGGCCGGCCCTCCTGGACGTTACCCAGGAATTTCTGCTTGACTTCGGACTCAAATCAACCAAGGAGCTGCCCGCTGTGGATCTTCTCATGTATGAAACAGTCAGCCGTTTTACCGGGGATCCAGCCGGGGAACCCACCCATAGGGCGGCCCCCAAGCCCCTGGTAATCGCCATTGACGGGCCCTCAGGATCGGGCAAGAGTACGGTTGCCCGCCTCCTGTCTGAACACCTGGGTATCCTGTGCCTGGACACGGGGGCCATGTACCGGGCCCTGGGCTACAAGGCCATTCAGACGGGGATTTCGCCCTCGGATGCTGAGGCTGTCCGAGCCATGCTGGCCGAGACGGTTATGGAAATTGATCTGTCCGACAGGATCCAGAGGACCCTGGTGGACGGTGAGGACATGAGCCCTTATATCCGCACCCCGGAAGCCTCCAAGGCGGCCTCCGATATCAGCGTCCTGCCCGTCTGCAGGGACTACTGCGTCCGCATTCAGCGCGAACTTGGCAAGCGCCAGGCCCTGATTCTGGAAGGGCGCGATATCGGGACCTATGTCTTCCCGGATGCACCGGTCAAGTTCTTCATCACAGCTTCAGCCGAGGCGCGGGCAACAAGACGCCTCAAGGACCTGGAAAAGGCCGGTACGGTAACTGACATGGAGACGGTTCTGGAGGAGATGGAAAAGAGGGACCGCCAGGACGCCGAGCGTGAACTGGCCCCCACCAGGCGGGCAGAAGATGCCATCCTGATTGACACAAGCCGGATGAGTGCCCGCGAAGTTGTTGATGCCATGATCGATGTCATCCGCAAAAAAGAACGCGAGCAGCCCGTCTGGAGTCCGGATCCGGAGGATCAGAACCTGTGACATCCAAAGAGGAATACTACAATACAGAACTGGGGGAGAATGCCTTTTCTTCCTTCATCCGCGGCTTTACCCGCGTCCTGGTCACCCTGCTGGTCTGGCCTCTCTTCCTGCCCAAACGGGCCGGCAAGCGGCTGGAACCTGTGGACGAAGGCTGTATCCTGATCGCCAACCATCACCATATACTGGACCCCATCTTTATTACCTATTACTTCCCGTCTCCGCGCCTGAGTTTCGTCGCCAAGCAGGAACTATACCGGATGAAGCTGATCGGGCGGATCCTCAAAGCCTTCCGGACTATCCCCCTGGACCGGTCCAGCGCGGATATCCGGGCCAGCAAACTGATCCTTTCCGAGATCAAGGCGGGGAAAGTGGTGGCCATCTTCCCTGAAGGGACCCGGGTCAAACCGGATACGGCGGCAACCGCTCCCCTGCATGAATCCATTCTCATCTACGCTATCCGGCGCGGGATTCCCGTCCTGCCGGTTTCGGTCAGACCCCGCTACAAGCTTTTTGGCCGGCCGGTCTATACCTTCGGTCAGCCGGTCCGCTATCAGATGAAGGGCGGGGAGACTCCCGGCAAGGATATCCAGGAGGGCATCGCCCGGGAGATCATGCGGCGGATTTACGCCCAGGCGGGCCTGACTTATGACTACCTGGACCACGAGTACTACCGCCGCCTCTTCGACCAGCAGGTAACCTGGACCCCGGTCCCGGGGACAGCGGCCATCGGCCGGGCGGGGAGATAAGGTGGAGATTCAGGTTGCCCAATCAGCCGGTTTTTGCCCCGGCGTCAGGCGGGCCGTTGATCTGGCATGGCAGGCCCTGTCCAAGGAAGGCTCTTCACTCTGGCTTTTCGGCGCTATCGTTCACAATGAACAGGTGATCTCCGATCTCCTGCAAAGGGGGGCTCATTTAGCCCAATCCATTGACCAGATCCCGCCGGGTTCCCGGGTTCTCATCCGGGCCCACGGTGTATCGCCTGCCGTGGAAGCAGCTTTGCTTGCCAAGGATTGCATACTCCTGGACGGTACCTGCCCCTTCGTCAAAAAGATCCAGACTCTTGTCCAGGAGGCCTCCCAGGCGGGCAAGGGTGTCATCATAACGGGAGCCCCGGATCATCCGGAAGTCATCGGCGTCATGGGTTATATGGCGGAGGGGGAGGCCCTGCTCCTGGAGACGGCGGAAGAAGCGCTGGCCATGGAATTCGATGACAGGGAATGGCTCCTGGTCTCCCAAACCACCTTCTCAAAGGACCGTTGGGAGCAGATTTGTCAAATATTGGACAAGAAAATTGCTAATCTTGCAATATTTGATACAATATGTAATACGACTGCCCGCAGGCAGGCGGACGCCAAGGCGCTTGCCGCTTCATCCGACGTCGTTTTCGTGCTTGGGAGTGAGACGAGTTCGAACACAAATAAGTTGGTTGATCTGTGCAGGGACCAAGGTGTTGACACTTATTTGATACAAAGGCCGGACCAGGTCGCGGAAATTCTGGCACCTCTCGCGACGGGTTCAAAGAGGATCGGCGTGACGACCGGAGCCTCGACACCAGACGAGATGATCAGGGAGGTTATCTACAGAATGACAACAATTGAAGGTATGACGAAGTCGGAGGAGAATGCTGACGTTAATTTCGAGGATTACGTTGACAGCATACCGGAGCTTCAACCAAAAAGTATTGTCCGCGGAAGAATCGTCCGCTACGACGATGAATTTGTCTACGTTGACGTAAAAGACAAGTCGGAAGGCAAGGTTCCGATCCGCGAGCTGGAGAAAAGCCCTGACTACGATCTGGATGAAGCAGTAAAAAATCACCAGGAAGTGGACGTATATATCCGAAGCATCCGCAGCTCCGATACAGGAAAAGAGATCATGCTTTCCACAGGCTATGTGGAGACCATGAAACACAAAGAGTATATCCAGCAGGCTTTTGAGGACAAAGTGCCCATCCCGGTCAAAGTGGTCAATGTGGTGCGTGACGGCGTCATCGCCTCCTACCGAAGCATTGATATCTACATTCACCGCACCCAGCTGGAGCTGACCATGGTCGACGACCTGGAGCCTTACCGTGATCAGGAATTCGATGTCCTCATCACGCAGTTTGACCCCGATCGCCGCCGTATGCGGGTTTCGGGTTCCCGGCGCATGCTGCTCCAGCACGAGCGCAAGGCCAGTGAACGCGAGATCTGGGACACCATCGAGGCCGGCAATCAGTATGTCGGTGTTGTCCGCAATCTGACCAATTTCGGCG
>JBBAEW010000112.1:0-3389 GCA_041655695.1 Saccharofermentanales bacterium
GCTGTCTTCATCGGCAGCCCGGAAATGAGCCACCCCGCTGACGCTGTTGTGGGTAACCGACCCACCCAGTTCCTGGGCTGAGACCTCTTCGCCGGTCACTGCCTTGATGACCTGGGGGCCGGTGATGAACATTTCACTGGTTTCATCGACCATGAAGACAAAGTCTGTCAGGGCCGGCGAATAGACCGCGCCGCCTGCGCAGGGTCCCATGATAACGGAGATCTGCGGAATCACGCCGGAAGCACGGGTATTGTTGTAGAAAATCCGCCCGTAGCCGGCAAGCGAATCCACGCCTTCCTGGATGCGGGCACCGCCTGAATCGTTGATGGCGATCATGGGCGCTCCGATCTTCAGAGCCAGCTCCTGGGTCTGCACGATCTTATCGGCGTGCATCTCTCCCAGGGAACCGCCGATAACGGTGAAATCCTGGGCCGCGACGCAGACGGTCCGGCCGTCAATGGTCCCGTAGCCGGTGACCACCCCGTCGCCCGGGGCTTCTTTGCCCTCCATACCGAACTGGCTGGCCCGGTGTTTGACAAAGAGACCCGTCTCGACAAAGCTTTGGGGATCCATGAGCCTGTCAATCCGCTCACGGGCGGTCATCTTGCCCCGCGCGTGCTGACGTTCAACGGCTCCGGCGCCCCCGCCCTGGCGGAGAGACTCCTTGAGTTCCTTGAGTTGTTCCTGTTTGTCTGTCAACAAGGTTTCAATCCTCCTGTTTTTTAAGGTCAACGAAAGTTTTCCGGTATGTCATAAAGGCCGCCCGACCATTCGACCAGATCTTCCAGCGAGCGGGCTGCCAGAAGCTCCGGCACCGCGTCGGCCGGATTGATGGCCAGATCTTCGGGGTAGGCTACTTTGCCCGCTTTGCGTAGCGCTTCGATGCCAGGACGTGTGACCAGGTCACCGATGGGTGTACCCAGGGCGACGGCCGCCAGCATTTGTGTTTTCTCCTGGTCGCTTTCCGCCAGATAGAGATAGGCGATCCCCTGTTCAGTCACCACATGGGTGACGTCTTCCCCGTAAATCATGACGGGAGCTGTCGGGAATCCGGCATCTTTGCCGATCTGAATGGCATCCAGCTCAGGAACGAAATTGGGACCGAAGCGGCCCTGGCTCTCCAGCATCTGGACAACCAGCTTCCTGCCGCCGATATAAGAGGAGCCCCCGCCCGCGGCCATGTCCAGCCAGGCCGGCGTCGCATGCCGCCTGCCCCGCGTATCGTGGCCCATGTTGGGAGCGCCGCCAAAACCTGTCAGGCGGCCGGCTGTGACGGTCGACGAGTTGGCCAGGTAGTCCATCTGGAGCGTGGCTCCCAGGAAGAGATCGATCCCGTAAAGGCCCGCAGTCTGGGCGATGGCCCGGTTGGATCGCAGGGTACCGTCGGGTCCGGTCGGGAAGATATCCGAACGCGCCTCTGTATAGCGCTCCATGCCCTTCTCCCCGCCAAAGGGGAACATGTTCTCCACCCATCCCCTCTCGATGGCCGGGATCATGGTGGGGTGGGGGTTGAGGGCCCAGTGGCGGCAGATCTTGCCCTTGAGTCCCAGGGATTCGCCGTAGGTGGGTAAAAGCAATTCGATGGCCGCACCGTTATAGCCGATGCCATGGTTGAGGGAGAGGACGCCGTGCCTGGCGTAGATCCCCTTGATGGTCATCATGGCCATGAGGATATGGGAATGGCGGATTTTGCGGGGATCCCGTGTAAAGAGAGCTTCCATCTGATAAGGCTCGTCGGCCTCGACGACCAGGTCAACCCAGTCCCCGGGGATATCGACCCGCGGCAGCGTTCCGTTTTCGACGATCTCGTTGGCCTGCACGATGACCAGGGCCTGGCTGAAAGCAGAGGCCTCGACAAAGATGGGCGTATCCTCGGTGCTGTAACCTGTATAAAGGTTTCCGTCCCGGTCGGCCTTCTCGGCGGCCACCAGGCAGATCTGGGGGATCAGGTCGACAAAGAGGCGGGCATAAAGCTCCAGATAGGTATGGATGGCCCCGATCCGCAGCTGCTTCTTCTCCAGCATCTCCGCGATCCGAAGGCTTTGGACTCCGGCATAGGCGAAATTGATCTCACTGGCAATCCCTTTCTCAAAGAGATCCAGATGCTCCGGCCTGGAGATGGCCGGGATGATCATGGTCAGATCATTGACCCGGTCAGGGCTGACACTGTTCAGGGCCTTGGCCAGAAATGTTGCCTGTTTTTGGTTGTCACCTTCCAGAATAACCCGGTCTCCGGGCTTGAGGCTGGCCTCAAGAACCTGGCTCATAGCTTGCGGCTGGATTACTTTTCCGTCCAGCCAGGGGGCCGCGGCTTCCAGGCGAAGCTTTTTGCCTTCTCGTTTACTCTGCCAATTCATAAGGACCTCCTCCGCTGATCAAGGCGGTTAAAAAACGGGATGACGACTGCCGGGGAGGGGCCTTAAAGATGCTCAATCCCCCTAGACAAAGCTATCACGGGCACCTGACAGCGTCAAATACAGGAAGAGTTTTGTTACATAACACACTTGATATAAATGACCAGGCTGGCAAAGAGTCTCCACTCACCGCCCCTTATGCTAAGGTGAGCCTATGATGACACTGCAGGAGACCGAGAATTTTCTGGCTGAACTGGTCCAGGCACTGCCTGAGGAGATCTTCCGGGAACTCAACGGCGGCGTCCTCCTCAAGGAGGAGGCCAAGCTGCACCCGGCCAGGCGGGCCGACGATCTCTATATCCTGGGCGAGTACTATGTCGACCGGATTTTCGGCCGTTATGTCGTCATCTACTACGGATCAATGAGGCGGGTCTTCCGCCATCTTTCCGACCATGACTTTCAAAGGGAAGTTGAGCAGGTTCTCAAGCACGAACTGACCCACCATCTGGAAAACAGGGCCGGCGAACGTGATCTGGAGTATGAGGACCAGAGGCAGCTCCTCCACTATTATGCCCGCCACAGTCAGGGCGGATCAGCGGACACTTAATCCCCGGCCAGGGCCCTGCGGATGAAATCAGCCTTGCGCGCCCGGTAGGTCTGACCTGCCGTGGCATAAGACATGGCGTGACCGGCTCCCTCCACCAGCCAGAGTTCCTTGATGGGCGAAGCGCAGGCGGCATGAAGCTCCTGCCCCATGAAGGTGGGGACAAACTGATCCTGGGTCCCGTGAATGAAGAAGACGGGAACACGGGCCTTGCCTGCCTGGGACAGAGGAGTGGGAGATT
Source organism: Saccharofermentanales bacterium (assembly GCA_041655695.1). GTDB lineage: Bacteria > Bacillota > Clostridia > Saccharofermentanales > DTU023 > UBA4923. The sequence goes on from JBBAEW010000112.1 coordinate 3,200, forward strand.
TCCTTGAATATCCCATAAATAGATAAAAGTACATGATGGCCGCGTAGAGGGCCGGGATGCGGAGCAGGGGCTTGATCCCCCGGGTCATCCACTGGCCCTGGGCCAGCAGGGAGGAATAGCCGCAGTCGGCCAGAATGGCCGCCACATCCTCCGGCAGATCCCCGTCGCCTGCGGCTGGCAGTACATTGGC
>JBBAEW010000113.1:0-3344 GCA_041655695.1 Saccharofermentanales bacterium
ATTATTTACTACAGTACCTGTTGATAATTGTCTTGGTGAATATTTTGTTTGTGTAACATTTAAATTACTTAATGTATTATCCCAACTTCTAGGTGGTGAAGGTGCCAATAATAATAATATCTCATTAAATGAATCAATCGCATTTGCTACCGTAGTACCACTTGTAAAATCAGTAAATAAACCATCAGAATAATCACCATCATCAGGTGTACCAATAATACCGATACCTTCTGAATCTAATGTTTTAAAATCTAATCTTTTGTTAATAGCATCCCAATAAGCAAACTTACCATCATCAGGATTTTCTATTCTTGTAGCTAACGGTTGTATATCATTTAAATCAATTGGATCTGTTCCGTCCCAGTGACCAACTCTTGCTGTTCCTCCACTATCAAAAACTAATAATCCCTTATCACCACTTCCATCAAAATTATCAGCAATCAAACCAGTTAATCCACTTATATTTGTTGGATCACCTAATGGAGAAACCGAATCTTCTCTAAGTATTATATGATCCTTCTTTGTATATAACTGTTCTATATGTGTTTCGTATGTACTACCACTTTGAATTATATCAGCATCTATATGTAATCTACCTTCATTATCAGTATATACTATAACATCTTGACCATCAGGTGTATATAATTTATCATGTGTATGTTCATTAAAATCTGATTTTAATGAAGTTATAGAATCTTCTAATGACGTATCTCCACTAATGATAGCATTTTCGATAGAAGACATATCAATATTTTCAACTAAATGTTCTATTGACGTAAATCCAGATATTACAATTGATTCTAATGATGTTATACCTGATATCGTTCCTAATAATTCTCTAGTTACTCTCAAACCATCTACACTCTGTTCTAAACCTGAACCTAATCCACTCTCATCTAATATTAATTTAAATTCGGTATTAAATAATTGAATAGCTTGCCCGTCAGTTGTATAAACTCTTGATTCTGAAAATAATTTCCAAATTTGTGTATTAACTCCTGGTATAATAATTGTTGGATCTTCAGCATCAGTATCACTAAGTAACCAAGAACTATTTGCGTTTTCATTTCCACTAAATACAAATACATAATTACTAGTATTTACTTCTCCTTCTGGTATTCCATTTGAATCACTTGCTCTTACTAAAGTGGTATCACTAACTTCATATATACCATTTTGTACTTTATCTATTTGGTCTTTTATTAATATCCTATCACCATCTACTAATGTGTTACCAGATACACCATCTATAGTGTCTGGTATAGATGTAAATCCACTTAAATTAATATCATAACCACCTATTATATCAATTGAAGTAGTTGCTAAATCAACAGGATCTTTAACTATTATAGTTCCTGATCCACTACCTTTAATACCCTTTTCACCAACATATTTATAAAATGATATTTTAGGAGGATCGTTAAGATTAACACCCGATGGTAAGGGGTTGTCAACTCTTGGGTAAAATGTTAATACACCTGCCTCTGTATCAACTAACCACTCACCTTCACCTGCTGATATAACGGTTGTACCATCATTTTTATATAATTTGTAATTATATGTTCCGTCACCAAAATTAAAAGGAATTGCATCTTTTAAGTTTTCATGATAATATGACTGGTTAAGTGATCCTGGTATATGTGATAATTCTAATTTGTCAAAATATTGAACAACGCCACTTATTTGACCATTAGTTAATATAGGCGCAGTTGTTGATATACTATCTTCATCTGACCATATTTGAGAAGGTAGTACAAAAGTTCTACCACCATAAGATTCATTAAAAAATTCTCTGGATACTAAAGTTTCTGCGTTACCAAATAACTTTTTATATAATCTACTCGCTTGTTGTTCTGTTGTTAATGCCATATTTATTTATTTATTTTTTTAAACTATATTTGTTATTGTTATATTTTTAAATGTTATATTATTATTAGTTATACCAATTCTAATCACTATCGGACCACTATATGTTTTTGTACCAAATGTTATTCTTCTTGATGTTGGTGTTGATGCACCAAACACAACAGAACCATCACCATCATTAGATAAACCTGGATCCCCTGTACCAGAATATGACTTATTTCCATTTACCCAGTAAGTAGAACCACTTATTTTAATTTCTACAAATAAATTATATTGTTCAATTTTTTCTGTTATTCCTTGTGAATCAATAAAATTTAATGTAAATGATGAATTATTATTAAAAACCCCTAATGTCGTAAAAGTAACCCACCTCACTCCTGTAATAGATGAATAATTTGGTCCTCCTTGTTGTGTATAATTACCACTAGGATATTGATATATTCCATTTTTTAACATTAATTCATTATTATAACTACTTACTAGTGATTGTGATGAATCATATAATCCACCCCAATCAGTTGATGGGTAATTACCAGAACCAGATGTTTTTCTTATAGTTTCATTTGAAACCGTATCTACTCTTTTGGTATTATCTGTAAATGTATAAACATCACCAAATTGACCAATTGAATTTCTTGCTCTAATACTAAAATAAAAATTATTATCACTAAAAACATTGGTTTTAATAGTTGTTGATTTATTTGATATTGGTGATGACTGTGCATATGATGTTGGAGTAGTATCTGGATTACCATAAAATTGTGTAACTAAACCATCTTGTATTTCCCATACATAATTAGCAGCATAAAAATAACTAGATATATTATTAATAGTAAAACTTATATTACTGATAACATCACCAGATGATAATGTTGGAACACCACTAATATATTTGTCCATTGTTGGTAATGTACCTATTGTTAAATTTGTTATACTTGTTGTTAATGGATCGTCAATATAAAAATTTGTAATTAATTCACCTTTTTCTGAATGTTCTAATTTTGCTATTTTTTCAAATGAATTTGGAATTAATGTATTTGAATGATTATTTAAAGATAAAAATGAATTCCAAAAACCTTCTTTGCCCTGTACTTCATCATATGGATCACCTGATGTATATCTTATAACACCTGTATTTTTTATATCACTTAAAGATACATCAACTGATTCTTGAATATCACCATCAATAGAAAATGATAGTATACCACTTTCTGACCCACTTAATCCATTATTAGGTATATTAACACTAAATATTGGATTATTAATAGTTGTTATATAAACTTGATCACCACTACCTAGAGTTCTAGATAAATATTGTTGAGATGTTATATTTAAATTACTTGACTGAAAAACTGATGGAGGGGTTGGTGCTAATTTTAAAAATAATTGATTAAATCTATCAACCGCAACACCGGTTCTTGTCATTTTTGTAAAATCAGTATATATACCATAATCATATTCTTCAGTATATTCAGCAT
>JBBAEW010000114.1:0-3276 GCA_041655695.1 Saccharofermentanales bacterium
CTTCCCGGATCGCCGCGCAAACCTGGTCCTGGTCTCCTGGCCCCTGTCCGTCATTCTCCTGATCGTCCTGGTTGTCCTGACCCCCCTGCTCTCGATTTTTTACAGGCGCCTGCCTTTCTATGTCAAACCTTTTGCCATTGTCCTCTATGCCGTCAAATACCTGCTGCTTTTTTATGTGTTGGAGCACCTTTTCAGGCCCCTGGTCACCTTTGAACAGGAGGGCTTCTTCTCCATGATATTTGCCCGCATGGACGGTCATATAGAGGTTGCCCTTGATAAACTGGCTCAGTCAGGCGGCATCCTGATGACTGCGGCGGGAGTTGTGGTCGGCGGACTCTGGGTCCTGGCGGAAGGACTTGCCATTCTGGCCATCCTGATCCTGATTCCTCTTTTGGCCATCGTTCTTTTCAAGGGTCTGCAGTACGGCCTGGACTGGCTGGTAAGGAGCATACTGGACAAGGAGCTGGCGGAGGTCAGCAGTCTGCCCCTGGAAGAGAAGCCCTGGTCCGGTGAGTTGACTGTCATGGAAGATGATCCGCAAGTCTCTCTGCCCCGGATAGAGGCGGTCCCGCAGCCGCCGGTGCGCACAAGAGAGGCCCGCCAGGCTGCCTTTGAAGAGAAGAAAGCAGCCCCGGTCAGGGAAAAGCCGCCCAGGAAGAAGGAAGACACCTTGCTCTACAAGATCCAGGCGGTCCTGGGCCGGGCTGGCAAGGCCCTTGCGGCGGCCTTTGGTTTGGCTGCCGGTAAGATCAAGTCGGCCGCAAGTGCCCTTGGTTCCAAGTTGAAGAAGCGGAAGAAGGCGGATTCGGCTCCCGGCAAGAGCGGTATGCGCCTTCCCAGGCTGAACCGGCAGGCCAGGCAGGAGGACGGACAGGCGGCGGACCATGAGGAGCCGCGGGGATAACGGGCGTTACAGTTGCTTTGACTCTTCACTTGCCGGTCACCTGAGGGCGATAAAATAAAGCAAATCCTGATTGGATCTACCTTGAAGGGAGGACCATGACCATGAATAATGAGAATGAATGGGATGACCTGAATCCCCAAAAAAATGAAGAAGAGAAACCCAAAAGGACCAAAGCCAGAAAGCCGGGGTCGGGCAATCTTGCCATTGGCATCATCCTGGTCGGCCTGGTTGCCGTTTTAGCTTTTTCTGCCATTACCGGCTTATTTGTCTTTATCTTTTCCAATAAGGACCGCTTCGTGCGGGAGAGCCAGTCGACCCCGGTCCTGACGGAGCCGTCGCAGACAGAGCCTACAGGGACCAGGCCGGGAGCCCAGCCTACGGAGACAGCCGGAACAGAGCCGGCTTTTCAGCTGCCTGACCTGGCACTTCCTGCTCCCCAGGAAGGCAAGGAGATTCTGACCATCCCGCAGATCGTGGACAAGGTGAAACCGGCCATCCTGGCCATCTATACCGATGTGGTTGTGGCGGATCAGTTTGGCGGTCTGTCCCAGAACACCGTTTCGGGTTCCGGCTTTATCATTACGGCAGACGGCTATGCAGTGACCAACGCCCATGTTATTGAGAATGCCCGATCCATCCATGTCAGCCTGGAGGACGGCCGCTCCTACGAGGCCAAACTGGTTGGAAGCGACGAATATGCCGATGTGGCCGTTCTCAAGATGGAAGCGACCAACCTTCCCTATGTCAGCCTGGGGGATTCCGCCAAACTCCTGATCGGGGAGCTGGCTATCGCCATCGGGAATCCTACCGGCCGTCTGAGCGGAACGGTTACTTCGGGCATTATTTCGGCCCTGGACAGGGAACTGTCCCAGTCGCCAATCGCTCTGATCCAGACGGATGCCGCCCTGAATCCGGGCAATTCCGGAGGAGCCCTCATCAACGCATACGGCGAGGTGATCGGCATCAACCAGTTGAAGATCATGTCTTCCGGGTCGGGTTCGACCGACCAGATCCAGGGCATCAGCTTTGCCATTCCCGTCAATGCCGCCAAACCCATCATCGAGAGCATCATCCGGACGGGCAAGCATGTCTGGCCCATGATGGGAATCACCGCCTCCACGGTGGAACAGAACCTGGCCGGCGATCAGGGGATCCATTACCCCGGAGTCGTCGTGGTCACGGTGGAGCCCGGAAGTGCCGCCGCCCAGGCAGGGCTTCGGGTGGGGGATGTCATCACGCGTTTTGCGGGTACAGAGGTTAAGACCACCAGAGAACTCACGGACAGGAAGAACCAACATAAGGCAGGCGACCGCGTCACACTCACCATTTACCGCGGTTCACAGTCGCTGACCCTTGAGATGGTCTTGGGCGCATCGTCCTAGGGGACTTGAAAAGGAGACGAGTATGAGTCATATCAAAGTGGATTATGAGCCGCGCTACCACGGCCATGTACAAAATGGCCGGGCACAACTGGTCCTGGGTCCTGAAGAGAATGAATTCGGGCCCTATGATCTGGTCCTGGGCGGGCTCAGCGGTTGTTTTTACGTCACCTTTCTCGGCATCACCGAGAAAATGCAGCTGACCTTTACCGGGGTCAGCATGTCCATTGATGGCCACCACAGGGAAGAGCCTCCTACCCTCCTCCAGCACATCATCATCGATATGGAAGTCCAGGGGGCCGACAGGGAAAAGGAGAAGCAGTTCCAACGCGCGGTTGAGATCGCCGGCAAGTATTGCTCGGTCTACCAGACCCTCTCCGCCGTTGCCGAAATCGAAGTCAATCTGACCTTGACCGCCTGATCATGCGAGGCAGAGGCTGGATTCGCGATATCCTGTCCCATCTGGTCATCCTGGGTCTTCTTGGGGCGGGTTTATTGTGGCTCCAGAAGAAAGCCGGTCAGGCTCCGGCCTTTGCGGGGACTGTATACCTGGACAAGGCCTTTTTGGCCGCCTTTGTACTCTACGGACTCATGGTCCTGATCTTCCTATTCCAGCTTTTCTCCAGTATCCAGCTGGAGCGATTCAGCCCCGGCAACCCGGACAGCGTCCGCCGCCTGGACCGGATCAGGCGCTTTCGCCTGCCAGCCCGCCAGGCTGGTCTTCAGGAGCGGTGGCCGGATTACCGCGGCCAGATCAGGGCCCATTTTTCATCCCGCCACTGGGAGCGGGCCCAAGCTGAGCCTTTTGACGCGATCATGACGCGAAAGCGCAAGCTTCCGGCCTTTGGCCGGGCTCCGCTGGTGGACCGCGTCTACCTTTTTTACCATCCCATGCTCAATGTCATCATCGTGGACCAGATCCTCAAGGAATGTGAGCGGACCATCGATGAATGGTATGCGGACGCACCTGCGCCACGCAACCGCCTGATCTTT
>JBBAEW010000115.1:0-3142 GCA_041655695.1 Saccharofermentanales bacterium
TCCCTGATCGGCCTGATCGGGGACAGCGGTTCGGGCAAGAGCATCCTCCTCCAGGGCATGTTCCCAGGTCTGGAACTGACCAACGATGATGAGGGGGTCAATGTCCGTCCCCTGCCCCTTATGAACCAGGACGACACCGGTTTCTTCAAGCCTCACACCTACCATCTGGATATCCGCTTCGAAATGGCCTTCCACCAGCTGCACGAACTGGCGGACGCCATCCGCCTGGCCCTGGATCGGGGCAAGCGGGTGGTCGTCGAACACTTCGATCTGATCTATCCCCATCTGGGGATGAACGCCCATCTCCTGATTGGGATCGGCGAGGAAATCATTGTGACCCGGCCCTCCGTATTCGGACCCGAACCCGATGACATCAAAGAGGTGGTCTTCTCCTCCATCAACAGCCGCCGCATGGCCCACACGGCGGAAGACTTGGTTGAGCACAGCCTGATTGACCGGCGTGTCTATCACTTTGAACACTACGACGTCCGCTCCGGTTTTATCCTGTCTTTCCATGACCGGCCGGATATCGACCTCAAGGAAATTGAGCTGGATGTCAAGAAAATGATTGAGAAGGACATGCCCATTTCCTACCTGGACCCCATGCATATCCTGATCGGCGACCAGCGCCACTACTGCACGGGGCCCCGCATGCATGTCAAATCGACCGGCAAGATCAAAAATTTTCAGCTTTATCAGGATTTCCTCATTCATCCCATCACCAAGAACTCGCAGATCCTGGGTCTGGTCAACATCCCCTCGGATTACAAGCTGGCGGACCTCAACTCCCTCCAGCTCATGACCTTCTCGGAACCTGACAGCGAAGCCTGATAGACCGGCAGGCCCATGCCCTCTTTGGAAGATTATCGAAGGATCCAGGAAGAGCCTCAGACCCTTGAGGCTGTCCTGGCTGCCCGTGACAGGCGGGCTTCCATCCAGGCCGCCCTGATACGGGAGAAGGCCTGCCCGGTCATGACCCTGACTGTCAACATGCCGGGGCCGATCAAACGTACCGCCTTATCCGCCTTTTATTTTCACGGTCATCTGAACAAACTGCAAGCCCTCCTGGAAGGGGTCGGCGCCCGCATTGAGAGCAAGGTTCTGTTCCAGGAACCTTCGGGAGATGAGGCGGTCCTGGCTGTCAGCGGCCTTTCAGCTCAAGGCCTGAAGTCGCTGGCCCTTTACCTGGAAGATCAGGAAGCCTGGTCCCGCCTGCTTGATCTGGATGTCCTGGATCCGCAAGGCCAGCCGGTCAAACGGGCTTCTTTGGGCTTGCCGGCCCGCACCTGCCTTGTCTGCGGCCAAAGGGCGTCAGTCTGTTCAGCCGGCCGGCTCCATGCCCCGGATGATCTGACAGAGGAAAGGGACCGGCTGCTTATGGCATACGCCTCCCGGACCCTGGCCGACCGGCTGGCCGGCCTGGCCGCGGAAGCTTCTTCCTTTGAATTGATGCTGGCCCCCAAACCGGGTCTGGTTACGCCTTTTGACGCGGGTTCTCACAGGGATATGGACCGCTTCACCTTTGTTGGCAGCCAGTCCCGCCTGCTCTCCTATTACGGCCAGGCCTTTTTGGCTGGCTGGACACCGGGATTTACGGACAGGGAGCGGGTCCTGAGGATCAGGCTGGCGGCGATTGGGGCCGAGGAAGACATGCTGACGGAGACGGGCGGAGTCAATACTCACCGGGGCTGGATTTACACGGCGGGTATCTTCCTTATGGCCATGGGTTCCTGTCTGGCACCGGTTTTTCAAAAAGACCGGCAAAACAATCAAGGAGCCGGCCTGGTCCAGGATCTGGCCCGGCGGACCAGGCAAATCGCCCAGAGCCTGGAGACCTCGCTTGAAGAGGAAGCCTGCCTGAGTGGGCTTTGGGCCCGTCAAAGATCAGAAGTCCCCATCAGGGGAGCCAGGCAGGAGGCTCTTTCAGGCTTCCCCTCGGTTTTCACCCTGGGCCTGCCCGTGCTCCGCCAGTCCCTTCTTGCCGGCCGGGACGGGAATTCGGCAGGCCTTCGCAGTCTGCTGGCCATCCTGGCTTCTGTTCAGGATACGACCCTTATAAAAAGGGGCAGCCCGGTTCTGGCATCCGCCTTTCAGGAGACCATAGGCCGCGCATTGGGATTGGAGGGGCGGGCGAAGGCGGAGGCCCTGGCAGAAGCTCTTGTCCGCCTTGAGGACAGATCTCTCCTGGAACTCATGACACAGCTCTCGGAGGATTTTTCCCGCCTTGAACTGACCTGTGGGGGGGCGGCGGACCTTGCGGCAGTCAGCCGTCTGGCGGATCGCTTCCTTGAGCTTTTCCAGGCGCAGGACGCTGGTGTTATGCGACTGTAACAAGCCTGTGATTGAACCGCTTTTGTCAGGATGCTATAATGGCCAAAAGCCGCAGATTCGTTTCGGCCTATTTTTGTTGTGTGAAAGGATCTATCATGTCCGATCCCAGCCCGGACAGGGAGATAAGAACAAGCCGCAGGCAAAGACCCGTCGTACGTGAAGCCCGGAGCCGCCCCAATGGGAAGAGGCGCCGCACGTCTAAGGGCGGATCCGGCCGCCTTCTTTTCTATGGCCTCCCGGCCCTGGCCTTCGTACTGATTATCACCCTTTTCATCGTGGCCTTTGCCTCGCCTGCACCAACTGACGCATCGCTTCAGGGTTATGAGGGTTTTGACAACCCCCAGGGTCTGATTGACCGCGACCATCGCATACCTCTTGTGCAGGCCCAGCCAGGCGAGGAGACGGAGCCGTCTTTCTACCCCACTATTCTGGTGGTTGGCCCCGAACCGACCGAGGAAGAGCCGGCGGCAGGGGATCTGGATTTCGTCTACGTCATAAGTCCGGGAGCAAATGTCTATGAAGCCGCGGACGAATCGTCCGCTCTCCTGGCCAGGATGGATCAGTATGATGCCCTGGTTAGGACCGGTGAATCCGGCGACTGGACGGCTGTCGAAGGCAAGAAAGCCCTGTCGGGCTTTATCAAGTCCGTTCATATCAGCGATACACCTGTTTTCAAGCCGCGGACCGGCGGAACCTATTACGTGCAGAACCGCCAGGTTTATGTCCGTGAAGGTCCCGGCACCCAGTATCCCATTGAGGGCTTTGCCCTGCGGGGCATGTCCCTGACTGTTCTGGAAGCAGGCGAGAACTG
>JBBAEW010000116.1:0-3136 GCA_041655695.1 Saccharofermentanales bacterium
ATTTTGGGTTGAGGAACCAACCCAGCGTCACTAAAAGTGAATGGTTGCATTGTGCTTGTGTCGTAGAAACACATCAGTCTTTAGCTGATGTGTAGTTCATATAGATGATATAATCGGACACCCATATAATTCAGAAGATGAATATTTTTTACTATGGTCAGAAAAAAATATGGATAATATAGATGATATTATAAATGAAAAATAAAAAAATGAAAATTTAATGAAAATGAAAATCTAATTATTAATTAGGGTTTTTTATTTTTATATATAAATAAAAAATATTTTTTTATGTATAATGATATAGGTAGATTAAATATATCAGATTTAAAATATATGAATTATTTTAGTAAATATAATAATATAATTATAATATTAAATAACGAAGATGAAGGTGAAAGTTTTTTAAAATATATAAAACCATTTGTTGATAAAAAAATTATACCTTCTTTTTATAGTTTAATTGATATGGCTAATGAAGGTGACGAATATCCAATTTATATTAGGATTTACATGGAACCTAGTTATTGTGATAATGTTTTTTTTAGAGGTTGGGATAAATTATCAAATTTAGATAGATTTGCTCATAGATCAACATATGAAAAATTATATTATATTGATGATATATTTAACGGTGTTCTTTATAATATAATTGTTAATGGTTGCTCAAGTGAACCAAATTATAAACCAAAAAATAAAATAAAAAGGAATTTAAACGAATCTACCAATACACTAAAATATTATAATCCCATTAAGAAAGAATCTACAGAATACCCTTATAGGTTTATGACACTTTATGAATTTGAAAATAAGTATGGAGAATACTGGTATCATGGATTCGGTACTATTAATTGGGCTGTCGGTGCAATGGATTACTTATATGGGGAAACATTAAGAATTAAAGAAAATGATTTATTGATAAATAGAGAATTAAGTGCAAGAGTCACATATATTAGGTATAAACACAATAAATATGATAATATGGATTGGTCTATTGCTTGGTGGATGTTATTACCAAATATACCAATACCAACATATAATACTAAGAAAAATAAAAGAATAATCGAAAATGTTATAAATGAGACAGCAGATAATATTAAATTAGGTAATAAAGTATTAAATTATTATGATGATGATGCATATGCATTTTTGTATTTAAATGGGTACGATAAAAATATTTTCTTAATAAATCAAGGTTTATCACATGTTGATATGGTTGGCAATTATTTATATAGTATTAAAGATAAAGATTATATGGATATTTACTATACTGAAAATATGAATGATTATTTATATGATATAGTGGATGAATCTGAATTTAAAGGTAGATTGTGGTTAAATAGTAAAGTTATGGGATTTTGGGATTTGAGTTGTAATGATCATGATATTGAAATATTTAAAAAACTAATTAAGGAAATAGAAAAAGGATTAAATATAAAAATAAACTTTAAAGAATGGAAAGTTGAATTTTATGATATTGAAAAACAATCTACCTTTTTTGTAAGTATAGAAAATTTTATAGAAAAAAATATAAATGACAGTAGTGGTATATTTACATCAATAGAAGATTATGAAAGAATGAAAAAACAACATTTAGATAAAAATAAAAATAAAAAAGTTTATTATGGTTATGGTTCAAAAAACCCAAAAAATAAACCACTAAACTGGAAACAACTTTTACATAGTGAAAAAATAAATTATAATGGTTCAATAAAAATAACAGAATCCATTAATAATATTTATTATAATAAAATAAAACAAGAATATACACAATATCCATATAGGTTCAAAACAAAAAATGAATTTGAAGAAGAATTTGGTAATGATTGGCATTACATAGTTAGAAAAAATTGGAATGATAATATGGATTTTATGTTTGGTATGGATTACCCATTTATGGAATTTGATCAATTTAAAAGGGTTGATAGATTTTATGTGAGTATGGATATGTTAATTCCTAATTTACATAAAGTACCAACATATGATCAAAAAAGTAAAAATAAAAGATTATTAGAAAATAAATTAAATGAAGATTGTGATTTTGTTAATTTACCAAATGGTGATAAATTAACATATACAGATAATGATGCATATCCTTTCTTTTATATAGATAATAAATTTATGGTTGGTGATCCCGGTGATAATCATACAAATTTATTATCAGATTATTTATATAGTATAAATGATTATTCTATTGATAATTTGAAAGATTATTATTTTGATAAATGTGAATTTAAAGGTAGATATTGGTTAAATAGTAAAGTTATATCATTTTGGGAATATATTAATACAGAAAATTTAAAAAGAGTTTTAAAAGATATCGAGAAACATTTAAAAATAGAAATAGATACTGATAAATGGTTATTAGATTATTATGTTAATGATGATTTTAACTATGATAGTAGTAAGAATTTAATACCTATTAGTGAATATTTAATGGGTAATTTCGAAGATCATACATATGATGTAGATTATCAAAGAAAAAAAGAAGAACACTTTAAATCTCCTCTATTGAAGAAAAAATACACACCTAAAGGATTTGGTTCTAAAAGTCCAAAATATAAACCTTTAGATTGGAGACAAGCTTTATATACTGAAAATTTTAAATTTGATAAATTACCATATAATATGTTTGTATTTAAAATAGGTGATGAAGATATCGATTATGTTAAAAATAGTTTAAAAAAATTAGGTGTAGATATTAGTAATGGTTTAATTGTACCAAATTCTGATTATTTATTTATGTTCTTCACTGAAGGTAGAGAATTTAATATTTTTAGTTTATATAAATCGGTCAATTTAGATTTTAGTTTAGATGATTTTTTAGAATATTATAGAATTTATAAATCACCTGGTATATTTAGTTCATATAATGAATTTGAAAATTTTATTAATAAAAAATTATTACCAACTTATAAACCAAAGAAAAATATTAGAATTTTGGAAAATGAAAAATATAATAAAATATTAAATTGTGGTTATGATATATTAATATTTAAAATAGGTATATATGATGATATTGAAAAAATTAAAAAATTTTTAAATGATAATGAAATAGTATATAATGATGATAGATTTTATAATATTGAAGATAAATACTATACTATTTTAATAAAAAAAGTGGATTTCAATAAAAATA
>JBBAEW010000117.1:0-3028 GCA_041655695.1 Saccharofermentanales bacterium
TAGTGAAGGGAGATAACGGCAAAATCGAAGGGGTGATCTGCCAGGATCTTGTGGAGAAGGCCCTTGGCTTCGGGCATCCAGCCCATCTCGATGGCCAGGAGAAAGCCCGGCGGATCGCCCGGCTTTCTTCTGGAAGGCAGGCGTCGCCTGTCATAGAAGGTATCCATGTAGGCCTGGGGATCGAAAGTCCACTCGGTCCCGTCCGCCATCCGGCAGTCGGGATCGTAGTGATCCGATATGGCCACACCGTGAAGTCCGCGGAGGGCCGCCTGCTCCATGAGCTCTTCCCAGGTCTGGCTGGCGTCCGGCGACCAGAAGCTGATGTGGTTGTGGGTATCGACCAGGAGGTTCATGGCTGGCTCCAGCCGCAGGCTTCCTGGCGCAGGAAGGTTTCCTTGAGGGTCCAGAGCTGGTCGGACAGGTCGACGTAATACTCCTGGGGATTCTCAAAGCGTTTGAGCGAATCCCAGAGGGTGGTCAGCTGGTCCTGGCAGAAGGAGCGGATCTCCTCGATGTCCCGCTTGGCGGTCAGGGCCTTGCCCTTGGAGAAGAGGGGCTTCAGGATGGGTTCCGCCCGGAAGTCGTCCAGGGTCTTGCGCTTCCAGGTGTGGAGGGGGTCGAAGATGGTCAGGGGCTTGGTGTCGTCGATGACTTCGCCTGCCAGGACAATCAGGTCCGCTTCCACCAGGCCGCTGAAGCGGTTGTAGAGGCGGTAGACCTCCTTGTCGCCGGGGTTGGTCACCTTCTCAGGATTGTCCGAAAGCTTCATCCTGGGTTCCAGACGGCCCTTGGACTCGATGGCCGACAGCTTGTAGACCCCGCTGAAAACCGGCTCCGCCCTGGAGGTGATCAGGCGCTCACCCACCCCGAAGGAATCAATCCGGGCGCCCTGGTGGAGAAGATCACGGATCAGGTATTCATCGACTGCACTGCTGACCGTAATCTTGCAGTCGGTCAGGCCTGCCTCGTCCAGCATTTCCCGTGAGCGGACGGACAGATAGGCCAGATCGCCTGAATCGATCCGGATGGCCTTGAGGCGCTTGCCCTGGGGTTCCAGGATCTCACGGCTGACCCGGATGGCATTGGGAACGCCGCACCGAAGCGTATTGTAGGTATCCACCAGAAACTGGCAATCATCGGGATAGGCAGCGGCATAGGCGGCAAAGGCCTCATACTCTGTATCAAAGGCCTGCACCCAGCTGTGGGCCATGGTTCCGAGGACGGGAATCTTGAAGAGCTCTCCGGCAACTGTACAGGAGGTGCCGGCCACACCGGCGATATAGGCGGCTCTGGCGCCCAGGATGGAGGCGTCGGACCCCTGGGCCCGTCTGGCTCCGAACTCCAGGATAGACCGCCCCTGGGCTGCCCGGACGATCCGGGAGGATTTGGTGGCAATCAGGCTCTGGTGGTTGATGGTCAGGAGGACCATGGTCTCCACCATCTGGGCCTGGATGACCGGCCCCTTGACCTTGACGATGGGTTCACCCGGGAAGATGGGCATACCTTCAGGAACAGCCCAGACATCGCACTCAAATTTGAAATGGCGCAGATAGTCCAGAAACTCCCGGTCGAACTGGCCCAGACGCTCCAAATAAGCCAAATCTTCCTCGTCAAAGTGCAGATTGGACAGATACTCCACCAGCTGCTCGACACCGGCCATAATGGCAAAGCCGCCCCGTTCCGGAATATCCCGGAAAAACATGTCGAAAACGGCGGTTGTCTCCGCCATTCCCTGCTTCAGATAAGCATTGGACATGGTCAGCTCGTAAAAGTCCGTCAGCATGGACAAATTAATGTCCTGATCCCACCCATTGGCCATGTTGTTTACTCCTTAGGGTCAAGATGCGCCAGTTTGGCCGCGCGCCTTGAGTCATCGTAGGGCCAGCTGTCCTGGCCGAAAAGATGATCCGCAAAATAAATCCGTTCCAGAACCAGGCCCTGTGGCGGCATGGTCGGTCCGGCCAAAGTCCGGTCGCCCGACCGGATGATCGCTTCCATTGTATCAGGAGGGATCTTGCCCTGTCCTGCCGCCACCAGCGTGCCCGCCAGGATCCTGACCATATGGTAGAGAAAGCCGTCCCCGGTAACCCTCATGCTAAGCTTCTCCCCTTCCTGGGTCAGGCTGATTTCATGCAGGGTTCTCCTGGTCCGCCGGGTAGGTGACCCCTGGTCCATAAAGGCTGTAAAGTCATGCGTGCCAAGAAGCCCCCGGGCCGCCTGCCGCATGGCCTCCCGGTCCAGAGCGCCGGGGACATGCGCTTCCCTGCCCCTGTCCAGCACAGGCCGGGTGGGCCCGGTCCGGATGGTGTAGAGGTAGGTCTTGCCCAGGGCATCGTAGCGGGGGTTGAAGGCACTTGCCACCGGGCGGACGTCACGGATGGCCGCCTGAGGCGGCAGAGCCGTATTCCAGGCAAGGGCCAGGCGCTCGCGGGGGATTTTTATGGAAGTCTTGAAGGCGGATACATGGCCCCTGGCAGAAACACCGGCGTCGGTACGGCTGCCGCCCGTCAGGCGGATCCTCTCACCCGTCAGCTTATGCCAGGCATCTTCCAGACAGGCTTGCACAGAGGGGGCGTTGGCCTGTCTCTGCCAGCCGCTGAAGGCCTGGCCGTCGTATTCGGTCAGGACGGCGTAATAGTGCAGGTCCCCGTCTGCCATGCTAACCGCCTGCCGCTCCCAGGACACCGGTCAGGGCAGGCAGAATCCTGCCCGAGACCAGCGAAAAGGTCAGAAGAGAGATAACCAGCACCAAAAAAGCCAGATCCGGAAACGTGAGCCTGGCCGTGTAAAGACGGGTCCTGCCCTTCTCTCCCTGATAGCAGCGGGCATCCATGGCGACCGCCAGATCGTCGGCCCGCCGGAAACTGGAGACAAAGAGGGGGACCAGGATGCTGACCAGACCGCCCGCCCGCTTGAGAATACCGCCCGTGTCGTAGTTGGCTCCGCGCGAGGATTGGGCCTTCATGATCTTGACGGCCTCATCCATGAGAGTGGGGACAAAACGGAGGGCGATGGACATCATCATGGC
>JBBAEW010000118.1:0-2939 GCA_041655695.1 Saccharofermentanales bacterium
ATGTTTTTACTTGCGTTAAAATCCCTATCATGTATTTCACCACATGAAGGACAAGTCCATTCTCTAATGTTTAATGTTAAATCTTGGTTTATCCATCCACATTCAGAACACATTTTAGATGATGGAAAAAATCTATCTATTTTAACAAATTGTTTATCATTCCATCCCGATTTATATTCCAACATAGAATAGAATGAACCTAAACTAACATCAAACATTGCTTGTGCTAACTTATGATTTTTCATGATATTTTTTACGGCTAAATCTTCAACTGATATAATGTCGTGGTTTTTGACAATTTCGGTTGAAACTTTATGTAAATAATCTTTTCTAACATTAGTTATTTTTTCATGAACAATAGCAAGTTTTTGTTTTTGTTTATTCCTTGATGAACTACCTTTTGTTTTTTTAGATAATTGTCTTTGATTATATTTTAACTTCTTTAATTTAGTCTTTAAACTTCTTATATTTTCATATGTAGTTCCATCGCTTAATATAGCTAACTTTTTAATACCTGTATCAATACCCACTTTTGAATTGGTTTTTTCATAAGGTTGGTGTTGAACTTCACAAGTTAAACTAACATAATATTTACCTGTTGTTGATTTAGATATAGTAGCAAACAATATTTCACCATTAATTTCTCTATGTAAATTAATTTTAATTCCACCTTTAAATTTAGGAATTATTAATTCATTATTTTCTAATTTAACGAATTGTGGTATCTTAAATGATTGTCTATCATATTTTGACTTAAATCTTGGAAATTTAGTTTGTTTTCTAAAAAATTTACCATAAGCAGTATCAAGATTTCTTAAAGATGATTGAAGTGATTGACTATTAATTTCTTTCAACCAAATGTAATCATCATCCTTTTTTAATTGAGTTAAATCATTAGCATTATCATAGTAATTAAGTGATTTCTTATCTTCAAGGTAGGTTTCTTTTCTTTTGTTTAAATAATGATTGAAAACAAATCTACAAGCACCAAAATGTTTAGCCAACAAGATTTCTTGTTCTTTATTTGGATATATTCTAAACTTAAATGACTTAAATATTGTTTTCATATAATGTATATATTAAACTTTAAAAGCCATTTTTTACATTTTTTAATTTTTTTGTAAATATTTCCATTCTTTTTGAGAAACATTCACAAAAAAATTAAAAGTTATGTCTAAAAATTCAAATTACAATTCAACAAGTCGTTCAAAACATTATTTAAAATGCCATTTAATCTTTGTATGTAAATACAGAAAAAAATTACTTGTTGGTCAATTAAAAGATGATATTAAGCAATTATTACTAAACATTGCTTCTAAAAGTGATTTTGAAATAGAAGTTATGGAATCTGATATTGACCATATTCATTTTCTTATTAGATATATTCCAAGATTATCTATTACATCAATTGTTAGAAAGTTGAAACAAGAATCTACCTATCATATATGGCGTTCAGTTCATAGAAATTACCTTTATACCCAATTCTGGGTTGAAAAAACATTTTGGTCAGATGGTTATTTCGTTTGTTCTATTGGTGAAGCAAATCCAAACACCATTAAACAATACATTTTAACACAAGGTTAGAATTATTTTTTGTCAAATTCATCACACAAGCTAAAGACTTGTGTGTTTTCTTTGACGGGTCATATAAATTTTAATGGAAATGGGTTAGAAAAAAGATTATCAAATTTATATCCTTATGAATTTGAAATAGGTGGTATTATGGTGAAATCTATGGAAGGATTTTTGCAATCATTAAAAACTAGTGATATTTATCATAAACAAAAATTATGGAATTTATCAGGTGGATTAGCATGGAAATATGGACAACAATTTAATTGGAAAGAAAAACAATCATTGAATTGGCAAAAAAAAAGAAATCAATCGGCATTCAGAAGAATATAAAAAATTAATAGAATATTTTTATGATTGTTTATTTAAAAATGAACAATTTGTATTAAATCTAAAAGAATCTATAGGTTATGATTTAAATCATACCATTGGTAATAATAATCCTTATAAAACAGTATTAACCAAATATGAATTTTTACATAATTTAAACAGATTAAGAGATAAATTAAAACCACCACGTTTTTATAATTTATTTGATATTTAAAATTTTATATATAATAAAAAATTAAATATTTATTAATGGGGAAAATATTATATTTGAGTGAAATGGAAGAATTTTTCGGACAAGAAGAATGGAAAATACAAATTGACTTATCGGATATATGGAACGAATATTCAAAAGGAAACAAAACAATAGAACAATTTAATAAGGATTATGTTCAAAGAATAATAAAGTATAAAAAAAATATACTAGATTTAGGTAATGATGTTTGGAATGAAGTTGTACCATTAATAAATGATATGAATAATAAAAAAACAAAAGAAGAATCTATACCCATATATGAGTCTATTTATGACTGGGGTGATAAAAATGATATCCTTATAAAAACAAAATAATTGATTATGAAAATATTAAAATTTGATAATTTCGTAAATGAAAGATATGAAAAGACTGTAAAGGATTATGCGGTCGGTGATACTGTTTTAATAAGATATAATTTAACAGGAGATGTTACACCAGTTAAAATCATAGATAAAAAATCACATTCGTATTTTATCGTATCACATAAAGTAGAAGGTAGTCATCTATATAATGCACCCGATCACGGTGTTAAGGTAGATGAAATAATAGGTAGAACTAGTGGAGTTGCTTATATGGATAATGATCAAACTACTAATCCAAATATAAAACCAGATACTAGTGGAATAATACCTGGTTGGAATTCATTTAGTAATGATATTTCATTTTAAATTAAAAATTCTCTGTTATTTCCTGTGTTTTTTGGGTTCAATTTAATATGTACCTTACCTGTATTATCAACCATTAATGGTACTTGTTTTTTTAATGTTACATCAAAATTGGTTTC
>JBBAEW010000119.1:0-2810 GCA_041655695.1 Saccharofermentanales bacterium
TAATGCAACTGACGGATTAGGTATTTCTAATACTGATTTAGACCAAATTTTACCTGATTGGAGAGATAGACATTCAAATACTAGAAGTGGATATAAAGAGGTAGATTTAACGTTTATTGAATACTTTAAAACATCTGATAAGGACATGGAAAAACATCCAGTTATTCAAAGATATTTAAGAAGTGATTTTAAAAGAAAAAGACCAATTTCTATAATTAGAGATAAATTTATTTCTATAAAAAGGGATTATTTTATTTAATATATAATTATAGCCGTGTTATTGTGTGATTTCACGGACCATTCATTCCGTTAGGTTTGGATGTCAAAGTAAAGGAGAAAACCCTTTCACCATTGATCAAAATTGCTTAATATTAATGGTATCTAGGTTAAGGTGGGTAAAGGTAGGAGATAGTTTCATAATATCTTAGAAATACCCATCTTAATCAAGGATAAACTTTTTATATTTTTTAGAATATATATTTTAACATTAAAAATACTAAAATGAAAAAATTTATAATTAATTATTTGATTTATTTTTATACTACTTATATAGTAGAAGATTTTAGTGTTTTAAAACTATTTGGTAGAATATTAATTTATCCATTTTGGTTTATTAGAACATTAATCTTATTTACGTTATCACCATTATTTATATTCGAATATTTAATAGTGGAATCTAATTTTTATAAAAATTTACAGAACGATATAAATAAATTAATTGAATAATTTTAAAAAAATATTATTATATGGTTACAAAATGGTATGTAATTAGAACAGTTACAGGAAAAGAGAAAAAAGCAGTAGAACAACTAGAATCTGAATTTAAGAAGCCTGAGTATGAAGGTAGAATTAATCAGGTTTTAATACCTATGGAAAAAGTTTATATGACTAGAAAGGGTAAAAAATATGTCACTACGAGGAATTATTATCCAGGTTATGTTTTGATAGAAGCAGATCCTAATATAATAGGTGAAATTAAAAATTTAAACAAAAGAGTTAATAATGTTATAGAATTTTTAGGTGGTGATACTCCAATATCACTAAGACCAGACGAAGTTGATAGAATATTAGGTAAAATGGATGAGTTATCTATGTCAGATGAAACGATATTGGATAAGTATTTAGTTGGTGAACAAGTTAAAATAATCGATGGACCTTTTAGTGGATTTATTGGTAATGTTGATGATGTAAATGAAGATAGAAAAAAAGTTAAATTAGCAGTAAATATATTTGGTAGAAAAACCCCATTAGAGTTAAATTATTCACAAATAACTAAGAATGATTGATATGTATAATTTATTTTTAGATGATATTAGAACGCCTTTAGGTGTTTCTTTATTTAGTAGTAATCCATTATATAAATATGATAATTGGGTTATAGTTAGAACATATAATGAATTTGTAAAAATTATAACTGAAAGAGGATTACCATTATTGGTTAGTTTTGATCATGATTTAGCTGATTTTAATAATAATATTGAAAAAACAGGATATGATTGTGCTAAGTGGTTAGTTAATTATTGTATAGATAACAATTTAGATTTGCCTGATTATTTGGTACATTCTTGGAATAATGTAGGTTCAAAGAATATAACTAGTTATATTGAAAATTATAAAAAACATCAAAAAAATGATCAAAAAAGTTGAAACTACAAAAACTATTATCACAAATATAAAATTATGTGATGATTGTGGTATAGAGATAAAAAAAGATATGGATTGCTCTGTTGCAAAATGCGAAATATGTGGAAAAGATTTGTGTAATAAATGCATAGGACATGAAGCTAATTCTATTGGAGATTATAGAGAAGTTTATTGTAAGAAATGTTGGGAAATTGGAACTGAATATCGATTAAAAATTGAACAATTAGAAAATGAAATCGATGATTTTCATGATGAATGGTATAAAAAATGTTTAAAACATAAATAATATGATACTAAACTCAGAAATAAGGTATAATATTTCAAATGATTATAATAAATTATATGAATTATTAAAGAATGGTGATGTGATAATAGGATACACTGGTATTGATATTAATGATGATATAAATATGAGTTATTCCAAATTAATTCATATGTCTTATAATAATAAGAATAAAAGTTTTTATTTGGGTTTTTGTTTTATTTGAATCGGATTTAACTGAAATAAATTTTAGTGATATTTGTAGAAAGTATAATATAAGATATATACCATACTAAAATAAATAAAAATGTATTTATAATTTTTTATATATAAATAAATACAAAAAAAATAAATATAATTAATATGAAGTTATTGAAAAAATTAAAATCTTTTTTTATTAAAAAAGATACTAAGGACGTGATTGTTAAAGAAGAAAAATATGAATTAATAACAGATATTAGTTCACAACCATTAACAGTAGACGTTAAAGAAGACGTTAAAGAAGACGTTATAAAAAATGATAGTGAATCTAATGTAAATGATGATAATACTAAAAAACAGAAGAAAACATCTACTAAGTCAACACCAAAGTCAACAGCAAAGAAAACAGCAAAGAAAACATCTACTAAGTCAACAAAGAAAACAAAAAAATAATAATAACATATATGAAAATAATTAATAAATTTAAGGACATTTTAAAATCTAAAGTATTACCACGGTTAGTTAAGAGTTGGTTACATATTATAAATCTTATTGTATTATTAACGATTTACTCTATTGTATATGAAAAACCTGATGTGATATGGGCTGATGTTATAGGTGGATTATGGATATTTGTACTATTAGTGTATTACATATTCTTTAGATTATTTGGCTTTAAATTACCAAAGAAAAAATCCTAACA
>JBBAEW010000120.1:0-2649 GCA_041655695.1 Saccharofermentanales bacterium
TGGCGGGTTGTCCTCAATCTTTTTGCGGTCTGGCTCCTGACCGGTCTTTGGCATGGGGCCGCATGGAATTTCGTCCTCTGGGGGCTCTTCTATTTTGCTTTACTGGCCCTGGAACGTGCCGGCCTGGGCAGGATACTGAAGAAGCTTCCAAAAGCCCTGGCAATCTTTTACACCTTCCTGCTGGTCCATCTGGGCTTTGTCCTCTTCAACGCCGATAATCTGGCCCAGGCCCTGAGCAATTTAAAGGGCATGTTTGGAATGAGCAATCTTCCCTTGAGCGACTCACTTGCCGTCTATTACACGAAAAGCTACCTGCCCCTGCTCCTTCTTGCCCTGATCGGGGCTACACCCTTGCCGGCCCGGGCCGTCCAAAATATTAGCAAATGGCGCAAGGGGCTGGCGGCCGATTGGATTTCCCTCACCGGCCTTGGTCTCATCCTGATCCTGGCCACAGCCTCCATGATTGATGGCTCCTTCAATCCTTTCCTTTACTTTCGCTTCTAAGGGGTTTTATGAAATACAGATCTCAAAGCCTGATTGCTCTCTTCCTCGTCATTCTCCTGGCTGTGCCCATTATTTCCGCGGCAACTCCGGACCTCCTGGTATCGGAAACGGAAAGACGGCCCCTGGCTCAATTTATGGATTACAGTCAATATCTTGGGACGCACTACGGGGCGGATCTGGCCGACTATCTGGCCTATCTGGAAACCTGCCTGCTGGATCAGTTCCCCTATCGGGACCGCTTGCGGGCCCTGAACTCGATCGCGCGATACTACGGCCTGGGGCAGAGAGATGTCAATCTCTACTACAAGAGCGGGGGGCACCTGGGTAAACTTGACCCCCTATTGCAGGAAAAAGCTCTTGAGCGCGCCCTCACTTTGTTTGGCAAGGTATCCAGTGAAACCTTCGACGGCCAGGGAAAGCATCTTTTTGCCCTGATTCCGGACAAGAATGTCTTCATGGCAGATGAAGGGGCTTACCCCCATTACGCCTATAAAGAAATTTATGATCTGGTTGCAAGTCAGCTGGATGAGAAGACCGGCCTCCTGGGTCTGGAGCGTATCCTGAGCCTTGATGATTATTACCGGACCGACCCCCACTGGAATCAGACCCGGCTTCATAAGGTGGCTGCTTACATTCTTGACGCCCTGGGCCGCCCGGAGCCCGATTCTGAATCCTATCAGGAGATTGAAGGTCTCCAGGACTACCTGGGGACTTATGCAGGCCAGGCCGCCCTGCCCGTGGAACCCGATCGTCTGACCTGGCTGACATCGCCAATTCTGGACCGCCTGGCCCTGTATGATCCCGTCTCTGGAGAGAAGACAGGGGTCTATCAGACGGATAAGCTGCAGGGCATGGACCCCTATGATTTCTTCATGGGAGGTGCCAAACCGCTTCTGGTCATTGAGAATGACCTTGCGGGTGATGGACGCCAGCTGGTGGTCTTCCGTGATTCATTCGGATCCAGCCTGATTCCGCTGCTGGCCGGCTCCTACCAGCGGGTCGTCGTGGTTGATCTGCGCTACATTACCATGGAGGCAGCCCGCAGCCTGGTCAGCATAGACCCCTCCTCTGATGTCCTCCATCTCTATTCCACCTCCGTCCTCAATTCGCCGGGTGCCTTCCTGGGGTAAGCCCCAAGGTGCTTGCCCCGCTTCAAGTCATCTGTTATGATGCTTTAGGTTAAACGGGTGGTCCGCTGCAATTGCGTGCAAGAACATCTGATGATTGAAAAAGGAGGAACGCAATATGGACTACATCAAAGCGGTTGAAGAGCCTTTCCTGCGCGATCAGTACGATAACGTTGACATCGGCGACCGCGTCAATGTTCATCTCAGGATCACAGAAGGCACCCGTGAACGAATCCAGGTATTCGAGGGTACCGTGATCGGTCGAAAGGGCAGCGGACTTAACGAGACCATCACTGTCCGGCGCGTGGCATACGGTGTCGGCGTCGAGCGTGTTGTCCCGGTTCACTCGCCTAAAGTTGCCAAAATTGAAGTCTTGCGCAAGGGACGTGTCCGGCGCGCCAAGCTCTTCTATCTGCGTGACCGGGTTGGTAAAGCTGCCCGCGTGCGCGAAAAACTGCCGACCAAGAACTGATGGCATCACTGTGTAGAGTCTGAAAAGACGGCGGAATCGCCGTCTTTTTTGATTGGCAAGTGGTCTATACTGAACAGGATTGGGTCAGAAGCAGGACAGGATGGGTTTATGAGTTCCAAAAACAGCCCCGATGGCAAACAAATACACTGGTATCCAGGCCATATGGCAAGCGCCGCCCGCCAGCTTCGGGAAAATTGGCGGCATATTGACGCCGTCATCGAAGTCGCGGACGCCCGGATCCCCAGGGCCAGCCGAAACCCGCTCTTTTTGGACTTCAGGCCGGCCAAGCCCCATCTGCTCCTCCTTTCCCACGCTGATCTGGCAGATGACAAAGCCGGCAGCCTATGGCTTGACTATTTCAAAGACCAGCCCCTGACACCTCTTTTTTGCGATTTGCGCCAGCCAGGTGCCATCCGGCAGATCCGCAGGGAACTGCTTGTCTTTCACGCCCCCCTGCTTGAAAAAGCAAAGAAACAGGGACGCCTGGTCCGGCCCCTTCGAATTCTGGTTGCCGGTATTCCCAACACGGGCAAATCGACCCTGATC
>JBBAEW010000121.1:0-2646 GCA_041655695.1 Saccharofermentanales bacterium
TTAAAGATTACGGATCCTGAGTACCAATCACCTGTTCTCAACGATTTTTCCATGGGTTTTGCCCTCATGAGCCTCTTCTCCCTGGGGATCAGCCTGGTGGATTTCAATGTCCTGGCCACGGGTTCGACTCTGTCCAACTTCCTGTGGAATTTGACCGTAGGTATCTTCTACTCAGTCCTGGCCTTCATCGGTTACCGCCTGCTCCGAAAACCGGCCGGATCCGCCGGTCCATGATACCGGGAGGATAGCCGGACCCCAAGCTACGCCTATACATAATCTTCTGTTGTATACTTTCACCAAGTAGACAGCTGTTTCCAGACGTTGAAAAGGAGATTATGAAAATGATTCAGAAAGCAAAAGGCAGAGTCTTAATCGCCATAGGCTCCATCCTCATGATTATTTCCGCCAGCTTTGGCCTGATCGCAGGCATCCTGGTGATCGCTCTGGGAGGCTGGCTCCTCTCCCTCCTTGGCCCTATCCTGGGCGAATTGGGGCAGGTCGGGGACGTCTCCGGAGAGCTGATCAGCGGCTCCGTCCTGTCGACCCTCTGGGTGACTTTCGGAGCAGTCCTGGGTGTCATTATTATCGCAGTCATGGTTCTGATGCTGATCTTTGCCATCATGTGCCTCAAGCGCAGGAATGATCCGGCGCGCTCCACCTTCCCACTGGTGATCGGAATTATCTTTTCGGCTCTGGCCCTGATTTCCCTGATCAGCAGCTTCTCAGCTGTCGGCCTGGTAAGTCTTGCCATGCCCGTCCTGATTCTGGTCGGCGCCATCCTGAACAAGTCCCAATACCGGTCGGGAGCATGGCAGCCCGTCCCCATGTATCCGCAAGGCCAGCCCTACCAGGTGCCCGGCCAGCAGCCCTATCAGCAGCCTTACCAGCAGCCGCTCTATCAACAGCCGCCCTATCAACAGCCGCCTTACCAGCAGCAGCCTTATCAGCAGCCCTATCAGCAGCCCTATCAGCAGCCGCCTTCCGAGCAGCCGCCCTATCAGGCACCGCCGCAGGAGGAATAATCTCAAAGACGCCGGCATGGGCTTTTTGATTGGCGCGGGGCCGGCCCAAGGGACGGCCCCGCTCTTGTCCGGTCCCATAAGATGAGAAGATCCGCCGGATTCCGGCCATGGAGGAGGAATTTATCATGACAAAACCAAAAGGATCCATCTATATCCAGATAGGTTCCATCGGTATGATCGTGCTGGGCAGCCTGGCTATCCTGGCCAGCCCCCTGCTGATTGTCCTGTCCATCTGGTCAGGCAGATTGATTTCGGGCCTCAATTTCAACATGGAGGCCTACCTGGACAACTGGAATATTCCCTTTGAGTATTTGACGGGCCAGCTGATAACGGGCTTTGGCGTGGTTCTGGGGATCCTGGTCCTGTTCGCGGGCCTGCTTCAGCTGATTCTGGCTGTGCTGGCCCTCAAGCGCCGCAACGATCTTCACCGGTCGACCCTGCCGCTTACAGTCGGGATTATCTTTACCGCCCTCTCACTGCCTGCCAGTCTGACGGGCTGGGGGATCCTGCAGCTGGCTTTCCCAGTCCTCTTGATCGTGGGCGCCGCCCTCAACAAACAGGAGAGGAACCGCCTGGCCTCGCAGGCTCCGCCCCCCTATTACCACTACCAGCCGCCCGCCCCGCCGCCTGAGGCGCCCTGATCTTCGATTCCATGACCGTCCGGCCCAGCCTTCCCGCCCCGGTTCTGGACCTGATTGGAATCTTCAACCAGGCCGGCTTCGAATGTTTTGTGGTCGGCGGCTTTCTGCGTGATTTCTTTTTGGGCCGGCCCACCCGGGATGTTGATCTGGCCACCTCGGCCCGCCCGCCGCAAGTCGCTGACCTGCTTTCCCCCTATTACCGGACCCTGCCCACGGGCCTGGCCCATGGAACCCTGACCGTTCTGGCAGACCAGGAGCGGATTGAGGTGACCACCTTTCGCCGGGAAGGTGTTTATTCGGACTTCCGCCACCCGGATGAAGTCTGGTTTACCGACTCCCTGGAGGAGGATCTGGCCCGGCGGGATTTTTCCATCAATGCCATGGCCTGGCATCCGGACCGGGGCCTGATTGATCCATGGCAGGGCCGACGGGATATTGACCGCAAGCTGATCCGCGCGGTAGGGGTGGCCCACAAGCGTTTTGGCGAGGATGCCCTGCGCATACTGCGCGCCCTTCGCTTCAGCTCGGAATTGGGTTTCGCAATCGAACCTGTCACCCGCCAGGCCTTAAGAAAGCAAGGGCCGCTCCTGGCCCATGTGGCCCGGGAACGGATCCGCCTTGAGCTGGAAGGTCTGCTGACCGGACCGCACGTGGAGAAGGTCCTTGCCGGCTACGCCCGGATTCTTTACCGGATCATTCCGGAGCTGGCTTCCCTGTCCAAGACCCAATATGACGCCGCCATCAAGCGCGTGGGCCAGGTCAGCCCGGATCCCCTGAAACGAATGGCCGCTCTCCTCCTGGACCTGGATGAGATCCTGTGTGCGGGCACCGCCCAGGCTGTCGCCCGGTCGCTCCGTTTCAGCAAGGTCCAGACAGAACGGATCGGCCTCCTGGCCGGGTCGCGGACACTTAAGCTGGATTCCAACCGACGGAGCGTCTGGCGGGCTCTTCATGCCTTGGGCCAGGAAGTCTTTTTTGACGTC
>JBBAEW010000122.1:0-2621 GCA_041655695.1 Saccharofermentanales bacterium
TGCCATTCTGGCAGGAGGTGACGCCCGGATCGCCCTCAACGGTCTGGAGCTGGCTGCCATGACCACCCCCATGGAAAAAGACGGATCCATCCTTTTGAATCAGGAAGCTATTTTGGATTCCATGCAAAAGAAGACTTCCCGCTTCGACGCTTCCGGTGAAGAGCACTACGATACGGTATCGGCCATGATCAAGTCCATGCGGGGCAGTGATCCCGATGCCGCCATCTTCTATCTGGCCCGGGCTCTGGAGGGCGGAGAGGACCTTTCTTTTATCGGCCGCCGGATTACCATATGCGCCGCGGAAGACGTTGGCCTGGCTAATCCTCAGATTCTGACGCTGGCACAGGCTGCCTGGCAGGCTGCCCTCATGACCGGCATGCCCGAGGCCCGGATCATACTGGCTGAAGCCGTTATCGCGGTCGCCACCAGTCCCAAGTCCAACCGCTCCTATCAGGCCATTGACCGTGCGCTCCAGGACATCAGCCAGGGCAGGACGGGCGAGATACCCTTTCACCTTCGCAATGCGCCGGTAGCGGGTATGGGAGACTTGGGCTACGGGGAAGGTTATCTCTACGATCATGATTTTCCCCACGCCATTTCCGGCCAGCCCTTCCTGCCGGAGGAAATGGCCGATCAAGTTTACTACCAGCCTTCGGACCGGGGCTATGAATCCCGGATTGCCGACTGGATGGAGCAGGTTAAGGAAATAAGACAAAGCCGGAAGAAGGAAAGTCAAGGCGGCAAGCCCTGAGCTGGCTTGGCGCGGACCGGCTCTTTGCCCGGCAGAACTTTGAATATGTAAGGAGTTTGATTCATGGATCGTCAATTGGAAGAGCGGATGGGCCAGGCTGCCCAGCATCCCAGGGTCTATTTTGACCATGCCGCAACGACAGCCCCCCGGCCGGAAGTCATTGATCTTCTTCTTTCCGTCCTGGGTGACACTTATGGCAATCCTTCCTCTTTTTACCGTGAGGGTCACCAGGCCGCGCGGGTACTGGAAGAGGCCCGGGCCTCCATCGCAGGGGGCTTGGGGGTGCTGCCCGAGGAAATATTCTTTACCTCCTGCGGCACTGAATCCGATAACTGGGCCATCAAGGGTGTAGCCCACGCCAGGCAGGGCAGAGGACGCCACATCATCACCAGTTCCATCGAACATCATGCTGTTTTGCACACCATGGAGGCTCTGGAAAAAGAGGGTTTTGATCTTACTTACCTGCCCGTTGACTACCAGGGACTGGTGGACCCGCAGGCCGTCAAGGACGCTATCCGGCCGGACACCATACTGGTTTCCCTGATGATGGCCAACAATGAGATCGGAACGATCCAACCTGTCGCGGAGATCGGCGAGATCTGCGCACGGGAGAATGTCATCTTTCACTCCGATGCTGTCCAGGCTCTGGGTGCCATTCCCGTCCAGCCCCGTCAGCTCAACTGCGGGCTCATGTCCTTCTCCGGCCACAAGCTCTATGCGCCCAAGGGAGTCGGTCTTCTGTACAAGCGCAAGGGCCTGCGCATCGAGCGCCTGCTCCACGGCGGTGCCCAGGAGAAGCGCCAGCGGGGCGGTACGGAAAACGTTGCCTTCGCGGCAGCTTTTGCCAAGGCCATGGAACTGGCCCTGGCGGACATGGACAGAGAGGCGGCGCGCCAGACAGCCTTGCGCGATCACCTGATCCAGGGCGTCATCAGCCAGGTTCCCCACACCAAGCTCAATGGCCATCCTCAGCTGAGGCTGCCCAACAACGCCAATTTCTCTTTTGAATTCATCGAAGGGGAATCGATTCTGCTCCTGCTGGATTCACTGGGCTATGCCTGTTCCAGCGGCTCTGCCTGTACTTCGGCCTCCCTGGATCCTTCCCATGTCCTGCTTGCCAGCGGCATGCCGGCAGAGGTTGCCCACGGTTCCCTGCGGGTCAGCCTGGGCAGGGAAACGACAAAGGCCGAGATTGACCGCTTCCTGGTTGACATTCCTCTTGTTGTCAAGCGCCTGCGGGATATGTCGCCCCTTTACGCTGACTACCAAAAGGGTAAACTGACTGCCTTGATCCCGCCCGAAGGCGGAATCGATGTTAAAATAGTCGGTGGCTACGGCCTCTAATCAGCCTCAAAAAATACACCGGGAGGGTTTTATGGAATACAGTGAAAAAGTCCTTGACCATTTCATGAGACCGCGCAACATGGGGGAAATCGCCGATGCCGACGCCAGCGGCACGGTCGGCAACCCTATTTGCGGGGATATCATGAAGATGGACTTAAAAATCGAAGACAATGTCATTGTCGACGCAAAATTCAAAACGTTCGGCTGCGGTTCCGCTATCGCGACATCCAGTATGGCGACTGAACTTATCATCGGCAAAACTACAGACCAGGCTCTGGACATCACCAACCAGGCAGTGGCGGAGGCCTTGGACGGATTGCCCAAGGTCAAAATGCATTGCTCGGTTCTGGCTGAACAGGCCGTCAAAAAAGCAATTGAACAGTATTACCTTGACCATGACCTGATGACGGACGAACGCCGCGCCAAAATCGGGAACCTGGACAAGGAAGATGACCACCATTCAAACGAAAGCTAGGAAGGGAAATCAAATGAGCGAGCAAGACAATAAGAAGAAGGAAGCGGTAGA
>JBBAEW010000123.1:0-2588 GCA_041655695.1 Saccharofermentanales bacterium
TACAGGCCCTGCCATTGACGGCCAGGGGGCCACAGTATACTGTTAATACGCCGTGACCTGTAATATAGCAGGCCGCTATTAGGGAGGTTTACCATGGTTTCAAATAATCCCAATCAAGATCAAGGACAGGGAGGTTACCAGACGCCGCCTCCGGAGCAGCCGGTTCAGCCGGAGCCGCAGGCTCCTGAGCAAGTTTTTCCGCAGCAGCCGCCTGCCCCTCCCCAGCCGCCTTATCCCCCGCAAGGGGCCTATCCGCCTCAGCAGCCCTATCCGCCTCAACCTGGCTACCCACAGCAGCCTCAGCAAGCTTACCCCCAGCAGCAGCCTTATCCGCCGCAGCAGGGTTATCCGCCGCAGCAGGCCTGGCAGGGATATCCGGGCTACGCGCCACAGCCGCCTAAGAAAAAAATGGGTAAAGGAGCTGTTATCGGTCTGATCGTCGGTGCTCTTCTACTGGTTGCCGCCCTGGGCGCCGGAGTCTATTTCCTTTTCTTCAAGGACAAGGGCGGACCCGCTCCTACTGAGACGCCGACCGAGACAAGCCAGCCGACCGAGCCCACCGCGGTACCGACGGAGACGGAGCCTCCGGAGCCGGTCCTCTCGGCTTTCGCTGAACGCATCCTGGCCCTGGACCCCTATGACGCCCAGCACCTGAGTGCCAACCCGGTCTTCTTCTATCCTCACCCCAACCTGAACCTGGCCCTGGACCTGAGAAATGATCCGGAGGCTGCCTCCATGATCTATGTCTTCCCGGTGCCCAATGGTTTCAAAATTACAAGCCGCCAGAGTATCATCTATGAATTCGGATCCCTGCGGGATTACCCGGCGGGCATTGACTGGACCGGCAACACGGTCTTTGTCGAACTCCTGTCAGCCGCACAGAAAGATCATGTAGTGGATACCCTGTCCAGTTACGACGATCCCCCCGTCTACGACATGGTTCCTTTCGGGGAGCATTTCCTCTATATCTATGACACCCTTTCCGGCGGACCCGATCCTGCCTGGATGGCCAAGGAGCTCTACGGCGGATCCATCTACTTCGATCACAGCTTTATCCGGGACCGCCTGGTCTCCATGGACGCCTACGATCCCGACTTTGAGGAACCGCGCGTGGATTCAGCTGCGGAGTGGGAGGAGATCGTCCGCATGATCCAGAACAACCCGGCCGAGTTCGAGTGGCGCTACGCCATGCCACCCTACAGCGCGGACCCCAATGCCGCCAGCCTGCCCAACTGGGAGCTGCGCGAGAATCTGATCATTGAACCCCTCTATGAGTATGGAACCTTTGATCTCAATGATGACGGTATCCCCGAGCATGTGGTTCACGCCGTTGCCGATTCCTACGATTACATCGAGCTTTATGGCTACTGGGCTGTCTATACGGAGACACCCGGCGGCCTGCGTCTGATTGACTTCGTCAATTCGGGCGAGACGGATCTCGTCTACAAGGATGAAATCTTCTATCACTTCTCGGCCCGGGGCCGGCTCAGCGAAGCCTACTTCTATGTGGAAGAGCACCCGACGCCCGTCCCTGTCATGAACATGCGGCCGCTCAGCGGTATGACTTTCCTGACTCTGGACTCCTTGATTGAAATGCAGGACGTCGGTATGAGCCTGAATCCCTACCGCGACTGGAACATCGTTCCGACCTATTATTACGAGGAGGTCTCCGGCGAGGTCTACCTGGACTTCTTCGTCCTGGACTCCGAAGCCTTCTGGCAGATCATGGGGGACTTGTCCGAACTCTCCTGGACTGCCAAGGTCATCCCCGCAAGGAACCCCTACGCTATCATGGACGGCACGACAGTCTTTGAGCTTGAGGAAGCCTATACCATCGGGACCATCATGGATTATCTGGCCGGCACCTACACGACTTTCCCCTTCTCGGATGATGTCTGGAGGAATGCTGTTCCGGTTGAAGATGCCCTGTCGGTCGGCCCGCCTTTGACCGCGGACAAGGTCTTCGACCTCATGCCTTATCCTGAACTGATCGCCTGAGAGGGTGATTGAAAACGATTGAATGGGGGCCTGTCCGCATGGACAGGCCCCTTGCTTTTACTGACAGGTAAAGCCCCCGTCAACGGCCAGGACCTGACCGGTAATGAAAGAGGCCTTGTCGGACACCAGGAAGGCAACCGCCTCAGCGACCTCCCCGGCCGTTCCGATCCGTCGGAGCGGAGTCCGCTCGACCAGGTTTTCCAGATCCCCGGCTTCCAGATCGCTGATCATGTCCGTCCGGATGACCCCGGGTGACACCGCATTAACCCGGATCCCCGAAGGGGCCACTTCCTGGGCCAGGGCCCGGGTCAGGCCGATCAGGCCGGCCTTGCTGGCTGAATAGGCTGCCTCACAGGAGGCACCCAGCATCCCCCACATGGAGGAGACATTGACAATACTGCCCGCCTGGTTACGGATCATATTGGGCAGGATGGCCTGGGAGAGAAGATAGCTGGACTTGAGATTGGTCGCCAGCACCCGGTCCCAGGTCTCCTCGGGCGTTTCGGTCAGAAGCCCCCAGGCGGCCAGGCCCGCGTTGTTGACCAGGACGTCGATGCGGCCGGTTTCAATGAGGGCTGCTGCCACCATGT
>JBBAEW010000124.1:0-2541 GCA_041655695.1 Saccharofermentanales bacterium
TCAACATTTTCTTTACCCAATCGTTTATTCAAACAACCTGCAAAATGTACTCTATTTCCATGTATTTTAACCCAACCATTTTGTTCGAGCCAAGCATCAGGATTAATGTCACGTTCATTTTCACCATACATTGGAATTACACCCTTTTCTTGTAAAGCATCAGCAATTTGATTATGTAACATATTGGCAATCTCACCATTTAAAGCATAATATTCACCAATTGGACTTAACCAACCCGCAGAATAATTATCCATTATATCAACTGGTTCAATACCATTGGAAATCACATCATCAATTTCTTTTGCAGAAACAATATAATTTTCAATTTCAGTGTCCATATTGGACATTGAAAAATTATCCCACTCACACTTTAACATAGACTGAAATTTACGAATAAGTGTTGTTAAAGTATGACTACTATCCAAAATTTCCGCCATATCCATATCAAGTTTTTCAAACTTTTCAGGATATGTTTTTTCAAGCCAATCAATTACTTTACGAAGTCTTAACGACTTATTAATGTAATCTTTACATACTTTTATCAAAAGTGTTAATTCAGATACTTCTTCGGTTTCTCTTAAATCATCGAGAATTGCTTTATCATTACCTGCAATAAAATCAAAGATTTGTTTGTAAGAATAAGTTTTATATAACCCTCTATTTCTTATTTTCCAAACTTTTTCATCAATTGATCTTATCAAATCATCACCATTTTTGGCAATTTCAATTGATTTTTTTCTACACCAATCAAATACATCAATTTTAGGAAAAATGGTGTGAATACTATCATCACGTTTTGTTACGATGAAATTTTGTTCTTCAACATCAACTTGAATAACATAATCACCCACAAGTAATTTAAGTGCTAAATCCATTGAGCAACCTGAAAGACTATCGGTTATCGTTTTAATCGCCTTATCAATATCATTTGCATATAGTAAATGTTCTTGTGCAATATTCATTAACAAAATACCTGCATCTTCGCCAACTCTAAAATGTAATGTTTGAACGCTCATATTTTTTGTTTTATTTAATAGTGCAAATATACAATAAATATTTAAATATACAAAAAATTAATCAATATATTCCCATCCAATCACATCAAGATTTTGAACTCTACCATTTTCCATCCAATATTTACTATCTGTTGCCACATAATATTGACCATCATAATAACCTATTCTAGTTTTACCATCCCTAAAAGTTATTTTAATATCTTTAAAATTTTCTGGATATTTTTTACGATTTTCTTTATATGCATTATGTCATTCAGTATTATTTAAATCTTCTATTATATGTCGATTTACATAACTTTGCCAAGGAGTGGAATTATAATCTATTTTCATATAAAAAATTTTATTTTACAATCGTTCAAGTTTTCTTTAATAAAATCAAATCTTTGTAAAATATCATAGTATTCCCAATTAGTGGGCAAACTATTCGTTTGATCATACCTAATTGTTTTATTTTCTTCTATTTTACTATTTATTAATTTTATTTTTTTATGAATCCATTTCAATTTATAGTCTATCATATTTTTAATGTTTTTTAAAAAATTAACATTATCACCAGTTGACCATATTGATGAATCGATATTCTTTAAATATTTTTTATTAGTTGCTAAATATTTTATTGAATTAACAACATGATTTCTTATATATGTTATTTCTTTATCATCTTCTTCACTTAAATCAATAATTTTAAAATTTGATAGTAAATCTATTATGAAATTTATTCTTTTATATTCTCTACCTGATATTTTATATAAATAATATTGGTGTAATTGTGCTGATAATTCATGTGATAACGAATAGTATAATACATCCAATAAATATTTTGAATATTTACAACTAACATTTTGTTTTAATTGTGGTAAAATACTACCAATTGAAAATGATTCTGGTCTAAATCTATTATTTATTCTAATATTATAATGTTGAAAAATATGTAATAATTCATGTAGAATAACAGATTTTATATAATAAATAAATTCATCATCCATATCATTTACTATTATATCGATATTAATTGTAATATCATTTAAAATGTTATCTATTATTTTTGAATTATTCAGTATTGTTAATCCATTACAAATGTTATCTTCTCCTTTTGATATGTTATATTTTAATATTATATTTTTACATTTAAAATCAAGTTCATTAATATCAAATACAATGTCATTTGATATACTATTTATTATATCATTTTCTATTTTTGACCATATTTTATATAAAACTATTTCACATGAATCCGATATTCCTTTTGATTCATTAAAATTATGATATGATATAATATATTTCATTTAATTAAATTTATCTTTTTCTTTTAAAACATTTCTATAATTTTCATTAAATGGTCGATTCCCATTTAAATCTTCTATGACTTCATCTATTAAAGATTTAAATTTTCTTAAATGTTTATCAGATTTTATCTTAAAATATTCTGACCATTTTTTATAAAATAAATATAAATCATCAATATTATTAACATGTGTTCCAATAAATTTTAATAATTTAGTATCTTTATTTAATTCCTTATCTA
>JBBAEW010000125.1:0-2505 GCA_041655695.1 Saccharofermentanales bacterium
GCTATTGAACAGTATTACCTTGACCATGATCTGATGACGGACGAACGCCGCGCCAAAATCGGGAACCTGGACAAGGAAGATGACCACCATTCAAACGAAAGCTAGGAAGGGAAATCAAATGAGCGAGCAAGACAATAAGAAGAAGGAAGCGGTAGACCAACTGCGCAAGCAGCTGACCTTTTCTTTCAAGAATCTCTGGGACCCCGAGAACGACGCCGAGATGGAAGCCATCTGCAAGTTTGCCGAGGACTATAAGGAAGCGCTGGACCAGGGAAAAACCGAGCGTGAATTCGTGGATTATGCGGTTGACCTGCTGGAAGCCAGTGGCTACAAGCCTTTTAAGAGTGATCAGGCTCTTAAAGCAGGCGACCGGGTCTATGAGACGGTCCACGGCAAAGGACTGGTGGCCGCGCAGATCGGTTCAGCTGATCCGCTCCTGGGTTTCAACCTGATCGGTGCCCATGTCGATTCGCCCCGGCTGGATCTGAAGCCCAACCCGCTCTATGAATCCGATGACCTGACCCTGCTCAAGACCCATTATTACGGCGGTGTCAAGAAATACCAGTGGGCTGCCATCCCTCTGGCTCTCCATGGGGTGGTTATCCTGAAAGACGGGGAGACCCTCAAGCTTTCCATTGGAGAAGACCCGCAAGACCCGGTCTTCACCATCACGGATCTTTTGCCCCATCTGGGTGCCGATCAGATGAAGAAGACGGCAGCCGAGGTCATCGAGGGCGAGGAACTCAACGTCCTGGTGGGCAGCATTCCTTATCCGGGCGGAGAGGATATCAAAGAGCGCTTCAAGCTGGGCATCCTCCACCTGCTCCATCAGACCTACGGCATTACCGAAAGGGATCTGGTAACGGCGGAGATCGAAATTGTACCGGCTGAGAAAGCCCGCTGCGTCGGCTTCGACCGCTCCATGATCGGGGCTTACGGCCAGGATGACAGGGTTTGTGCCTATACGGCCCTGCGCGCCCTCCTGGACCTTGAGGCCCCCCTTAAGCGAACGGGTATGGTCATTCTCTATGACAAGGAAGAGACAGGCTCCGGCGGCATCACAGGTGCCCGTTCCCAGCTCTTTCCTTCCATCCAGCGCCGCATGGTCCGCTCCATCCTGGGCCGCGAACCTTCGGCCATTGAGCTGCAGGATCAGATTGAACAATCCACCATGCTCTCCTCCGACGTCTCCAATGCCTTTGACCCCACATTCCCGTCCGTTTCTGACCCCAGAAACAACACCTACGCGGGCAGGGGCATCGCCTTCTTCAAGTACACGGGAGCCCGCGGCAAGGGCGGGACATCCGACGCCAATGCCGAGTACTTCAATGAGGTAACCCGCTTGCTGGAAGCCAATGAAATCCCCTGGCAGACAGGCGAACTGGGCAAGGTTGACCAGGGCGGCGGCGGTACAGTGGCCATCTATCAGGCTGACCTTGGTATTTCGGTCATCGACTGCGGGGTTCCTGTTCTGTCCATGCATTCCTGCTTCGAAGTTACAAGCAAGATCGACGTCTATAAGACCTACGCGGCCTATAAAGTCTTCCTGGAGAAGATGAGAAGCTGAACCTGATTATTAGATCGCAAAGAGAGAGCTCTGTCCCTGGACAGGGCTCTTTTTGTCAGGGCTTGATCCGTTCGGTATTGAGAGGGTTCTGTTCAACGGCGTCGTGGAGGGCCCGTTGGTTAATGTGAGTATAGATCTCGGTTGTCGCGACGGAAGCGTGGCCCAGAAGGGCCTGAAGGCTTCGGATATCAACTTCACCGTACTGGTACATGAGGGTGGCGGCCGTATGACGGAGCTTATGGGTCGAATAACGCTCAGGGTCCAGTCCGGCCGACAAAATGTACTTCTTGATAATGTTCTGAACGGCCCTGGGAGTGACCCGTTTACCCAGGCGCGAAATGAAGAGGGCGTCCTTGTCCTGGCGCACAGGCGTCAGGCGGTCGGGGAGATAGGCCGTGATGGCCGAGATGCAGGCTCCGTTCAGATAGATGGTACGCTCCTTGTTGCCTTTGCCGATGACAGTCAGTGTGTCGTCGCGCCATGAGGACAAGTCAATGCCGCATAACTCGGACAGGCGGAGTCCGCAGTTGAGAAAAAGGGTCAGGATGCAGTAGTCACGGCTGGAAAAGCGGGTCTCGTCATCGGATGCAGCCGATAAGAGCTGGCGGCTCTCGTCCAGGGTCAAATGACGGGGAAGTCTGCGGACCTGCTTGGGTGATTCCAGGTTGGCCGCGATGTTTTCTTTGAGGACGCCGGCCTTGGTGGTCAGGTAGTCAAAGAAGGTCCGGATGGAAGAAGTCCTTCTGGCCCGGGTAGAGGGCGCCGTCTTGCGCGTAGCAGCAAGCCAGGTGATGTAGGCGTAAAGGTCTGAGAGCTGCAGGGAAGCCAGAAAGGCATCGTCCACCGCCGACAGGTCAAGCTCCAGCCAGGCCTCATCTTCCGGCTGCAGGTTCTGTCCCCGGGCCAGAAGAAAGCGGAAAAAGAGAACCAGATCATAG